>JANPIE010000161.1:0-16822 GCA_031424835.1 Chitinophagaceae bacterium
TTTGCTGTCAATATCCAGGTCGTCAATCATATTTGCGCTGAAGCGGCCATTGGTAAATTCGAGCTCGGCCGTTTTTACATCCCCCACATTGGCGTTGGAATATTTTGAGCGCAGTACCAGTTTGCCGATGTTCTCTGCTTCAAGGTTGCCATTGGCAATATCCACATTCACGTCACCAATATTGCCGGGCAGTTGCACATCGGCATACCTGCTTTCAATATCCAGTTTGCTGCCGGCGGGTACGGTAACGGTAACGATTCTTTTCATATTGGATTTGGTGCCGATGTTCTGCCCCTCGGCATTAAAAACAGCCACACCACTTCCATTGTAACTAAAGCCCCGGCCATCATATATTGTATAGGCACCCGGTGTACTGCTGATGGTACCTGATTTAATTTTTATCGCAGAACCCAACGTTTTGAGGGAGAGGTTCACTTTTTCCAGCCATTCTTCATCACTGAGCTTGCTGTCGCCTTCAAAATAAACGGTGGTGGTCACTTTTACTTTTGGTTGATCCCAGGTTTTGATCACAATACCACGCGAAGAATTCTCAATAAAAACATCGGCACCTTTGGGAGCAGTGATCTCTTTGCTAACTTCTTTTGATTTCAGGTCCGCTTCGTTAATCTCCCTATCTGTAGTATAATAATACCGGTTGGCCGAACCAAACTCGGCTGCAGGTGCAAGCTGTGTTACCGAAACAGAGGGACGGGCGGCAGCTTTTACCGCCTGTTGCGCCTGGGTAAAATTAACGGTACCCATCAGCAGCACCGCCAATATTGTATTACGCATAAATGGTTTCATTGTCATAAACTTTTAGATGTTCAGGAAATAGGTTCTGGTAGAGTCAACAGGCCCGCGGTTTTGTTTAAAGCGGTTGTTGGTTTTATTCATTTCAATCTGCAGTTGCTTTAAGATATTCAGCTTTTGCTGGTAAAGGTTGATCAACTGATCCAGCAGGTCATCATTCAATCCGCGTTTTGAGATATCTGCCTTGATCGTTTTTTCATCTTTCTCCATCTGGCGGATCTGTACCTTGAAATCATTAAAGTATTCAGGTGTTTCCGCATACATAGGTGTGGTGCCCACCCTTGCTTTTTGCAGGTTGATCACCTGCGTAAAGCTGGTTTCTATTTCGGAGAGCATCCGCAAGCCGGCATTAGCCTGCGATGAAGCGGGCGGGTTAGTAGCACGCTGTTTAGGTACCCTAACGGCTCTGGCAACCAGGTTGGTTTGCTCACCTGCTTCCTGTTTTTGTTCCACCGGCGCTGGTTCCTCTTCAGTTGGGGCAGGTTTTTTATCCGGGTCCGCTTTGGCAAGGGTAACGGCCGGCGCAGGGTTGGGTTGATCGGCTGACAGGTACCATACACCCAGGCCCGCCAGTGCCAGCACACAGGCGGCTGCTGCCCAACGGGTAACCAGCATTACCACATTGCTTTTTTTAGCCACCCCAACTTCCTGTTTGATTTGCTCCCACACCTGCGGACGCGGTTCATCCAGGTTGAGCTTATCAGCATTTTGTTGTAGATATTTTTTTAGTTCATCCATGTATCTGTAATTGCCTGGTGATTCTTTCTTTTAACAATTGTCTTGCGCGATGGTACTGGCTCTTGCTCGTTGATTCTGTTATACCCAGTTGTTCGGCAATGTCTTTGTGGCTGTAATCTTCCACCACAAATAAATTAAACACCTGCCGGCACCCATCGGGTAAACCTTTGATCTCCTGGTGTATGATGTTGAAATCAACTGTTTTCCACCATTCCATCTCTTCGGAAACTATTTGGTTATGCCTGTCGTCCTCCCATTCGTTCCAGTAAAAGCTTTTTTTGCCGGCACGGATACATTCATTCACCACGATCCGTTTTAACCACCCGCCAAACTGAACCGCTTCTTTTAACTGGTGCAGGTTTTTAAAGGCGATGATAAAAGCATCCTGCAGGATATCCTCTGCATCGCTGCGATTGCCCGTCATCCGGGTGCAGATATTGAACATGCTCCGGCTATATTGCTGGTATAGCCAGGCCTGCGCATCTGCATCTCCTTTGCAGGCTCTTCTCACAACAGCCGTTTGTATGGTAGTTACCTGTTCCAAATAGTAGATCCGGTTATAGGAGTGCGGGGTGATTGAAAGGTTGGAATCCTCCCAGGAAAATTTTGGATTTTGGATTGGGAGATTTGGAGATTGGTCATATACGACCCTAAAGATGCGATTTCCGGGTAAAAACGGAGTGTTTTTGGGTAGGACGGGCTTTTGGCCCTTTGGGCGGCTTTGGTTGCGTCGCACACTTGTACTGTAGGACGTATGGGCAGCAATAATTTCTCTGTGGAACTCCGTAGCCTCCGTGGCTCTGTGGTGAAGCCTTCGCATCATTATCGAAGCGAAGGCTTCACCACAGAGCCACAGAATACACAGAGTTGCACAGAGAAACCTTATCTACGCCAGGTCGAGTTTGGGTTTGTTCTGAAGGATGTCGTCGATCTTGTTCATTACATCATCAGTCAACAATTTCACCACATCCAATGCTTTCAAATTTTCCGTCAACTGTTCTTTTTTGGTAGCACCGAGAATAGCCGTTGTTACATTTGGATTTTTAATGGTCCATGCAATGGCAAGGGCAGCGAGTGATACACCCAGCTCATCGGCTAACACACCCAGTTGTTTTACTTTTTCGAGTTTGGTATCCTGTATCCATCTTTCTTTCAGCCAGTCAAACCCTTCTATCGCCAGTCTGGAATCTGCTGGGATGCCGTTGTTGTATTTGCCCGTCAAAAATCCAGCGGCCAGCGGGCTCCAGATGGTTGTACCCAATCCTGCATTCTTAAACACAGGGATATAATCCTGCTCCATCTTGAATCGCTCAAACATATTATACTGCGGCTGCTCCACAGTGGGAGCGATCAGTCCAAAACGATCCGCAACCCTATGGGCTTCCATGATCTCCGCACCACTCCACTGGCTGGTGCCCCAATACAATACCTTGCCCTGCTGTATCAGGTTGTGCATTGTCCAAACCACCTCTTCAATGGGCACATTTGTATCGGGACGGTGACAGAAATAGATATCGAGATAATCGGTCTGTAATCTCTGCAACGCTTCATGACAGGCTTCCATCAGGTGTTTTCGGCTCAAGCCTGTCTGGTTCGGTTTGTTTTTTTCTCCTCTCCACCCAAAATAGGCTTTTGAAGAAAGGGTATAGGAAGTACGGTCCCAGTTTTTCGCTTTCAGCACGCGGCCCATCATCTTCTCACTCTCGCTCAGCGCATATACTTCTGCGTTGTCGAAGAAATTGATGCCGTTATCATATGCGAGACCCATTAACGCATCGGCGCTGTTATCGGCTATCTGTTTGTGAAAAGTTACCCAGCTGCCAAAACTCAATACGCTTAACTGCAGGCCGCTTTTGCCCATTCTTCTGTATTCCATGCTTGAGATTTTTAGTATGCAAGGTTAGGATTATTTTGGAATTTTGGATTGGGGATTTTGGAATTGCGGGTTTATGCTTTCTGGCTAAAAAATCCGGGGGCCTGTGTGGTTTACACAATCTTTAAAGTGTGTCGCCTACCAACACGACAAATGTCGCCTCCCTTATTTTGGCTTAACAGTAGTGTCCGCAGTTGTTTTGGTGGCACTATCAGGAAGGTTGAAAAAGCTGCCGGGTTGCATTTTGAAGAGGTGTATATCTGTCAGATCCTGGTTACAGGTCATTCCTTCCAGGCCAATGAACAGGCTGTTGCGGAAAGATTTACTTACGATCACTTTTTTATCGGTATAAAATTTACCCGCGTTCTGGTCCCAATACAATTCGGCACAGAATAAAGTGTCGCCTTTGATATTGAATGCAACCACATTGTCGCGAAGGAAAACTTTTTTATCATTCTCAAGGTATCGTCCGTAGTCGGCGCGTAACTGGCTTTCTACTTTGAGGGTATCATTGAAAAAATCTACATGCAGCGAGTTGGGGAATTCTGCTTTAGACACGCTGTCGCCCTGGTAGCGTAATACCAGCGGCGCGGTTAGACGGGCTTTCATTTTCCCGTTCATGCTCAGGTAACTTTCAATGTTCCTGCCTTCGTCAACGCCCGCTTTTTTCCTGCCCAGTTCGCGAACGGCGTTTACGTCGTTCTCGCAGGCATACACAAAAAAGCAGCCGCTGATAAGGGCTGCCAGTATTGTTTTTTTTGTAAAAGCTTGATTAGTCATACCTGCGTTTCACAAACCAAATATCGCTTAAACTAATTCCCAATGAAAACTGAACATAGCTTTCTGTGACATTATTAACATTTGATCCGCGTTTGCCAAACTGCAGTGCGGTATTCATTACCGTGTACTGTTCGGTATAACTTGTCCATTTGCGGATAGGAAAACCCGCACCGAAGGAAACACCAAACTGCGCGAGGCCATTGCCATCAGAATTTATATAATCCTTGCCTATATACACACCGGCGCGGTAGTTAACCGCGTTCCAGTAGCTGCGGCTGCTTAATGGGTCCGGTGAAAACTGTATGCCCAGTTTGCCCTGCCAGCTATTGGAAAGTTTATCTGCCTGGTCATAAAACCTGAATTTGGTCCATTGCGTGGATGTGAATTCAGCGCCGATAGACCAGAGTTCAAACACCCCCCTCGAATTGGAGGTTGTTTTATGCAAGGTTACCCCTGCTGCGAAAGTAGAAGGAAGCAATACTTTACCCTTTATGTTCTCCTGCGTGGTAACGCTGTCGATTTTAAGATCGCCCGCATTGGTATAAGAGTATGTTTGCCTGTCAATATTCTGCGTAGCGCTCATGTTCTGCTGGAGGGTGCCGGTAAGGCCAAAACGCAACAGGTGACTTTCCGTGGTTTTTGCCTCTGCATTCACCTTCTTGCGCAGGGTAACTTCGTACTGAACACCGCCATTCAGGAAAACGCCGCCGAAATTGGTAGTGGTGGAAGATTTTGAAAAATAATAGGCAACGGTATCATTCAGGAAATTCTTACGGGTTTCAATTTCTTTCCGTCCAAAATTGTAACCGGTATTAAAGCCCAGTGTAAAATTCTTCCATCTTTTGCCCAGGCCCACAAAAGCCTGGTTAAGGCCGCCCGAGCCTTCGAATAAGGTTTGAATGCTGTCTCCGGCCGCCCTGCCCCTGCTCTCAACGGAATAATTGATCCTGCTAACCGGTTTAATACCAAATGCCAGGCCCAAGCCCTTTAACCTGCTTAATGGAACGCCCAGAGCCAGGTAAGAAGGATAAAAATTGGCAGAATTAAATTTACCCGAAGGGTTGATGCTTTTCAGCGTTCTGGTATCAATGGTTAGTCCCAGGTCCAGCGTAGCCATATACAGGGTGCTGTAGGTGGCCGGGTTATTAAAGTTGATGGATTGTCCTACGTTGTTGTTAAGTCCGTCGGAATACGCTGCCGTAAGGCCGCCCATGGAACGGCTGATGATATGCTGGTTGGTATAGAATTCACCCAGCCCGTACCTGGAAAAAGGAGAGTTTTCCTGGGCATTTGCCGTCAAAAGGAAGAGTACCGGAACAAATACCAAACAAAGCCTGGAGATGTTAGAAATGGTTAGACGCACTGATCGCATACAAGCCTTTATAAATTAGGTAAGGGTCGGCAAATATCTTGTTTTTTAGGTGCGGCACAAAAAAACCCATATCACCCCCGGTTAACAGCACGTTAAAGTTGTTGTATTTCAATGCATAAGCTTCAATTATTCCATCAATTTCCTTAGCCATACCAAGGATCACACCACTCAGAAGATTGGTTTTCGTATCGTAACCTACCAACGGAAAGTTATGATCCGCTTTAATGAGAGGGAGCAAAGCGGTCTGTTCATGCATGGCCCTGAACCGCATTTGCATACCCGGGGAGATGCTCCCCCCAAGGAACTCGTGTGCGCGGTTTACGAAATTGTACGTGATGCAGGTGCCCAGTCCGATAGCCAGGTTATGCTGCCCCGGAAACAGGTCCACCGCTGCTGATACGATGGCCAGCCTGTCTGCGCCAATGGTCTCGGGCTTTCCTACCGGTGTGGTTACGGGCAGTTTACTGTTATGGTCCAGTTTGTGAAACTGGCTGTTACCGGCCAGGTATGTTTCCAGTTCCGGCGCGTGGTTGATTACAGAGGAAAGAATGGTCCATTTGGGCTTATATCTCTCTATAAATGGAGTGGCCCCGCTGGCATCGGGCGTTTCCAGCACACATTCCTCTTTAAATTCCCTTCCTTCAAATACAGCACATTTTAAACGGGTATTACCAAAATCAAAACAAAGGGTTGTTTGCATAAACAGCTGTTAGAAATCAAAGTTAAACCCTTTCAGTTCTTTGAAATGGCCATTGAGTTTAATCTTATCCTTAAGGTTCTCCATGCCGGCTATCACGGGCAATACTTTGGCAAGATGTCTTTTCAGGTATTCGAGCCGCTGCAGTTCCTGTAACAGGCCCAGTAATTCGTATTCTTCTTCCAGAGATAGTCCGGCATGATGTGCTATATCATAGCTTACCAATGAAGCCTCAGTTTTTTTAAAATCCTTGGTAACTTTCAATAGCCGGTGAAGTTCCAGTAATGCGGCAATAACTTTGCGCATCATCACTTTGTAACGTATATCATTTTCTGGGTAAGTAACAATGGCACCACTGTATAATTTTTCAGGGATGGATTTCACTATTTCCAGAATCCTGAAAACCTGCAGACCCCTGATACGGATATCCATTTTTCCATCTTCGTGCACTTCCACTATTTCCGTGATCTCTACCAGTGTTCCCATCTCTGCCACCGCCGAATTGAGAACCGTAGGTATGCCAAAGGGCTTTTTAGCCGAATAACATTCATTGATCAGTTGCCTGTAGCGTGGTTCAAAAATGTGGAGGTTTACTTTTTCACCCGGAAATACCACGATACCGAGAGGAAATATCGGAACGAAATTCGTCATTCTGCAAAATTAGTTAATTTGAAAATTTGTCGCACTGCAACATAGTGGCAGTTTGAAAATGAATTCATTTCAAATGTACCCTGTAGAATTATGTGCACTACCCCGATCATCGATGGTATGGCCGGTATAGAGAAAAGGTCTCCATGGCTCTCTTTGCCATCCGTGTCTTTGCGGTGAAGTCTTCTGTTCGATCATGGTGCGAATGCTTCACCGTTAAGACACCGGATACACAGAACTACAAAGAGTTATCGCCCAAGGAATAATTGATATAGGATGAGGCCTTGCGTCTAATCTACCTAATCCTATGTTCCATGTTCAAAATTTCAAGTTCTGCTGCTTATTAAGCTCGCGTAGCCGGGTGTACTTCAACCAGGTATACCATGCATTCATTTTGGCAATGGTGTACCCAGCTTCACCGTCTAAAAAGCCCAAACGCAGGAGGTAGTTGGCAAAGAAAGAGAAAGGGCCCGCAAGACGGCAACGTAACCAGCTTGCCTTTTTACCCTGTTTATAATATTTTTCTGCATTTAGCATGGCATACCTGGCACTCTTGACCGCAAATTCATGCAGGTCGCGTGAAGTATAGTGATGTATATAACCACCTAGCGTAGACAGTACGGTACCGGGCGGCAACTGCAGGGTTTCGTGTACCTGTGCATCGTTCCAGTTGGTATGATGACGGTTGTACAAACGGATATGCCGGTCACCCGCCCATTCTCCATAACGAATCATTTTACCAGCCAGAAACGCACGGAAACGGATAACATATACGACAGCGGTGTTTCGTAGTGAGAGGTCCTGCAAATGTTTGATAAGCTTTTCATCAAGAACCTCATCTGCATCGATAGAGAGTATCCAGTCGTGCCTGGCCAGGGCCACTCCTTTATTTTTATTGGGGCCGTACCCTTCCCAGGCGGTTTCCAGTAATCGCGCACCGCTGTCGGCCACAACCTGCTGGGTACCATCAGTGCTGCCGCTATCCACCACCACCACATCGTCTGATACCTGTTGCGCAGCAGCGATGGTTCGCGCAATGATATGGGCCTCGTTGTTGCAGATGATGACCACGGAAAGGGATGCGTTCATGTACCAGGTTCGGGTTGTGAAAAATTTTGTTGTCCAAAGAAAGCAATAAAAGACAAGAGTACTACACCCAATTGCCCCTCTATCGTATCATCTGTGAGCATAGGTATGAATGCAGTAACAGAGAGTAACAGCGAAACCAGGCTTCCTGAACCGCTTCTCAGCAGCAGCAATAACAGTCCCGCGGTAAAACAAAGCATACCGGGCCACCCGCTGCCCGCCCCATAAACCATCCATTCATTTGCGGGTAGAAAACGTTCGTAATCAAAACTCTGCGGGTGAAATTGGTTATGCCATTCATTAACAGCTGCGCGTATATCACCAAAACCTACGCCGGTTAATGGTTGTGAGTGCATGATTGCATATCCTGCGCGTATGGATAACCATCTTGCCGCATCATTGTAACCGCGGCCCGTATCAGACTT
The DNA here is from genome assembly GCA_031424835.1 of Chitinophagaceae bacterium. GTDB lineage: Bacteria > Bacteroidota > Bacteroidia > Chitinophagales > Chitinophagaceae > Sediminibacterium. The sequence goes on from JANPIE010000161.1 coordinate 8,430, forward strand.
TGAAAACAAACTGAAATCATACACAACATACTGCACGCGGTTGCGCAATGTGGGTAAACTTTTATAGGCGATGGTTGCAGCCATGGACATCATCAACAGAATCAATAATCCCATTTTCCACTTTTTCCTAATGAACACCAGGTGCAGCAGGTAAATAAAACAGCAGCTATACAGGCAGATCAATCCTGTTTTGGTTGCCAGTATGTGCAGGTAAACAATGAATGAAGCCAGCAGGAACAGCAATAGGGCCTGCGTGGATTTTGATGGCAACCCGGGTAAACATTTAATACCGATCAGCACGGCTATCATAACCATCCAGCTGAACCGCACATAATCCTGATCGGCCAGAGTGGGTAATACTTTGGCTGTGAGGTAAGATGCTTCAATGGCATCGCTGTTGGCGGCGTACTGGTATAGGCTCCAGGAGCAGCCGATACTAACCAGTATTACAAATGCCATCGCAGTCAGTAACCATTGTTTTTGAGATAGCTTTACTGCTGAACATCCCAGCAGCATGGTAAGCAAAGGCAGCTTGATGGCAACACTGTTCCACCAGGTGTTGGTGTCATGGCTCCATAGGCCCGACAGCCATACGGGCAGCAGGATAAGTATGACAGGGAGGAGGTAGCGGTTTTCAAAAAAGTTCTTCCGGGTAGCTGTTAGAAAGGGAATGATCATCAATACAGACGCAAAAGATAGTAATGCGCGACTGAATAACAGGCCCGCTGATACAAGTACCAGGCATAAAGTGATCCACTGTGCGGGCCATTTATTTTTCAACACCGGTTGCATCATGCGTCTAAATTCGTGCATCCGGGTTACTTTTAATCATCATGTGGACGGAATTATTGCACGATATACAAAAAGGCAGCATTGCTTCACTGGCGAGGGCCATTTCACTGGTTGAGAATGAAAAAGAAGGGTACGAGGCATTGTTGCAGAACCTGCCGGTTTCAGGTGCAAAAATTACGGGCATTACCGGTTCGCCGGGGGCCGGTAAAAGTACCATCACCGATGCATTAATAGGTGAAATGATAGCGCTCGGGCAAAAAGTTGCCGTACTGTGTGTGGATCCTTCCTCCCCTTTTCACCACGGTGCATTGCTGGGCGACAGGATAAGGATGAGTGAATGGTACAATCACCCACATGTATATATCCGTTCGCTGGCTGCACGAGGTAACCTCGGTGGGTTGCATCCAAAGATCATCGAGATCGCGGACCTGGTGAAGGCTGCGGGGTTTGATCAAATTATTGTAGAGACAGTAGGTGTGGGACAGAGCGAGATCGATATTGCAGGATTGGCTGATACAACAGTTGTGGTAATGGTTCCCGAGGGTGGTGATGAAGTGCAGACGATGAAAGCGGGATTGATGGAGATCGCGGATATTTTCGTGGTGAATAAATCTGACCGGCCCGGCGCCGACAGTTTTGTGCAGAACCTGCGGATGATGCTGGCTCCGGCATTCAACCGTACAACCACAGAGATACCCATTGTTAAAACGATCGCTACACAGAAAGAAGGCATCAGGGAATTATTTGAAAGGATATCGGCACATCAAAAAGTTGCCGAAACCACCCATAGAGGTTGGTTGCCTGTTGAAAGAGCTTACCACCTTATCCGGCAACACCGTATGAAAGACATCAGCAAAGAAGCGCTGAAAAAAGAGTGGGAATCCTCTTCAGAAAATAATCTCTACAAATTCATTCGTAAATATCTTTGAGATATCTCTGCGGCTAACTCTGCGTCCCCCGCGCCTCTGCGGTTGGTAAGCTTCACGAAATTTAGACTGCCTGTATTGCCGGGGCCCGTAACCAACCGCAGAGGCGCGGCGAAGCAGAGGTTTGCGCGGAGTGTTATTTATTTAGCTGCTCGTTCTTCCACCATTTATAGCCGATATAGCCCATGATGGCAAACGGCGCGGCGGCGAGATAGATAATGGCAGAGTTCAACGCAGAAGCGGGGCCAGCGCCCAGTTGAGAGGCGGTTTTGGTGCAGATAGAGCATTGCGCATTGGCAAGCTGAACGCTGAATGCTGAAAGCAAAACGCATATTGTATAGACGATCTTTTTCCTCATTGACGCTGAATTACCCGCAAAGATAAGCGGGAAAATACTGTCAGGAATTGTTAACTTTCTTCTTCAATCTGAGAAAATTTGGAACCACGTAGAAAATTCATACAGCAGGTAGGTTTACTGGCCGGGGCTTTCTCCGCCAGCAGCCTTTTTAATGAGTTACATGCAGCATCCTGGGAAACTGCGACGAAGAGGATCGCTGCGCTTTCCCCCGAAGCCGCGGCGGCAGATGAAGATTACTGGAGCGTGATACAGCAGGCATACACGGTTAATTCTAACCTGATTATTCTTAACAATGGGGGAGTCAGCCCTTCGCCGAGGGTGGTACAACAGGCGGTAGAGCGGTATAACACAATGACCAATGAGGGCCCATCGTACTATATGTGGCGGATACTTGACCAGGGCCGTGAACCGCTGCGACAGAAACTGGCCGTACTGGCGGGCTGTTCGCCGGAAGAGATCGCAGTGAACCGTAATGCAACAGAGGCTCTGAACACCGTGATCTTTGGCCTTGACCTGAAAGCAGGCGATGAAGTGATCGGCACCAAGCAGGACTATCCCAACATGATCCAGGCCTGGCGTCAGCGGGCACTGCGGGAGGGTATTGTGTACACGCAATTGAATTTTAATTTCCCAATAGAGAATGATGAAGAGATCGTGTCAACGTTTGAGAAAGCGATCACACCCAAAACAAAGATCCTCCACCTTACGCATATCATTAACTGGGTAGGGCAAATCTTACCGGTTAAGAAAATTTCGCAAATGGCGAAAAGACATGGGGTGGAAGTGATCGTGGATGGTGCTCATTCTTTTGGCCTGCTTGATTTTAAAATACCCGATCTTGAATGCGATTATTTTGGGACCAGCCTGCATAAATTCTTGAGTGCGCCCATTGGGAGCGGTATGTTATGGATAAAAAAAGAAAAAATAGAAAAGGTATGGCCGCTGGTATGTAATGATAAACCACGAAGTCCCGATATCCGCAAATTTGAAACACTGGGTACACGCAGTTTCCCAATAGAGCAGGGAATAGGTGAAGCGATAAATTTTCAAAATGCGATAGGAAGTAAAAGAAAAGAGGAAAGGATCCGCTACCTGAAGAATTACTGGGCCATGAAAGTGAAGGATATCCCTAAAGTGAAGATCCATACCTCCTTCAAACCTGAATATTCATGTGCTATCTGTGGCGTAACGGTTGATGGGTTGACGCCCGGAGAACTGGACAACGCATTATTCAACAATTATAAGATCCACACCGTGGGCATTGTATGGGAGAATATTTCATGCGTACGCGTAACGCCGCATGTGTATACAAAGTTGCAGGATTTGGATAAGCTGGTACTTGCTATAGAAGAAATAGCGGGAAAGAAAGCATAGCCAATTTTGGATTGGGAAATTGAGAGATTTTGGATTGGACTCCAGGCAACTGCTGTTTACATTAGCAGGCCTGCGGTGGATCTGTGTACACAGAATCCGGCAGGTTGATCCATTTCAAAATTTCCCAATCCAAAATCTACAATCCAAAATCTGTGATCTTAGGATTGTTTTACAACGCCGGCTTTCTTCTTACCTGGTTTTGCGGGTCTTGATTTTCCGAATGAGCCCTGGAATCTTTTGCCTTTTGCGGTTTTTTTATCACCTCTTCCCATGATCTTTTTTTTAAGTGAATTGAACTGGTGGGGGGCAAAAATAGAAAAACCCCCGCATATACGGGGGTTTAATTCGTTTTTCCTGAAAAGTTAGAGTTTGGCACTCAGTTCTTTACCGGCTTTGAATTTGGCAACTTTTTTAGCTTTGATCTTGATAGCAGCACCGGTTTGCGGGTTGCGGCCAGTACGTGCAGCACGCTTAGATACCGAAAAAGTACCGAAGCCAACCAATGTTACTTTATCACCTTTCTTCAAAGTTTTGGTAACGGCACCTACAAAAGAATCCAACGCGGCATTGGCCTGGGTCTTAGTTACACCAGCATCTTCAGCGATCTGGGCAATCAATTCAGCTTTGTTCATAGACGTTTTTTTGTGTTTTTTGATAAGAGCGACAAATTTATTCGCTTTTATCATTCGGCAAAATATTTTTATTGCCGTTGCAACGTTCAATATTTGCGTAAAACCCACATGCAGAAAGGATTTCAGCGTATTGCGCAGTTAGAGCAAAACATCGTTCAAAATAAGCTAATCACGTGAAACACAGTGTAGATAAGGGTTTCAACGGAAAGGATTTTCAGCAGGCATTTCAGATATCAGCAACGGAATATAGTGAAGATTTGTACCTCTCAAAATGCATTCGCGAAAGTTTCCACACTCAATTCACAACTTCCATCAGGGAGCGGAAGCTGATGAAATGATTTCCCCAGTTGTCCATTACATCTTTTCGCATGGCCGGTGCAAACCGCTCAATATATTTATCATATTGCGCGCGATCTGCTGCGTGAAACTGGGCCGCATAGGTTGGCCCCTCTTCTTCATCAGTTTCAAGGATGCGTAAAAATCGCATTTCAGTGAAGCAGCCGGTATTCATCACATCGGGTAAATGTTTTTCCTTCATCCATTTTACCCAGGGCTCGTGGATGGACCAGTTCACTTTGGTTGTTACATTGTATATAAGCATACGGTTAAATTTACTCTGCGTTTACCTCTGCTTCTCCGCGTCTCTGCGGTTGGTGAGGGGTCAGAAATGGGAGAAGCTCAATTTCGAAACTTTTTCCAACCGCAGAGCCGCGGAGAATCAGAGGTAGCCGCGGAGAATTAAGTGTTGATGTCTGCAAAGATGGGGCAGTGATCGCTGTGTTTGATATCGGGATAAATGCCTGCGGCTTTGATACCGGTCTTTAACGTGTCGGTTACGCAAATATAGTCGATCCGCCATCCTTTATTCTGTGCGCGCACCGTTGGAAAACGCTGGCTCCACCAGGAGTAGGCCCCTGTTGCCGTTGGGTTCAATTCGCGAAAGCTATCCACCCATCCGTTGGACAGGAATTTATCCATCCATTTTCTTTCTTCCGGTAAAAACCCTGATGAGTTCTTATTGCCTTTGGGATCGTGAATGTCTATTTCTTTATGCGCGATATTGTAATCACCGGTAACGATCAGTTTAGGTCTTGTTTTTCTAAGTTCCTGCAACCAATCATAGAACTCCTCCAGCCATTGGTATTTATAAGTTTGCCTTTCATCGCCACTGGTACCCGAGGGAAAATAGGCGTTTACCAGTGTTATGTCGCCGAAATCAACACGAATCACCCTTCCTTCAAAATCACTTTGTTCCAGTTTGGTTCCGTATTCCACGTGATCGGGTTTGATCCTGCTGAAAATTGCTACGCCGCTGTATCCTTTTTTCTGGGCAGAGAACCAGTGATGGTGGTAGCCCATCGCCTCCAATTGCTGGTAATCAATATTTTCCTTTACGGCTTTGGTTTCCTGGAGGCATACGATATCTGCAGGGTGGGTCTGAAGCCAGTTCAGAAAACCTTTGTTGATAGCGGAACGGATTCCATTCACATTATAAGATATGACACGCATGGCAACGCATTGGCGTTATTCAAGAAAGCGGTTAAAACCGATCACGAATAACTGATTTAATAATTGAGGGGATAAAGATGCATCAAAAACCACAAATATTTCCGGCACATACCGGCCCTGTGCTATGCTCACCAGTTTGCCATCCAGGTAGATCTCTTTTATCGCGTTTCGCGGGCCACTGGTTCTGATCTCAAAATCCCGGTTTTGAATATTGCCTGTAAGTATATACCCATAGTTGAGTGCCCATTCCTGCGTTATGCCCGGAATACGGAATACATAGCTGGTATCTACCCCGTTGAAAATTCTGCCGGGGAATATTTTCTTAGCCGATGCAACAATTCCTTTCTGAATGGAAAATTTTGTTAGCGTATCAGCATCGGAAAGCAGTATATGCAGTTCACCTGGCAGAAAATTGGTTAATGCCATTTCCGGAACCGCGTAAGGGTGTTGCGGATCTATCTGTACCACCAACTTTAACTGGTAGTTTTTATCGTGCAATACATCCCTGCTTTCCTGGCGCAGAAAAACAAAATCGGAATTGGCGTGGTTGTCTCGCTGTTTGATGGCAGTAAGTAAACCGGCTGCGTACGGTTTCGCTTTTTTACCCTTGTAAATAATCTGTTCATACACGGGTTGGGCCATGCGTATCAACTGCCGGGCATCCTGGTATACGTACTGGCTTATCTCTTTCGCTGTAGTAACAGCAATTCTTGGCTGCCCGGCCACGCTGGGAGCGATATAATTATCCATAGAAAATGCCGGCGCGGCAATTAAGGAAACCTGTGTGAGGTCATTGGCCGGGTTCAGCAAAAGATTGAGACCTGTTTTCATGATCTCGGTAAAAGTTTTTGGCAGAACGAATACCAATACGGATTCGTTACCCATGCCCTGCCCCTTGCCTGCAGACACAACCAAATCCAGCATACCCTCATACACGGTGGTGTTATCGTATTTTTCAAGCCTGGCCCTTAAGCGAAAAATGGTTTTTGCATTTTTGCTGACGGCAGAATCTGATACGGTAAGGGGAAAGGAGGCAAAAAAAATACCCGGGGTAAATTCGCCCACTGAAATGTTGAGGTGAAGATCCGAAGTATCTCCCCCGTAGGGTTGCGGCTGGTAAGCGGGCCCGGCTTTGGTGGAAAGGTCAACCAGGTTGATGTTGGCCGTATCTGCTAAAGGGAGGTACAGGTGTTTGAGCAGTAATCCATGCAACTGTTTGGCAAAAATGCTGCGCATCGATTCGTCCTGGAGATAATTGCAATTGGTAGCCAGCCATACCTTTTCGAGAATTACCTTTTTCTGTGCTTCCGCAGCAACCACAGAAAGAAAGCACACCAGGCAAGGCAGTATTTTTTTCAGCATCATGCGGCAGTTGGTTAGGGTTGCGTAGTGACAGCAAATTTTATGCTAATTTGAAGAGGCAATGAAAATACTGCGTGTCTATGGAAAAAACAGAAAGAATTATCCCCGCCAAGGAATCGGTGTATTTAGATGGTCCCAAGCCCAGGATCAATGAATTCTTTTTTGCCTGCGACATTTTCTTCCAGTTTATCAAAGGATTCCGCAAATTTCATTTCCTGGGCCCGTGTATTACGGTATTTGGTTCTGCGCGGTTCAAGGAGGGCCACCCCTATTATACCGTGGCGCAGGAGTTTGGTAAACGTATTGCTGCTCTTGGGTTTACCACCATGACCGGCGGCGGACCCGGTCTTATGGAAGCTGCCAACCGCGGCGCTTTTGAGAACGATGGCCCCTCAGTAGGTTGTAATATCAAGCTGCCGCATGAGCAGTATCCGAACCCTTACATGCACAAATGGATCACATTTGATTATTTTTTTATCAGGAAAGTACTGCTGGTAAAATATTCCTATGCATTTATTATCCTTCCGGGCGGGTTTGGTACGATGGATGAATTCTTTGATACGCTAACGCTTGCGCAGACAAAATCCATTACCGACTTTCCCCTTGTATTGTTCGGCAAAGAATATTATCAGCCCTTAATGAATGTGATTGATACCATGATTGCCCAGGGAACAATATCTGCAGACGATAAAAAACTGGTACTACTCACAGATGATATCAATGAGGCAATGCAGTATATCGTGGCCTATATCGGTAAAAATTATAAAGTGAAGCCGAGGAGGAGGTTGTGGTGGCTTTTGGAAAAAAGATAATTGGGGGAGTTGAGAATTATGAGTTAAGAGTTATGAGTGGGTATGATCAACTCTTAACTCATAACTCTCAACTCTTAACTCTCCTACCTGCCTGTATTGTATATCCCAAACTCAAAATCAATTCATAGGTGCCAAAGGACTGCCTGGCGGTTCCCTGGTAGATCTTCAGGCCTGAGTAGCTGGCGTAATCCACTTTATGGGTGAATTCGAGGAATGCATGTTTGAAGAAAGTGGCGCGTACCCCGGTTTCTATCCCGACGTTCCAGCCACCCAGCTGAAAACCGGGTTCATTTGCCTGTCCGAAGAAACTGTTCTGCACATGCGGTATGACGGGGCCTATACCGCCTTTTGCCAATGCATCCAGCATAAATCCGCCATTACGGCTTTCGATCCAGCGCCAGCGCTTAACGAGATTGAACAGCAGAAAATTGGCGCCATTGTTAAGAAAATAGTAGAAGCCATTTGCCTCCGAAAAATTAACAGTGGAATCGATATGCTTGCCCGCTCGTGTGCCTGTTACCCTTATGGACTGGTTATCGGCAATGATATGTTTGGTGTGATCAAAATTGATCTCTACACCCCATCCTTTTTCCCGGTTAAAAAAATAACCCAGGCGATAGTTGTATTG
>JANPIE010000162.1:0-53182 GCA_031424835.1 Chitinophagaceae bacterium
GTGGTGGTCATGTGCATTTATTTAAGTCTGTGGTCTGTAGTCTGTGGTCTGTAGTCTGTAGTCTGTAGTCTGTGGTTGTTGCTGGTTAAGTATTGTTAGGGATTTTATTGTGTCGGGTGATAAAAATCCAAACGGTTTATCAACCACCACCATCAAGCACACCACCATGGATCCTTCAAAAACCAATCAGCTTAATTTTTAACAAAGTTGGTTTTATAGAAAGTGAGTGCTTCTTCAATGATAGCAAGCGCCTGGGCCTTGTCGCCAAAATCCTCCACTTTCACAGCTTTGTTCTCGAGTTTTTTATATTCCTCAAAGAAATGGCGCAGCTCATCAAAGAAATGCCGGGGTAACTCTTCGATATTGTTGTAATGGTTTACACCCGGGTCGGTATTGGCCACGGCGATGATCTTGTCGTCGGGGTCGCCGCCATCTATCATCTGCATCACGCCAATTACTTTGGCCTCCATCAGGGTGAGTGCCTGTACCGGCAGGGAAGTGATCACGAGTATATCCAGCGGGTCCTTATCGCCACCGTAACTCTGGGGGATAAAGCCATAATTGATCGGGTAATAAAAGGAGGAAAAGATCACCCTGTCTAATTTAAGCAGGCCGGAGTCTTTATCAATCTCATACTTGCAACGCGAGCCCTGGGGTATTTCGATGATCGCATTTACGATCCTTGGGGCATGATCACCTGCGGGAACGCCGTGCCATGGATGTTTCACTGTTTGTTGTTCCATAAAGAATCATTATTTGGTTAACCAATAGCCAAGCGTTACCGCTAATAAGCCCAATACCACTGTGCCCATCATATATAACACGAAAGCCGAATACCGCTGTTGTTGTAAAAGCTGCAGGTTCTCCCAGGCAAAGGCGGAAAAGGTGGTAAATCCGCCGCATACGCCGGTGGCCAGGAATAACCGCCAGTCTGCAAACCCATCCTGTTTTGTTGACAGACCCATAATCATCCCGATCAATAAAGAGCCCAGTAAATTCACAACCCAGGTAGCGTACGGAAAATGTTCCTGCCTGATCATAATCGACGCCATGTAGCGCATGACCGAACCAATCATGCCTCCCGAGCCCACTAATATGATATTTCGAATCAACATTATTGGGTGGGAGAGTTGAGGGTTATCTTTTCCACCAGCCAGTTTCCGTTTTGTTTTACGACGCGCATAGTTTCGGGTACTTTATCCAATGAATTGCTATACCTGATAACAGTAGTGTCGGCAGCCAGTTCGCTTACTTCATTGATGTTGATGGAAGCCTGCCGGTATTGCTGCCGCCCCTCTTTATCTTTTTCGCGGTAGGCGCGCTCCATTTCTTTTAGCTGTTGTTCATTCTCTGCTCCTGGCGCCATAAAAAAACCGGCCCTGGTAAAGTCGCCCTGTAAAGTAGCATTAATAAACTCCCTGCCCGCATCCAGTGCGTTCTCTGCCGGTTGGTAGTCTTTTTGCCTGCCTCCGCAGGCAGTTAACAGGATGAGCGTAAACAGTAGGATGCTTTTCATGTACTGCAGCGAAGGTACGTATCACCCGAAATTTTGAGGGATTGTTCCTTTCAAATAAAAGGTTTTTCTGTAATATCCTTTTCAGCTAACTTCCTCCTTATTTCCTTTAATACGCCTAGCGGAGAGTGATTGCCGATCAATGAAACGCCTTTATTTGCTCCTATTATTAGCCTTATCCGCTGCCGGGTACCTGTGTGCTCAGGATTCTGCCACGGCCAGGGCCATTTCCGCGGCGCGTTCGTTTTACTCGAAAAGTATGGGTGCCGCATCAACGCTGTACACCGGGAACGCTTATGAGCGATACTGGCAGGGTGTAAGGGGTCATCCGTTTTACCTCAGCGACCAGTTTGCTGATGGCACAGTTCATTACAATGGAAGTTATTATGAAAAGGTGCCGCTGCTGTACGATATGGCCCGCGATGCACTTGTGTCGCAGGATTTTTCCGGAAAAAATTATATGGTGCTCCTGCCTGAAAAAGTGAGAAACTTTACCGTGGGTACACATTCCTTTATCCGGCTGGTGTTCGACAGCAGCACCGTTGGTGCCGGCTCCCTGTTAACGGGATACTATGAGCGTTTGTATAACGGCAATATACGCGTGCTGGTTAAGAGAAAAAGCGTGGTACTGCGCCTCCTGAAAACAGAGGAAGGCGACGGAAAAGCAGGCGGGGCTGATGCAAAGTTTGCGGAATACGATGATTACTATATAGAGAAGGATGGTGTTTACCATGCCATCGATAGCGAGGGTGATATCCTTGCCGTCTGTAAGGATCGAAAAACGGAAATGCGGAAATTTCTGAACCGCAGGGAAATCAATTTCAAGAAGGACAGGGCCAACGCTATTGTACAGGCGGTTGCCTATTACGAACAGTTAAAAAGCTGAACATGCGTTTGCGGAAACCGCAGATATTGGTTTTTATCCTGGGCCTGTTACTGGCGGGGCAGGCGTTGTGCCAGCAGGAGAAACGATTAACCCTTGCGTTGACCGATGCACCGTTTCAGAAGTTTGTACAGGAAGTGGAGAGTATGACCGGAATGCGATTCTATTTCAACCCGGTAGAAACAGATAGTTTTTTGGTTACGGTAAAAGTTTCAGAGGCAACCCTTGATGAACTGCTGCACCAGGTGTTTTCACAACCCGGGTTTCTTTATGCGATAGACAAAGAAGGGCGCATTTATATCAGTAAAAAATACCAGGTTCAGACGGCTTTGCCTCCAAATTTTTTTGACAGGCGTACGGCTGCAAATGACACGGTTCGCGAAAACCTGCCGGTGTTTGCAGAGCGGGAAGCGGTTAATGAAAAGTTGCGTGCTTCCATTGAGAAAAAATTATTTGAGATAGGCACCAAAACCAATACACCCGGTCGCGGTAATGCAAAACTGGTGGGTTATATCCGGGATATGAAAAATGGCGAAGCGATAAGCGGCGCTACGGTTTACATTGATACGCCTGCTATCAAAACCGTAACCGACCAATTCGGCTATTTTACCCTTACCATACCCAAAGGCCGGCACACATTGCGCGTGAACAGTATTGGTATGAAAGATACGCGGCGGGAACTGATGCTGTACACTGACGGCAGGCTCAATATTGAACTGGAAGATTATGTTGCCAGTCTCAAAGCAGTGACCGTGACCACCGAAAGACGCTCCAATGTGCGAGGCCTGCAGATGGGTGTTGACCGGCTCAATATCCGAACAATCAAACAGGTGCCCGCTATTTTGGGCGAATCAGATATACTGCGGGTAGTGCTTACATTACCGGGAGTAACCTCCGTGGGAGAGGCAAGCACCGGTTTCAATGTGCGTGGTGGTGCGGCGGATCAAAACCTGATACTTCTGAATGATGCTACCATTTATAACCCGTCTCATTTGTTTGGTTTCTTTTCTGCTTTCAATACCGATGTTGTAAAAGGAGTGGAATTGTACAAAAGCGCAATTCCTGAAAAGTACGGAGGACGATTGTCTTCCGTACTGGATGTTGCCACCCGTGATGGCAACAGTAAGAAATTATCGGGTACGGGTGGTATCGGACTGCTCACCAGCCGCCTCACGCTTGAGGGCCCGCTAAGTAAAGAGCGAACAACTTTTATCATTGGTGGCCGCACTACCTATTCAGACTGGATACTGAAACAGATACCCAATTCGGCCTATGCCAACAGCAGTGCGTCATTTTACGATATTAACCTGAACATTACGCATACGATCAATCCAAAAAATACTTTGTACCTCACAGGCTATCTGAGCCATGACCGTTTCCGGCTAAACAGCGATACATTGTATCAATACGGTAACCGAAATGCGATTATCAAATGGAAGCATAATTTTAGCGCAATTTTCAGTGGTGTGTTGTCGGCGGGAACTGATCATTATCATTATTCCATCAGCAGTGAGCGGTTTCCCCTGAATGCCTATTCCTTAAAGTATGATGTGAACCAAACGCATGCGAGGGCCGAGTTCAATTACAATCCCAATAACAAACATGCCATCAATTTTGGATTGCATAGTATTTACTATAAAATTCATCCGGGATCTTTCCAGCCTACTTCTGCACAATCACTGGTTGCTTCCAATGAAGTGCCCGCAGAACAGGCACTGGAATCTGCCTGGTATATAGGCGACAAATACAATATCAGTCCTGAACTTTCTATCAGCGCAGGCATCCGTTATTCGATTTTCAATTACCTCGGTCCTCGTGATGTGTATCAATATGTACCAGGATTGCCCAGAGAAACAGGGAGTATGCGCGATACAGTCAGGTATGCCGGAGGAAAAAATATCAAAACATGGCATGGCCCGGAAATCAGGCTGGCGCTGCGATACAGCCTTAACAATGATGCGTCTGTAAAACTGAGTTTCAATACACTGCGCCAGTACATACATACTTTGTCAAACACCACTGCCATTTCACCCGCCGATATCTGGAAGCTCAGCGACAACCATATTGCGCCCCAGCAGGGCTACCAGGCAGCACTTGGGTATTACCGGAATTTTTCGTCCAATACCATAGAAACCTCTGTGGAAGTATATTATAAAAGGATGACGCATTATCTCGATTACAAAAGCGGGGCATCACTGGTAATGAACAAACATATTGAGACCGATGTGATCAACACTAGGGGAGAAGCTTATGGTGCGGAATTTATGATCAAGAAAACTGCGGGAAAACTGAATGGATGGTTAAGTTATACTTACTCGCGTACGCAATTGCAAATGGATGATGCAATTGCCGGTGAACTGATCAACAAGGGGAATTATTATCCTGCTAATTTTGATAAGCCGCACAATGTGAACCTGATCGGGAATTATAAATTTTCACACCGGCTCAGCTTATCGCTGAACGCGGTTTACAGCACCGGCAGGCCCATTACGCTGCCCATTGCATTGTTTAACCAGGCAGGTTCGCAAAGGGTTTATTATTCCGAGAGGAACCAATACCGTATCCCCGATTATATCAGGTGCGATCTGTCATTGAATATTGAAGGCACGCACAGGGTTAATAAAATTGCTCATAGTTCCTGGTCGTTCGGCGTGTACAATGCTTTTGCCAGGCAGAATCCTTACTCGGTGTATTTTGCCCAGGAGAACGGATTGATCAAAGGCTACCAGCTCTCTATCTTTGGCACTGCCATCCCATTCCTCACCTATAATTTTAAATTCTGATGAGGATCTGGGAATATATGGCTGTCTGCATCTTGCTTTGTTTGCTGGCAGTGGCTGCGTGCAAAAAGCCATACATACCGCCGGCCCTTGCTGTCAATTATAACTACCTGGTTATTGATGGTGTAATTAATGCAAACCCGAATGGCATTACGACTATTAAACTTAGCCGGACCAAAAATCTCTCCGACAGCCTTCCGCCCGCGGCGGAAATGGGTGCCCAGGTAAGCATAGAAGGGGAGAGTGGCGGCGTATTTCCCTTGTTCTCCCAGGGTAATGGTGCATACGCCAGCAATGCATTGAACCTAAACGCAGCGGGCAAATACCGGTTGCGCATATTGACGAATTCGGGAGGGGTGTACCAATCTGATTTTGTTTCCGTGAAACAAACACCAGCTATCGACAGCCTTAGCTGGCAACAGGATTCGGTTACCAAAGATGTGGTCATTTTCGCGCATACCAAAGATCCTTCCAACAACACGCGTTACTATCGATGGGATCATGTGGAGACCTGGCAATACCGGGCGCCTATAGAGGCAAGCTGGGGGCTGGCCAATGGCCTGATCTACTTTATAGATCCTTCCAACCAGGCATTGCAGCAGTATAATTGCTGGGGAACCATCCAGTCATCCAATATCGCCACCGCCAGTTCAGAAGCGCTTAGCCAGGATGTAATCAGTTACGCACCTGTTAACAGGATATTGCAGCATGCTGAAAAACTGATGGTGCGGTATTCAATCAATGTCAGGCAGTATGGGTTAACCCGGGAGGCCTATAAATACTGGCAGATCATTGAAAAAAGTACGCAGCAGACAGGAAGTATTTTTGACCCGCAGCCTGCGCAGTTACTCGGCAACATTCACTGCGTTTCTGATCCCAATGAACCGGTAATCGGCTATGTAAGCGCTTCGTTTATTACGGAAAAAAGAATATTCATTGACCATAGCCAGTTGACGGATTGGTTTTTTAAGCCCTCGGGAGTCGTATGTGTAATGATCAACACTTTTCAGCACCCTACTGACTTCCGGATATATACTTTTCAGGATACCACATTTGCGCCCAATTATTTTACAACGGGAGGTGGAATGGTGGTTACAAAAAAGGATTGTCTCGACTGTCGCCGCCGGGGCGGAACCCGTGATAAACCCTCATTCTGGTGAAAATAAACCTGCGATTGATGCATAGAAATTGCATAAAGACTTGCGTATTGTCACTACTGCTGTTGTGCACTCACGGCCATGCGCAGAATGCAGATATGCTGAAGCAGAAGCTGGTTAACTATAGCTCCGGCAACCTGCAGGAGAAATTGTTTGTGCATACGGACAAGGCCTTCTACATGACGGGTGAGATCATTTGGTTTAAGATATATGCGACGGATGCTTTCCGGAACCGGCCCCTCGACCTGAGTAAAATCAGTTATGTGGAATTGATTTCGAAAGAAAACAAAGCTGTGCTGCAGGCAAAGATCGCGATGGAAGATGCCATGGGTAACGGTTCATTCCAGTTGCCCTACTCGATCAATTCAGGCAGCTATACGCTTCGCGCCTATACAAACTGGATGAAGAACCAGGGCGCTGAACATTTTTTTGAGAAAACAATCACCATTGTGAACGCGCTTCGCAAACCTGACTGGCAGCGGGAGGAACCGGAGGAGAAATTTGATGTCCAGTTTTTTCCGGAAGGGGGCAGCCTGGTGGCCGGCCTAACAAGTAAAGTTGCTTTTCGCATTGTGAACGCTCAGGGCAAAGGGGTGGCAGCAACAGGTGCGATCCTTGATAACAAAAATGATACTGTGGCCGCGTTTTCAACGCTGCGTTATGGCATGGGTAATTTTGAACTGGCGGTAAAAAAAGGAGAACAGTATCGTGCAGTAGTGAGAACCCAGGAAGGGATGCGCCTGAATAAAAGCTTACCGCCTTCGTTGCCTGAAGGAATCGTGATGCGCGTGAAAGAAATGGGTGACGACAGGATAGGGGTGCAGATTCAAAGCAATACGGGAGATAAATCCGTATCGTTACTTGTTCATACCCGCCAGCAGGTTAGCTTTTCCGCAACCCTCGAATTGACCGATGGTAGTGCATCCCTGGAGCTCAATAAAAAACAATTGGGAGACGGAATTTCACACGTAACCGTTTTCCGCAGTTCGGGCACGCCGGTTTGTGAGAGGCTGTTTTTCAAAAAGCCCGCATCACTGTTGCTGAATATCAAGCCTGATGCACCGCAATATGGTTTGCGGAAAAAAGTGAGCGTCGATGTATCGGCGCTGGATGCAAAGGCAGCGCCTGTTGCCGCTAATCTTTCTATGGGGGTGTATTTAATGGATTCGCTGCAGGCAATGGATCCGTCTGACATACTCAGTTATTTATGGTTGCAATCAGAGCTGAAAGGAAATGTTGAGTCGCCCGCTTATTATTTTTCTTCAGCGCCCGGGGTGGCTGAGGCTGCTGATAATTTAATGCTTACCCAGGGTTGGCGCAGATTTAAATGGGAAACCGTTTTACAGGGCTCCTCAAAAGAACCAGAATTTCTTCCAGAATTGGAAGGCCATCTCATAACAGGAAGACTTGTGCATAAACGGAATGGCATGCCGGGCGTGCAGTTACCGGCTTATCTTTCTGTTCCGGGTGAGAGATCATTGTTTGCAGGGGCCACGAGCGGTAATGATGGTTCGCTGCGTTTCAATGCAAAGAATTTCATCGGTGGTAGCGAGATTATCGTACAAACATACAGCGGCTCCGACAGTCTTTTTCGCATTGAGATAGCAAACCCGTTTTTTGAAAAATTTTCCGGACAAGACTTACCAGGGTTTATCCTGCCTGAGACACAGGCTGATTTGCTTGTAGCGCACAGTGTGCAGTCGCAGGTGTCTGGTACCTTCTTCCCGGATCAACAACAACGGTTTTCAGCCCCCCGAACAATGGACACCCTTCCTTTTTACGGTGTGCCTGATCAACGGTATTACCTCGATGATTATACCCGTTTTATAACCATGGAAGAAGTGATGCGGGAATATATTGCGGATGTGCGTGTGCGAAAAAATGAGGATCATTTTTCCTACCGCATCCGCAATACCGACTTCAATAGTTTTTTTGAGACCTCGCCTTTAGTGCTATTTGATGGTGTGCCGGTATTTGATGTTGATAAGGTCATGGCTTTTGATCCGCTGAAGGTTAAAAAGGTGGATGTAGTGGCGCGTAAATTCTACCAGCATAATTTTGCGCATGACGGCGTGATCAGTTACAGCACTTACCAGGGCGACCTGGCAGGATTTTCTCTTGATGCAAATGCCATTATTGTAGATTATGCCGGATTGCAATTGCAACGTGAATTTTTCTCTCCCGTATATGAAACCGCTGCACAGTCCGCAAGCCGTTTACCGGATCTCCGCAATCTCCTGTTCTGGTCCCCTGATATTCGAACCACCGGGTCAGCGACTAAACAAAGTTTTTATACTTCTGATGTTCCCGGTTCCTACCTGGTTATTGCCCAGGGTATAAGTGCAGACGGACTGGCGGGGACTGGGGTGACTGTTATTTTGGTTAAGTAGGGTTGGGGCTGAGGGGTTAAAGAGGTTAAAGGAGTTATAGATGTAGGTAGGGTGGCAAAACAGGTTACAGCGTTGTGGTTACGTAGCGTTGTGCTTGGAAACGTAAGCGATTCGCACATCGTCAACGTCTGCAAAGTTTCTAACCTCTTTAACCCTTTTAACCATTTTTGCCATTCTAACCGTTCAGTAATCACACACCCGAACCAGAAACAAATTTCAATCCCACGATAGAAGCAATCAGTGTGACGATAAAAAAGAGCCGCCAGAAATCTGCGGGTTCTTTAAAGAACAGGATGCCAATGATGGCGGTGCCAACTGCGCCTATACCTGTCCATACGGCGTAGGCAGTACCGAGAGGAAGGGTTTGGGTTGCTTTGTAAAGAAGGTACATGCTTAGTGTGAGGCTGACAAAAAAGCCGCCGAGCCAGAGAAGGGAGGTATGTCCGCTGGTTACCCTGGCTTTCCCAAGGCAGGTAGTAAAACCTATTTCGAATAATCCGGCAATAATTAAGAGTATCCAGTTCATTCAGATTTGTTTCGGTTACAAAATTTATTTCCATACAAGAACGATCATACCTATAAAGATCATCCCGCCACCCACGATTATTTTGGGTGTCATGGGTTCCCTGAAAAGAATGAATGAAAGTACAAGTGTAATCACGATACTCCCCTTATCGATAGCGGCCACATAAGATACCAGCCCGTCTTTCATAGCACGGTAATAAAAAATCCAGCTAAGCGTGGTAGCTACGCCGGACAGCACAAGTAACCAGCCCTGCCTGGCGGTCAGCAACGAAAGTTCTTTGTATTTGGATCCGAATAAATTGATGGCTGTGATTAGCAGAAAGATAGTAGCTGTGCGGACACCCAGGCCCAGGTCGGCATTAACGTTTTCGAGCCCATACTTGGCAAGTATTGCGGTGATGCCCGCAAATATCATTGACAGGATCGCGTAGACTACCCAGGTTTCCATCGGATGATTTTTGGTGTCATTAAAGATACGGGTTACTGCTCACCAGTGGTATTGAGAAACCGATTCATGAGCGCACGGATATCTGCTAAGGTTTGCCCGTCGGTAATCATACCCTCATTATTCACTTTGTTTTTGGGAGCCTGGATTAGAAGGGAAGTATCCGCACTGATTTGAGCACCAATGGTAGACATCAGTTGCTGCAATGCCTCAAATGCTTTGTTACCCGAAGATGAAGCGGTGATAAGTGCAGTAGGTTTATTTGTGAAAAGGGTAGTGGATACTGTCCATTCTACTGCATTTTTTAAACTGCCCGGAAGGCTATACACATATTCAGGCGTGCAGATCAACACACCATCTGCTTCTTCCACTTGTGACCGGAAGGAGCGTACGGTTGCGGGTGGATCATCCGTGTCGAGATCGGGATTGAAATGGGGGAGCTGATCAAGTTCATTAAAAATAGTGATCGCTGCCTGGTCCCGGTAAATAGCTGCAATGGCCTTTAGTATATGCAGGTTCACAGATTCACGGCGGGTACTTCCCGATATGGCTAATATTTTTTTTAATGGACCCATAGACATTTTATGACTCACAACCAGGCCTTAAACAATGCCATGCAACTTTACATATTGCAGCAACATAATGGTCTTGGCATCTTTGATATCGCCCAAAGCGATCATATGCATCGCCTGATCAATGGGTATTTCGAGTACCTCTATGTCTTCCTGTTCCTCCGCTACACCTCCACCCTCATTGTGTTTCATGGAACCGTCATATTCGGCAATAAAAAAATAAAGTATTTCCGTTACGGAACCGGGTGACATATAAGCTTCAAATATTTTTCTTACCTCTTTAACCTGGTATCCGGTTTCTTCCTGGGTTTCCCTGCGGATACAGGCTTCCGGCTGGTCAAGATCCAGCAGGCCTGCGCAGGCTTCAATCAGCATGCCCTGAGGATTGCCATTGATAAATGTGGGAAGACGGAATTGTTTTGTCAAAATAACGTTTCCTGAAGCTACATTGTACAGCAGAATGGTAGCGCCATTGCCGCGGTCATAGGCTTCGCGGGTATGCGTATGCACAACGCCATTTTTCTCGAATTCATAGGTTACTTTCTTAAGGGTATACCAGTTATCCGAAAGTATTTCTGTATTGACTACATGTATTTTATCTATCATAGCCGTTCAAAAATAACCAGAATTACCGTAGCGGTTATAATTTATACACGAAGGCTAGTCCCTTGTAGCCGTCGCCAACCTGGGGAGATATGGAGAGATTGCGAAGGAATTCTGTGCGATGGAGTTTGGGTACCAATATACCAACGGTGGCGCCAACGCCATAGCCAATAAGGATATCACTTAAAAAGTGCTGACCTGCCTGGTACCTGTAATACCCTACCAGTGCGGGGATGGCTGCGGCGGTGGCCCATACAAAAGGTTTGGCTTTTGAATCGGGATGAAAATCGCTGTATACCTGCGCAGCAAAAAAGCTCGCCGTTGCAGTGGCAGAAACATGTCCTGCAAAAAAGGAACGTTGCGAATTGTTGCTTGTACGCGTATCAAACGATGCCGTAGTGCCTTCGTATACCAGTGGCCTGCTGCGGGATATGCTGCCTGCCGTAAGGGTATAGGCCGCACCGCTAATAGCCATGGCTTCCAGGAAAAGTGCGCTAACCTGACCAAAATGTGCGCGCTGGTGTTTATCAAACACGGCCATAAGTATGGGTGAAGTAAAGGATACAAAAAATGGTATATAACTGGCTTTATTCGCCGATTCAGAATAATAGCCCGCATTACCGCGGTCAAAGAACGGAAGATTTGCTTTTTTCTTATTCACCAGTTCCTGGGCGGCGAGTCCTTTTTTATTAATGATCAGGTTATAACCGAGGTAGGTAAGTCCTAATCCGGCAATGATAATGGGCGCATCTTTCCTGAAACTGGTTTTATACGGCGACGCAAAGTTTGCATCATCCGCACCTGCAGGTGCATTCGCAATACCCGCATAGGCTGTTGCTACAGGCCGGTTGCTTACAATGGCAACGGAGTCCTGCGCAGAGAGAAATTGAAAGGATACTACAGTAAAAAGACAAAAGATCAGGCGAACCATCATACTATTTTTGAGTGTGTAAAAAAATACACAGTTTACCATGCCATGGGCAATGCTGATACGGGCATTGACGTTAGCATTCACTGTTCACTGCTAACAGTACAAAAACAGTACCCCGTGTAGGTAGGGTTCTGATGAGAGGGCGTTATAACGCAGGGTTTCACCACGCAGTGCGGGAAAATAAAGGAGACGGTTACATCTTATTGGGTATTGTCAAGCCACACAACTTTTTGCTCAGAAACATGTGACTGGCCAACGATGTCTTTGTACAGGGATGGCCTGCGGGCTTTCATATACCGGTAACCTCCGGCCAGCGTGAGTTTGTCAGGAGTTAGGGTAGCTATCGCGATTTCGTTCTGCAATGACCTGCACTCAGCCAAGATATCACCAAACGGATCCAGTATCATCGAACAGCCGTTCTTTAGCTGGTCATCATCCATACCAACCGGATTGGCGAAAACAGCATACAGTGCATTGTCGTAGGCCCTTGCAGGTAACCATTTCATCAGCCATTCCCGTCCCTTGGGGCCATCAAATTCGGCCCTCAGTCTTTCGGCATTATGCTCACGGTTTTCCCATAGGGAGGGATCCACAAAGCCTGCGCCGGGTCGGGGTGAAGGCGTACACATCGTTACGTGCGGCATAAAAACAATATCTGCCCCCAGTAGTTTTGTTGCGCGTACATTTTCTATGATATTGTTATCGTAGCAGATAAGTATCCCGCATTTCCATCCCAGCAGGTCAAACACACAGTATTCATTTCCCGGAAGAAGATGCGGATTGATAAAAGGATGCAGTTTGCGGAATTTTGCCACCAACCCGTTTTTATCTACGCATATATAGGCTTTGAATAACTGGTCGCTGCTGTCTTTTTCAAAAAGCCCAGCAAGAATGCTGATTTTGTTTTTGGAAGCGAGCGCCTGCAGTTGCCTTGTGCTTTCACCGTCGGGGATCCGTTCCGCAAGTGCCAGCATCTGCTCCCGCGAGAGATTGCGAGCAAAACTATAACCGGTAACTGAACATTCATGGAAAGCAATTACCTGTGCGCCCGATGCAGCCGCTTTTTGCGACAACGCATCCATAACGGAGAGATTATACTGTTTATCACCGCTCCGGTTCTCGAACTGGGCGGTAGCGATCGTGATATTTTCCATAAAAAGGATTTATTTATTCGAACGTGCCGGGATTCATGGCTATTTTCCTTCCGGCAGCAAAACCAGTTTTACCACATTTTCCCCCGAGAAAAATTGGTTAGCCAGTATTTTACTCCGGCTTACATTAAATTCCTTTATCCTGTTTCGCGCATTCAGGATAGCCAGTGGATCTCCGTTTCTAAAAAAAGCCTGTTCCAGCCGGAAGCGCCAGTAGCTATTCTCTTTTATGTCATTCTCCCATGAGCGTGTTTGTTCTGCAATCACTTTGTCAATATTGGCCTGCGGAATGCCATCGGCCTTTGTATTTTTTATTTCATCCATGACAATGGCTACCAGCTTGTCTACATTTTCGGGTGCGCAGCCGAACTGTATGCCTATACTGTAATTATTGACGGGTTCCCTGCTGATGCCTCCATTCACGCCCACACCATATACGCCGCCTGCATCTTCCCGCATGGCTTCCCGAAGGCGAATAGCCAATGCGGCGCAGAGTTGTGCCAGTTGCAGGTTGTCTGTTTCCGTATAGTTAGCATTCCCGCTAAAGAATAAACGCACGCTGGCCTTGTTCTCCCTGCCTTTGCGAATTATTTTTTCTATATGCCCGGGCGGATATCTGATGCCCACATCTCTCCAGCTATCTTTCTGCGGGGTGCCGGGCAATGAGGCAATGTATTTTTCTACCAGTGGCCTGATGCTGTCGTTACTGAAATTACCCACAAAAGTAAAAAGGAATTGTCCCGCATTGGCAAACCTTTCCTGGTAGATAGCAAAAGCCCTGTTTACATCCATCCTGGAAATGTCAGCAAGTGAAAATGGTTTTCGTCTGGGATGGTAATTGCCCATGATATAGCTAACTGAATCACCAAAAACTGCGTTTGGATCTTTGTCCTTGTTCTCAATCTGCGCCCTGATCTGCTGCTGCACAACATTAAACATTTCGGGATCTTTTCTGGGAGCCGCAAAGGTTCCGTACAGCAGTTCAAAGGCGGTGCTAAGGTCCTTCATCGTACTGCTTCCATTGATCCCCTGCATATAATTGGCAATGGCCGGTGCTACATAGCAGTTTTTTCCACTCATCGCTTTTTGCAGGGTCTGCATATTCATTGTACCCATGCCACCCACAGAAACCAGCATAGCTGCATTGGCAGCATTCAGGTAGTCGCTGTCATGGTAAAGTGAACTTCCACCCCAACTGATGCCTGAGAACTGGATATCATCGTTCTTAAAATTGGTGGGTTTTAAAATCACACGCGCACCGTTGGATAATGTCCATTCTGTTGTGCCAATAGCAGCATAGTTTTTTTCAGACACGATACTTCCCGCAACAGGCGTTACGGGCAACAGGGGGCTGTCACTTGTTTTGTCTACATAGTTTTTCAATCTTCCCACGGGCCTGTTCAGCAAGGCCATCGCTGCCGCCTGCGTGGGCAGGTTTTTCTTTTCTTTTTCCGGTGCGGTGATCACAACGGAGCGGTCAGTGGGCCTGATCCATTTTGCGATAAGGCTGTTCACTTCCTGTATGGTTATACCCGGAAGGTATTTTTTGGTGAGTTCGTATTCATAAGCGATACCGGGGATGGCTTCTCCTTTCAGGTAATGTTCAACAAGTTCCTGTACCAGTTCTGCCGATTTTGTTTTTTCTCTTTCACGGTATGCATTCTCCATTCGCGACATCATATTTTTCACGGCCCTGTCAAGTTCAGTTTGCCTGAACCCATATTGCTTTACCCTTTCATTTTCTGTGAGAAGGGTTTGAATTGAGGTTTGGATGTCTTTACCTGATTTGGCAACAGCCAACAAGGTAAACGCGTCTTTGTCGCCGATAAATCCACCGTAACTACTGTTTCCAAACAGGAACGGTGCATCGGGTCTTTGTGCGATCTCGTCGAGACGGCTGCTCATCATCTGGTTAAACAGGTCGCGAACAATAGCCGCGCGGTATTGCATTTCGGTTTTGATGGGTGGGGTTTCGGGCTGTGTGTAATATATCTGTACAACATTATACGGTTGCTCGGGGTCGGTAAGGATGGCTGTGCGTGTTTCTGTGTGAGCGGGTATACTGAACCGGTTTCTTTTTTTCGGGTTTACGGGTGTGGGGATACGATCAAAATGTTCCCTGATCATTTTTTCCGTTTCCGCCAGGTCCACATCTCCCACAATAATGACCGCCTGCAGATCGGGGCGATACCAATCTTTGTAGAATGAGGTGAGCATGCTGTAGTGAGCCGTATCAATATTGGCTTTGGTACCGATGGGCAGCCGCTTTGCATACAATGAGCCCTTGAGAAGTACGGGAAAATATTTATCACGCAACCTGGCATCTGCACCCCTGCCGAGCCGCCATTCTTCTACAATTACCCCGCGTTCCTTATCGATCTCTTCCGGTTCAAAACTCACCCCGTGTGCCCAGTCTTCGAGAATGAGTAATCCCTGTTGATATACCATCGGGCTATCGGTGGGTACCTGCAATTCATAAACCGTTTCATCAAACGAAGTATACGCATTCAGGTCGGCTCCGAAGTTTACGCCACTTTTTTCCAGAAAGTTTACGAGCTCATTTTTTTTAAAATGCCTGGTACCATTGAACGACATGTGTTCTACAAAATGGGCCAGGCCTACCTGTTTATCTGTTTCCAGAATGGATCCTGCATTCACCACCAACCTTAATTCAGCGCGGTTTTTTGGCTCTTCATTGTGGCGGATATAATAGGTGAGGCCGTTCGCCAGTTTACCCATCCTGATATCAGGGTTGACAGGCAAAGCTTTATCGGCCTGTTTGCCCTGGGCAGAAATGACCGATACGTTTAACAGGAAAATGACACATGCAATACTCTTACGGATCATACGGCAGGATTATCTCACGAATGTAAGGATATTCAATTACCGGTTTCTGTACCCGGGTATGGAAGCAGCGTTTTCTTTGCGATACTTAGCCGATAAAAATGATTCTTTATAAAATCCAGTAAAGTGAGAATGATCCCATCGCCACGCCCACCGCGGGCAATCACACATGAAACCCCAGGTTCTCAATTAATTCACCCGGCAGCTTTGGGAGGCGTTTTCTTTCAATCAGGTAAGTTGACAAACCTGACAGGTCGCGGTAAACAAAATGTTTGCTTAATGCTCCTTCGAGGTAACCAGCCCCGGATGTATTACCCGTACCCACACGCATACCAATCATGCGGCGAACCATCACAAGGTGTTTGTGCCGCCAGTTACTCATCAGGTGGTCAATTTCTATCAGCGAATCCAGCACCTGGTAGGAGGTCTGGAACACCGGAAAATCACGGTACAGCATAATGAACAACGCAGCACGCAATGCGGCAGGCGAAAAATTACTGCGCAGGTTGTCTAACTGTTCGGGGTTATGCGAGGCGGGCGTTTTCTCGAAGAAAACATAATCAAAATCATGAATCTTATTCTGCTCCCTTTCCGTTAGGCCTGACTGGTAAACCTGGCGGTAGTCGTCCCAGAAGGGATGTAATACGCTTTCCGATTTTGTTGCGGGCCGGTATTGCTTCCAGTAATCCTGCGTAAAGAATGGCATGCGTTCAAGCCAGCGGTTTACCAATTGCAGCAGGCTTTGCTGCTCTTCGGTGTCACTGATCTTTGTATAGTCTTCGTTTGTAAAACCACCTTCATTGGTTCGCTTATAATATTCTTTCTGGTGACGTTTGTCTATCTGCAGTCCTAACTGCGCTTCTATCAAACGGAACTGTTTGCTCTGGAACCCGGAGGAAGGCGTGAGCAGGTTACGGAACTCGAGGAAATCCAGCGGCGTCATCGTGTCGAGAATATGCACCTGCTGGTTCAGTAACTGCATGATATTGATAATGCGGTGGAGGCGATGACGCACGAGGTTGAGGTCCTCCGAATTGTCGTTGATCTTCTCCTGTCCAAAAACTTTCATTACATAATCCAGTTCAAAAAGTATCTGCTTGAACCAGAGTTCATAGGCCTGGTGAATAATGATGAAAAGCATTTCATCATGGGCGGGTTCATTGCCCTGTTCAAAACTTACGGGATATTGTGCATCGAGCAGTTTTTCCAGCTGCAGATAGCTGCCATAGTATTTAGGAGTTGTTTCCATGCTGCAAAGGTAGCAGTCATTTCCAACGTGGCGAAGCGGTAATTGGTTGCGCAATCATGCTATCCTGAACTGCCAAAAAAATTTCTCAAAACCCACATTACAAATGCTCACCGGCAAGCCTATCTTTGATGCCATGAACCGCTCCCAGCTACGTGCGCAGATATTTGAGAAAAAAAACTACCTCTGTGTAGGGCTTGATACCGATGTCACTAAGATTCCCAAACATTTAGCCAGCAGTTCTGATGCTGTTTTTGCGTTTAACAAAGCAATTATCGATGCCACGCTGGAACATTGCATTGGTTACAAGATCAATACGGCATTTTATGAGTCGCAGGGACTAAAGGGATGGGACGCCATGGAAAAAACGGTTAATTACATACCGGCCACCCATTTGAAGATCGCCGATGCCAAGCGGGGTGATATAGGCAATACATCTACACAATATGCGCGTACGTTTTTTGAAATGTTGCCTTTTGATGCCGTTACGGTTGCGCCCTATATGGGCGAAGACAGTGTGCGTCCTTTTTTGGAATACAGGGATAAATGGACGATAGTGCTGGCACTAACATCCAATGAGGGCAGTCATGATTTTCAGCAGTTGCCTATGGCAGACGGACGGTGCCTGTATGAAACCGTTCTTACACGCACTGCCGCCTGGGGTACGCCCGATAACCTGATGTTTGTTGTAGGCGCTACACGCGCTGCTGACCTTGCACATATCCGTACAATGATACCTGATCATTTCTTACTTGTTCCGGGGGTGGGAGCGCAGGGCGGAAGCCTTGCAGATGTATCTGCCTATGGATTTAATCAGGACTGCGGATTACTCATCAATGCGAGCAGGGCCGTAATCTTTGCCGGCAGTGGTGTGGATTTTGCAGAAAAAGCAGGTGAAGCGGCACGCGCTTATGCAGGGGAGATGCACAGTTTATTGGCAGGGGCGGGTATCGGTTGATTTGTGAATTCAACTGAAAAATGACAGCGTCTCCATTTATCAACCAGTTAACAAGCCAAACTTACTTATGATGTTGCTGCCTGATTATGGCCGCAACTTTTTCGGCCCAGATGGAATGGGCCTTACCGGAATAATGCAATTGGTCCTTCGCTAGCAGGGTATTGTCTTTTTTGGCTTTTCTTGTTTCCTCTGTGATATTGATATAGTGCGCCTTTACAAGTTGTGCAGCAGATTCGCAGATGCGGTTAAACTGGTCTATTTCGCCGCTGATCTTTTTGGCATCTTTTTTTGCTGCAAATGGTGTATGGCCCCAATCGGGAATGGACAATACGATCACCCGGGAGGGTTGTTCCCCGCTGAAATGAACTGCCTTGCGAAGAAGAAACATAAAATCAGATTCAAATTCCTCCTGTGGCAGGCCGCGGTACTGGTTGTTTACGCCAATCAGTAGGGTAACGTAATCATAGGTCTCATTCAGTTTTGTATGCAGGATGTGTTCAGCAAGTTCAAAACTTGTCCAGCCTGTCTGCGCCACAATCTCGGGCGCATGAAAAGCAAGACCGGCCTTGCGTAACAATTGAATGGTCTGGCAGGGGAAACTTTCATGCAGGGGAACGGATTCACCAATGGTGTAAGAATCGCCGAGAGCCAGGTAAGATGCGTAGTGTTTAGCCATGATTTTTTATTTAGCAAAGTATGGCAGGGACCGCGGCCAATTGAAAAGCCAGGCTTATACTGCTATCTGTATTCGGGCTTTTGCAGTTAAAAAAAATCTCTCAGTATCTCGTAAAACCGATAAACATCTCCATAACTGCAATACAAAGGCGCAGGCGCTACACGGATCACGCCGGGCTCCCTGTAATCCACCACGATACCACACTCATTCATTTTTGTATGAATTTCTTTTCCTCTTTCCCGGAAAAATAAAGACAACTGTGCTCCCCGGTTTTCCGGTTCCTTCGGGGTAATGATCTCAAAATCCAGGCCGGGCAACTGGTACAGCAGGAATTCAAGGTAAGCAGTTAAGCGTATGCTTTTGTCACGAATCTTATCCATGCCAACCTGGTCAAACAATTCAAGTGAGGCCTTCAGGCAAACCATGTTAAAAACCTGTGCCGTGCTGATGTTCCACCCGCCTGCATCGGTTTTGGGAATGAATCCTTTCTCCATTTTAAAACGGGTCTTCTCATCATTGCCCCACCAGCCCCCTAACCGCGGCGTTCGAACATCGCCTGCGTGGCGTTCATGAATATATACGCCGCCCACTGCACCGGGTCCGCCATTCAGGTATTTATAGCTGCACCATGCAGCGAAGTCCACGTTCCATTCATGAAGTTGAACGGGTACATTGCCCGCTACATGTGCAAGATCGAATCCCGCTACGGCATGTGCCGCATGCGCTGCTTTGGTGATGGCAGCCATATCGAACAGTTGCCCAGTATAATAGTTGATACCGCCGAACATGATCATGGCAAGGCTGGTGCCATGCATTTCAATGGCAGAAACAATATCCGCAGTGCGCAGCGTTTTTTCGCCTTCGCGTGGTGATAACTCAACGATTGTTGTTGCGGGATCGAGCTTATAATGTTTAACCAGGGTTTCCACCGCGTATTGATCCGAGGGAAAAGCGCCGGCCTCCATAATGATCTTATATTTTTCTTTGGTAGGGTGATAAAAACTTAACATCAGCAGATGAAGGTTAACAGTAAGTGTATTCATTACCGTTACTTCATCAACCCCGCAACCCATGATCTTGGCCATAGAGGGACGCAGATAGTCCTGGTAATACAACCATGGATGACTACCACCAAAATATCCGCCCACTGCCAGGTTTTTCCAGCTTGTTAATTCTGCCTGGATGGCGGTTTCGGCATTGCGCGGTAAGAGGCCCAATGAGTTTCCACAGAAATAGATGGTATTATTGGCATCCTTGCCTGGAAAATGAAATTGCCCTCTGGCAAAAGCGAGTGGATCCTCACTATCGAGTTGTTTGGCTAAATCCGAACTGGTATTAAAAAGCGCTTGCATACGAGGTTTATTGCAAAGTAAGAAGATTCATGTGATCTCCGATTTTTAGACCGTTTCCACCGGATATTCGGGGGTTTGTAAGCGAGATAATGAGATTTGGTTTACTTTGAGGCACCCTAAAACTAAACTAAAACTGCTATGCGAAATTGTTATCTCGTACTGTTGTTGTTGAGCACGGTTGGTACTGCTCTGGCGCAGAATACGCCGGTTACCAAAGCCAATTACCAACAGGCTGCCAGGTTCTCTCCTAAAAAATTGGAGAAACTGATCTTCAGTACCAATGTTGACCCTCACTGGCTAAAAAAGAGCGACCGGTTCTGGTATGTATATGAAACCACGGAGGGTAAAAAATGGTTTATCGTTGACCCCACCAAAGGCGAGAAGAAACTACTTTTTGATAATGCCGACCTGGCTGCCAAAATCACGCGCGTTGTAAAAGATCCTTTTGATGCACAGCACCTTGGTCTTGACAGTATGCGCTTCATCAAAGATGAGAACTGGATACAGTTTGAAGTAAAGAGTACACAGGAGATTGAGAAAAAAGATACCGCAGCCAAACGAGGCACCCCGCCCGCACGTGAGCGAAAAGTATTTTATTTTGAATACAATATCAATACCGGTGAACTTATTGAACTGGCTGATTTCAAAAAACCTAAACGAAAGCCTAACTGGGCGGCCATTTCTCCCGATGGCAACACAATCGTGTTTGGCCGCAACTATAACCTGTTCTGGATGGACAAAGCCAACTATGAAAAGGCGATAAAAAATGAAGAAGACTCTTCCATTGTAGATCATGCTTTAACCCGCGACGGGATAGAGCACTACAGTTATTTTTCAGAGGGAAATCTTTCCGGTTCCGGCGATAGCAATGTAGACAGGGAAAAAAACAAAAACAAACGCAAACCAGTAACTGTTTTCTGGTCGCCAGATTCCAGGCATTTTGCTATGACACGTACTGATAACCGCAAAGTGAAAGAGCTCTGGGTGATCAACAGTGTGGCTGATCCGCGGCCTACGCTGGAAACCTATAAATACTGGATGCCCGGTGAAAAAGAAGCGCCTGTTGACCATGTTTACCTATTTGATTTGTCCGCACAGTCGGGGAAAGAGATGCAGGTATCGCTCTTTAAGGACCAGGACCTTACCATATGGGCAGAGCCCAGTTTGGCCAATACACGCGATGATGACTGGCGCCCGTTAAAATGGCTCGGCAATAATGATAAATTTTATTTTACCCGTACCGGCAGGGATCTTAAAAAAGTAGATATCTGTGTAGTGGATATTAAGACAGGCACCGTAAAACCACTGATTGAAGAACGGTTCAATACTTATATTGAAGTAAGACGGGTGGGCCTGGTAAATGAAGGCAAAGAAATGATCCAGTGGAGTGAGCGGGATGGATGGGCACATTTTTATTTGTATGACGAAAACGGGAAACTGAAAAACCAGATCACATCCGGCACATGGCATGCGGAGAATATCATGGGAATAGACGAAGCCAAACGTGTGCTGTATTTTTCTGCAAATGGCAGAGAGCCCGGAGAAGATCCTTACTACCTGCATGCATACCGCGTAAACTTTGATGGTACGGGTCTTAAACTGCTTAATCCCGGTGAGTTTGAACACGCGATGAGCATTAACGACAGCAAAACATTTTTTGTAGATAATTTTTCGAGAGTCAATACCGTACCCCGCTCTGCACTTTATGCGGCAGACGGTAGAAAGATAATGGACCTTGAAACAGCCGACCTTTCATCTTTGTTTGCAACCGGGTATAAATTCCCCCAGCCATTTAAGGTAAAAGCAGATGATGGCATCACGGATATCTATGGTGTGATGTACAAGCCTATGGATTTTGATTCAACAAAAAAATACCCTGTCATTGAATATGTGTACCCCGGCCCGCAGACAGAAGCCGTGAATAAGGCTTTCGGCAGGGGTATGGACAGAACGGACCGTCTATCCAATCTGGGTTTTGTGGTAATCACGATGGGCAACCGTGGCGGACACCCATCGCGCAGCAAATGGTACCATAATTTTGGATATGGCAACCTGCGTGATTATGGACTGGCAGATAAAAAAGCGGCTGCAGAGCAACTGGCCGACCGTTATTCTTTCATTGATGTGAACAGGGTGGGTATTCATGGTCATTCCGGCGGCGGCTTTATGAGTACTGCAGCCATGCTCGTATATCCTGATTTCTTTAAAGTAGCAGTATCGTCTTCCGGTAACCATGATAATTCGGTTTACAACCGTTGGTGGAGTGAACAACACCATGGTGTAAAGGAAGTGATCGGTGATAAGGGAGATACCACTTTCACTTACAATATTGAGAAGAACCAGGACCTTGTAAAAAATCTGAAGGGTCGCCTGATGCTTTCAACCGGTGACATAGATAACAACGTGCACCCCGCGGGCACTATCCGGGTTGCCAATGCCCTTATCCGTAACAACAAAAGATTTGACCTGCTGATTCTGCCTGGTCAGCGCCATGGTTATGGAGACATGACCGAATATTTTTTCTGGCGTATGGCGGATTATTTTACGGAACACCTGATGGGAGACAGGTCCGAAAGAAGTGTGGATATCGAACACATGAACCGCGAAATTGAACAAACAGGCCCAAGGGCTACGATGGGAAACAGGAGAGGGCCGGAGTAGGAGAGTTTGGAGTTAGGAGTCTGGAGTTATCAATGGAGTGAACCACTAACAACTTCAAACTCCAGACTCCAGACCCCCTCTACGCTTTCTTTTTTTCGGATTTGGCGTTTACATCAAAACTGATATCATGGCCCAGGGTAACATGTCCGAAGCTGCTTTTTACGTTTACGGGGATATTGCCGCTGCCTGATTTGCCGCTGTAATTTTGATTGCTGTTGAAATAGCGGTTCTCATTTTCCTTTTCGCGGGTTACCGGGAAATCTGTTTTGTTGGAGAAGCCCCCAAAACTGTTCCTGATACTGAAACTGGCAGAGAGATTTTTGTCGGCGTCAAGATATACCTCGCTGAAATTATTGTGGATATCCAGTTTCCTGAGATCATTGCTTAGGTTTAATTTTACACCATGCGACTGGTTAAAGTCAGCTGTGATATCGCCACTCAGCTTATCGATTTGTGCTTTTGAAAACTGGATGGATATCTTACCACTGTTTATGCTTTCTATGGTGGCCTTCCCAAACTGCACGGATACTTTTTTTGGCTGGTTAAGTTTCCCTGCCGTAAGACTGCCGAATTTGCTTTCCAATGTAATTCCGCCATCATAATCACCAATTGACATAGCGCCAAACTGGTTGGTAGCATCAAGCGCCATATTGTTGGGCAGGTAAACGGTATAGTTTATTTTGAAATTTGTTTTTTCATCCCGGTTTGTGCGGTCCCTGTTTTTGTCTGAATTGCCGTGGTCCAGGTGGGTTTTGAAACTAACTTCCGATCCTTTTTTACTATCATCGATCCTGATCATATCAAGTATTTCCTGCGCACGCTGATCTGTTGCTGCCTTCACAGTCATTGATACATCCACTTTAATTTCATTTCGTGTCCACGTGCTGATCTTCATTTCACCAAATGAATTGTCAAGTACGATTTTATCTCCGCTGCTTACACTGTATGTTTTGCTGTAGGATTTACTTTTTTCGCTTTCCAGCTCATCTGTCGGAACGGATGCAGATGCGGTGCTCAGGGTTAACAGGATAAGGCTACAAAAGGTTAGTATTTTTTTCATTTTTAGTTTGTTTTAATTTTTGATAAATCATGAGTTGCCGATTCAGTAACTCGTGCTGCAGGCTGAGGTTCTGGATCATGGCTTCAAGAAGCTCCTCTTTGTTGGGATTGGTGACAAGTTCTTTTTCAAGTTGGATATAGGTACTATTTAACTGGTTAAGTGCGCCGGTAAACGTTTTATACAGGAACGGGTTGATCTTCCCGATCTCTTTTAGTTTAGCCTGCTTGATCTCTACCACTTTACTGATCTCATCGATCTCTTTTTCGTATGGCTGGCTGCTGGTTTGCGGGGTAGGGGCGGTGCTGCTTATCGGAAGGTCAGCCGGCTTTCGTTGCAGCAGGTAAAAGACAACCAGGGCATTCAGCAATAAAAGGAAAATGGCCGCAATTCGGGAATGGCTAAACAGCTTGAATACTTTTCGCTTGTCCCGCTTCACATTCACGTCAATTTGGTTCCACAGGTCGCCGCCGGGGGCTTCGGAATCAAAGTCCTCCCGGTTCCGGTATACAAATTCCTCCAGTTTGTTCTTCATGTTGCATTGTTTTGACTGATGATCTCCAGTAATTTCTTTTTTGCCCGCTTGTATTGGGTGCGAACGGTTGCGGGTGATATGCCAAGCATGTCTGCTATCTCATCATGTTTGTAATTTTCCACCAGGTACAGCGATAAAACCGTTCGGTACCCATCAGGCAACAGGCGAATGCCGTTCCTGATACTTTCCACTTTGAAAATAAATTCCTCCTCATTCAACTCAGGTTCATCCTGGATAGCAAAGCTGTCTAGATGTTCCATATCCACTTCCACCCATTTATTCCTGTCCCGTTTAACGCGGTTGATCGATTTATTGATGACGATCCTTTTCAGCCATGCACCAAAAGTAGACCGGTTACGGAAGGCCTCCAGTGAACGGAACGCATCGGTAAATGATTCCTGGAGTATGTCTTCTGCATCCTCGGCATTGTTCAATATCCGCAGCGCCGTGTTGTACATGGCTTTTGCATACTGGTTATACAGGAGGCGATAGCCCATAGCATCTCCCTGCATGCAGCGTTCTACCAGGTCATCAGCAGTTATTTCCAGGCTCAGTTCCAAATGGTTGCTTTGTGGTGTTCTGAAATAAAGTCACGGCTTTGCATAAAATGTTGCATACGTAGTAAAACTATTTTTTACCTGAAAAGTTACAGGGGAGGGTAGGGAGTTGGGAGTGTGGTGTTGGGGCATATGGGTTTGGATTGCTGTGAGGAGTTGGAGCTACTTGAAAGGTTGGAACGCAGAAACAGTTATTTTTGCCCAAAACAACTCCAAACCCCAACTCCAGACACCAAACTCAAAATCAAAACACCGCTTATGGCCGTTAAGACAGATCTATTCCAGTCGCCTGATTATTTTATGTTGGATGAGTTGCTTACAGAAGAGCAGAAGCTGATACGTGAATCGGTGCGGAATTATGTAAAGAAAGAAATCACGCCCATCATAGAGGATTATGCACAACGTGCCGAGTTCCCACAGCAGATTGTTAAGCAAATGGGGGACCTGGGATGTTTTGGCCCCACGGTTCCGGAAAAATATGGTGGGGGCGGACTCGACTATATCAGCTATGGATTAATGATGCAGGAACTGGAAAGAGGCGATAGCGGTGTACGCAGCACGGCGAGTGTACAGGGTAGCCTGGTGATGTTCCCTATTTATGCGTATGGAAGCGAAGAACAGCGCAATAAGTACTTACCCAAACTGGCCAGTGGGGAATGGCTGGGTTGTTTTGGTCTTACAGAACCCGATCATGGAAGCAATCCTGCAGGCATGCTTACAAACATAAAAGATGCTGGCGATCATGTTATCCTTAACGGCGCCAAGATGTGGATCAGCAATGCACCCTTTGCGCAGGTGGCTGTAGTATGGGCAAGAAATGAACAGGATGAAATACAGGGCGTAATTGTGGAACGGGGTATGGAAGGTTTTTCAACACCCACCACCCATGGCAAGTGGAGCTTACGGGCCAGTGCTACCGGTGAACTGGTTTTTGATCATGTTAAAGTACCCAAAGAAAACATCTTACCCAATGTAAAAGGGTTAAAAGGCCCATTGGGTTGCTTAACCAAAGCCCGCTATGGAATTGCCTGGGGTGCATTGGGTGCCGCAATGGATTGTTACGATACAGCATTACGCTACAGCAAAGAACGCATACAATTTGACAGGCCGATTGGCGGGTTCCAATTGCAGCAGAAGAAACTGGCGGAAATGATTACGGAAATTACCAAAGCGCAGTTAATGGTATGGCGTTTAGGCGTTTTAATGAATGAAGGCAAAGCCACACCGCAACAGGTAAGTATGGCCAAACGCAATAGCTGCGAAATTGCCTCCAATATCACACGCGATGCGCGCCAGATGCTTGGCGGCATGGGTATAACGGGTGAATACAGCATAATGCGTCACATGATGAACCTCGAAAGCGTAATTACCTATGAAGGCACACATGATATCCATCTGCTAATCACCGGGATGGATGTGACAGGGTTAAATGCGTTCAAGTAGATTTTAACACATAGGGACATAGGTGAAAATAGGGGCACAATAGGGTAGTTATACTTAATGTTTCAAGCTGGGTATTTTATAGTTTGGTCGAATGGCAAAATGGACCAAGAACAGCATCAATGAACTTAGCTACGCCATCATTGGATGTAGTATAGAAGTACACCGGGCGCTGGGTCCTGGGTTACTGGAAAGCATTTATGAAAAGTGTATGGTGCGAGAATTGCTGATAAGAAATATGTCTGTAAAATCTCAGATGAAAGTGCCGGTAAATTATAAAGGGTTGGATCTGGAGGCAGATCTTCGGTTAGACCTTTTGGTTGAAAATGCGATCGTGGTTGAAATGAAAGCAGTCGAAGCTATAAATCCTGTTTATGAAGCACAGGTCCTAAGTTATATGAAGTTATTAGAAAAACCGAAAGGCATATTGTTTAACTTCTGCTGCACCAACATTTTCAAGGAAGGACAAAAGACTTATGTCAATGATCTGTTTTCAACTTTACCAGATAGATAAATTCTATTGTGCCTATATTTTTTCTATGTACCTATGTGTTAAAAAATGATCGACCGATGAAGTTGTTCCTGATAGGCATGATGGGCACGGGCAAAACCTACTGGTCAAAAAAGCTTTCCAAAAAGCTAAAAACCGGGGGATATGACCTTGATTTCCTGGTGGAGTCACATGAAGAAAAAACGATTGCAGAAATATTTGCCGAAGATGGCGAAGATTATTTCCGTAAGTCGGAGGCGAAAATCCTGCGCTGGTTTGGTGAGAAAAAAAGTTTTGTGATGGCCGCAGGCGGCGGTACACCCTGTTTCTATGAGAATATGGATTGGATGAACCGGACGGGAATAACCGTTTGGATTGATGAACCCCTGGATGTTCTGGTTGAAAGACTGCAACCTGAAAAAGCGCATCGCCCACTTATCCGCGACCTGTCCGACACGCAATTAAAGCAGTTTCTGGTGGATAAACTTGCAGAACGCATGCCTTTCTTCGAAAAGGCCACCTATCATTTACAGGGCCGGGCCATCAGCGATGAGGGCTTTGCTGAAATCATTAAAAAACATGCATAAGCGCTTCCTTATTATAGCAGCGGTTTTGGGATCGGTTTCGGTAATGCTGGGCGCTTTTGGAGCCCACGCACTCAGGGAAACGCTGTCGGCCCAGTCGCTTTCAACGTTTGAAACAGGGGTCAGGTACCAGTTTTACCATGTGTTTGCCCTGGCCCTCACAGGTTTGCTATGCAAGGGCAATGGTAGCGGTACCAGGTTACAATACGCGGGTATTTTATTCATTGTTGGGATCTTTTTATTCAGTGGGTCGCTATACCTGTTAAGTTGCATGCCCGCCTTCAAATGGCTCGGTGCCATAACGCCCCTTGGCGGGCTATGTTTTATCGCTGGCTGGTTGCTGCTCGCCGCCGGCATTGCCAGGCTCCGATATACATAAAGTGGAAAACTGTTGCCGGCTTTGCCAGTTTTGCACATCCTGGCCCGGTTAGGTTTAGGCTTTGCGGCTTGACTTATATTTGTTTCCATGGCCAATAGTCTGAGAAAGAAAACGCCGCCGCCCCCTGACCCTGAGAAACTGACTGCGGATAAACAGGCAGAAGTGACCGTGACCGAAGTAGTGAAGGATGAGCGTACGGCCAAGATAGCCGGTACCATCTGTTTACTGCTGACCATATTCCTTTTTGTATCACTTACCTCTTATTTGTTCACCTGGCAGGAAGACCAGGATAAAGTACACCAGTTTGGCACCCGGATATTTTCCACCGATGATGTGAGGGTGACCAACCTCCTCGGCGTTTTGGGCGCTTTTGTAGCACACACCCTTATTTACAAAGGCTTCGGTATTGCCTCTTATCTTTTTTGCACCAGTTTTTTTGTACTGGGTGTAAACCTGCTATTCGGGAAAAAAATA
Source organism: Chitinophagaceae bacterium (assembly GCA_031424835.1). Lineage (GTDB taxonomy): Bacteria > Bacteroidota > Bacteroidia > Chitinophagales > Chitinophagaceae > Sediminibacterium. The sequence continues at coordinate 28,204 of JANPIE010000162.1, forward strand.
TTCAACCTGCTTCGTAACCTCAAATATGTAGTGGCGGGTTTGCTTGTACTCAGCATGGCAGCCGCGTTTGCTTCCGGTGGATCCGCCTTTTCATGGGGTGGCGCCGTGGGCGAATTGCTGGTAGATTGGTTTGTAAAATGGATAGGCAATGTGGGTACCGGGGCCATACTTGCCGTTGCGGTATTCTGTTATTTTATCTGGCGCTTCAATCCCGTTTTCAAAATACCCGCCTGGAAATTCGCGACTACGCAAAAAAATGATCAGTCGCTGGTGGCTCACGATGAAGATGATGAACAACCCGTAAGACAGGAATGGGATGAAACCGCAGGGGATGATGCTATAGCAGGAGAAGCAGAACCAGATGAGCCTGTTAGCCATAACCGCATGAAGAACGATGGTAAAGGCGTAGTGGTCATCATGCCGCAGCCACAGGAAGCGCTGGCTAACCCGATGGATAAAGTGGAGATGGTTGAAAAAGATGAAGACGCGGAAGATGTCATAGCGGATGAACTGCCTGATGCAAAAGTGCTGGACGAACCGGTGCCCGTCGTCGCGCGGGCCAAACCCATACCCGCTGCCGGCAACCTGGAACTGGAGATCAAAGAAACGCCCGAGGAGGACGAAGAGGAAGCGCCGGCAGTAACCCTGGGTAAGCTGGCCACCAAATACGATGTTACCCTGGACCTGAAAGGCTATAAATACCCTTCGCTCGACCTGCTTGAAACGCATGGCAGCGAAAAGATTGTTCATGACCCGCAGGAACTGGAGACCAATAAAAACCAGATCATAGCTACGCTTAAGAATTATGATATAGCCATACAGCGCATAGCCGCAACGGTGGGTCCAACGGTAACTCTATACGAGATTGTTCCGGCACCGGGTGTACGTATCAGCCGGATCAAGAACCTGGAGGATGATATTGCACTAAGCCTTGCGGCGTTGGGCATACGCATCATTGCACCCATACCGGGCAAGGGAACAATTGGTATTGAAGTACCCAATGTCCGCAAATCGGTGGTAAGCATGAAAACATTGCTTGCATCTGAAAAATTTCAGAGCAATTCCTTTTCATTGCCTATAGCCATCGGAAAGAAGATCGACAACGAAAATTTTATCGTCGATCTCGCCAATATGCCGCACCTGTTAATGGCAGGTGCTACGGGCCAGGGTAAATCTGTGGGGTTGAATGCGATACTTGTATCGTTGCTTTACAAAAAACATCCCTCGCAACTGAAGCTGGTACTGGTTGATCCCAAAAAAGTGGAGCTTAGCCTGTACCGCGTTATCGAAAAACATTTCCTCGCCAAACTTCCCGGCGAGGAAGAATCCATTATAACGGATACAAAAAAAGTGGTGCATACGTTGAATGCCCTGTGTATTGAGATGGACAACCGCTATGATCTCTTGAAAGAAGCCGGTTGCCGCAACATAAAGGAGTACAACGAAAAATTCACATCCCGAAAACTGAACCCCGAAAAAGGCCACCAATACCTTCCGTTCATCGTTCTGGTAGTGGATGAGTTTGCTGACCTGATCATGACCGCAGGTAAGGAAGTGGAAATGCCTATTGCACGGCTTGCACAGCTCGCAAGGGCCATTGGTATACACCTGATTATTGCTACGCAGCGGCCCTCGGTAAATATTATTACCGGAACCATCAAAGCCAACTTCCCTGCACGTATCGCGTTCAAAGTGTCCAGTAAGATTGATAGCCGTACCATTCTGGATGCTGGCGGCGCGGAACAACTGATCGGTAAAGGTGATATGCTGGTAAGTTATAACGGGGAGATTACCCGTCTCCAGTGCGCGTTTGTTGATACACCAGAAGTGGAACAGATATGCGAATTTATTGGCGACCAGCGCGGATACCCGCAGGCGTTCCTGTTACCGGAATACGTTGACGAAAAGGACCTGGAAGGAAAGGATTTTGACGCCAATGACCGCGATCCGCTGTTTGAAGACGCGGCCAAATTGATTGTCAATAGCCAGATGGGCTCTACCTCTCTTATCCAGCGAAGGATGAAACTGGGCTATAACCGCGCCGGAAGGTTAATGGACCAACTGGAAGCCGCTGGGGTAGTGGGGCCCAACCAGGGCAGCAAAGCAAGGGAAGTCCTTTTCAAAACCGATATGGAACTGCAGGAATTCCTCGATTCGCTGGTTTAATGGACGGTTTTGGCCATTTATTAACAGGCCCCAACCCGGAATTTTTAAACTTCATACATCCTGCCCGGTCTTACAAAACAGTAAAACTTATATTTGCGCCCTCAATAGAATACTGATGAAGAAATTATACGTATGCCTGGTTTTGTTTTTTTCGGTGTTGGAAATCTCTTTTGCACAAAATGATCCCGCCGCCAGGAAAGTGCTGGATGCCGTGGGCGCCAAAGTAAAAGCGTCTAAGGGTATCAGCGCGGCCTGTGTGCTTACATCCTTTACCAGCAAAGGCAAGGCCAACGGTAAACAGTCGCTTTCGCTGTATATGAAAGGCGATAAGTATTTCCTGAAACAAGGTAAAACTGAGATTGTGTGTGATGGTAATAGTGTATACCGTTTTGACGGGGAAAAAACCATTACCAAATCTTCTGTTGAAGAAAGCAGCCAGACATTGAGCCCGCAAAAATTACTTGCCGGCGCATACGACAGGGATTTTACCTATAAACTGGTTTCTTCTGCCGGTGCTTTTCATGAAATTGAAATGCGCCCCATCGATAACCGGAAAAATTTTCAGAAAGTGAACCTCTTTATTGATAAAGCCAGGAATACTTTTTCTAAAGCCAGAATAGTTGATAAAAGTAACAACGTAACTGAGCTCAAATTATCCAATCTTAACCTGAATGCAGTGGTGGCAGATAAGCTGTTTGTCTTCAACAAAAGCAAATATCCCAAAGACGTGGAAATACTGGATTAATGGAGTTATAACAATATTTAACAGGCCGGGCATTGATAGCCCGGCTTTTTTGTGCGCCTGTTTTGTAATTTCATCACATGAAAAGATGGATGCTCGGTTTTTTTGTCTGCATAAGCGGCCTGCTGCAGGCGCAGTTTTCCGTTCGCCTGGTGGTAACGGATGTTGCTACACGCAAACAGGATGATATTTATGTGGCCGGAAATTTCAACAACTGGAACCCGAAGGATGAGAATTATAAACTGAAGCCATTCGCCGGCGGAAGAAAAAGTATCGTGATAAAGGACCTGGCTGGCGGCACCTATGCTTTCAAATTTACTCGGGGTGCTTTTGACAAAGTAGAATCTATGGCTGATGGCCGTGATATCAGCGATCGCTTGCTGGAAGTGAATGCAGATATATCGCAGGACATAATCATTGCCGGGTGGAAAGACGATTATCCCGAAAAACCGAAACCATTTACGGCGAGTCCGCAGGTACGTGTAATGGACACAGCTTTTAAAATGCCACAGTTGAACCGCACCAGGAAGATATGGGTGTATTTACCAAAAGGGTATGCCAGTTCTTCAAAAATATACCCTGTACTGTATATGCATGATGGACAAAACCTGTTTAATGAACAGACCGCGCCATTTGGTGAATGGGGTGTAGACGAGGCGCTGGATTCCTTGCAGCAAAAAACAGGGAAGGAATGTATTGTTGTGGGAATTGACAATGGTAGTCAGCGAATGACAGAGTACAATCCTTACGATAATGACAAGAATGGAAAAGGAGAGGGTAAGGCTTATGTTGATTTTATTGCCAATACACTCAAACCTTTTATCGATACAAAATACCGCACGAAAAAAGGCCCTGAAAATACGTTTATTGCAGGCAGCAGTCTGGGTGGACTGATCAGTTTTTATGCCATCATGCAATACCCGAACATATTTGGAACAGCGGGTGTTTTTTCGCCATCTTTCTGGATCGCTCCCCAGGTATTCAGCGATGCCGAAAAATTCACTACGCCTTTATCTCCCAGGTTTTATTTTTATGTGGGAGGAAAGGAACCATCCAATATGGTTACGGGTATGGACCGCATGGTTGAAATCATCCAGAAAAAACAACGTTTTTCTCTTCGCAGGGTAGTGGATCCGCTCGGCGTGCACAGGGAAAAAAGCTGGCGCCAGGAATTTGCATCATTTTATTACTGGCTTATGAATTAACGTAGAGAGTTGGATATTGAACAATGAATAACAAATGTATATTGATATATATCGTAAAATGACTTTGTGGCTCTCTGTGTTATCTGTGACTTTGTGGTGAAGCCTTCGGTTTAATCATAGGGCGAAGGCTTCACCACAAAGTCGCAGAATGCACAGAATTACACAGAGTGATCGCGCATTGAATAATTCATTGATTTAGCCAATTCGCTCAAAATTGCCTGTTCGAAATTCGAAATTCATTATTCAGATCTTATACGTAACGCCTTCAATCGCCAGATCTGTATTCGGGAAAATTTCCTGTGCTTCGGAAAGAAATTCATGCAGTTGTTCGTATTTGCTGCTGAAGTGTCCGAGCAATAAACGGTGCGCGCCGGCTTTGGCGGCTATAGCTGCTGCCTGGATGGTAGTGGAATGAAAACGGCTATGCGCGCGTTCTTCCAGGTCCTTCAGGTAAGTGGCTTCATGGTACAATAATGTAACGCCGCGGGTTTGTTCAGCTATGGATTCATGGTAGCGGGTATCTGCACAGTAGGCATAGCTTAACGGTGGGGTATTGGCAAAAGTTACCATGTCATTTTTCACTGTCACGCCATCACGCACATAATCGCAACCGTCTTTCAGCTTGTCGTAATAAGCAGCCGGTATATCATGGGCCACAGCTTTGTCTTTATCGATCTTGCGGGGTTTCTTTTTTTCCCTGATCAGGAAGCCCCAGCAGGGAATGCGGTGCTGCGTTTCAAAACAGGCCACCTGGAACTTCGGTTGGTCCACCAGTAATCCCTCTGTCTGCAAAGGATGAAAAACCAGCGGGAAGGGCAGGGTGGTGTCGGCCACTTTTAATTGGAGGTCGATAATCGCTTCCAGGCCAGGTGGTGCATAAATGTTCAGTTCCTGCTCCCTGCCTAACAAACCCATGCTGGTGATCAGTCCTATCAGCCCAAAATAATGGTCGCCATGCAGGTGTGAAATAAAAATATGGTGAATACGGCTCCGGCGGATCTTATAGCGGGCAATCTGCATCTGGGTACCTTCGCCACAGTCTATCAGGAACAACTGTTCATTCAGCGTCACCACCTGTGCGGTTGGGTGCCTGTCATACGCCGGAAGGGCCGAATTATTACCAAGAATTGTCACACCAAACATGTTGTACCTGCTGAAATTTGAGAAAACGCTAAGCTATGCCAACAAGGCCAATTTACCGTGGTGCATGAGGGGTTCAGGATGAATTAATTAGCTTTGCCCGCAACCCGGTCGCTATACCTGCACAAAAAGTCGCCTGAATTTGGCCTTTTCCCCACAGAATTACGTACTTTTGCACCCGATAAAAAAAAGAAGAAAAAATTCCGGAGTCATTAAATTTTTCAGAATGCCTTATTTAACTATTGAAAAGAAAGCAAACATTTTTGCTGAATTTGGTGGAAAAGCCACCAACACAGGGTCTATCGAAGGTCAGATTGCCTTACTGACAGAACGTATTTCCCAGATTTCCAGCCATTTACAAAAGAACCACAAAGACCATTCTACACAGCGCGGTCTCATGCAACTGGTTGGTCAACGCAAGCGTTTACTGGCTTATATGCAGAAGCACAACCTGCAGGGTTACCGTGCCCTGATCGAGAAATTAGGTCTGAGAAAATAATTCGAGAAGTATGATAGAAGCTGTTCCCAACTGGTAATGAATTACGGTTGGGAATAGTTATTTCTGTCAGTTCCTGTTTTTTACTTCGCATTCATTCACAGGGAGGCCGGATCATTCGTCCGGTTCCGTATTACCAAACATTATGTTATCACAACCAATCAGTGTGAGTTTCGACCTCGGCGGCGGCCGCGAGGTATTTGTCGAAACCGGTAAACTGGCCCGCCAGGCCGATGGTGCTGTCACCGTTCGCCAGGGTAACTGTATCATTTTAGCCACCGTTGTTGCCAATAAAGAACCCAGGGAGGGACAGGATTTTTTCCCCCTGAGTGTTGACTACCAGGAAAAATTTGCATCTGCAGGCCGCGTGCCGGGCTCTTTCTTCAAACGGGAGGCAAGGCTGAACGATTATGAGGTCCTTACCAGCCGCTTGATAGACCGCTCTTTACGCCCGTTGTTTCCGGAAGACTACCTTTGCGATGTCCAGGTTTTGATCTCGCTGGTATCCAGCGATGATGAAATACTGCCTGATGCACTGGCCTGCCTGGCCGCTTCTGCTGCCCTGGCAGTATCAGATATTCCAATCAAAGAAATCATCAGCCAGGTAAGGATTGCACGTATCGACGGTAATTTTGTGGTGAACCCTACAAGGGCACAACTGAAGCAGTCAGACCTCGAGTTCCTGATCGCAGCAACAGAGAAAAACCTTATGATGGTGGAAGGCGAGGCCAAAGAATGTGCCGAAGCCGACCTGGTGAAAGCACTGCAACTGGCACATGACGCCATCCGCGTACAGATCAAGGCACAGGAACAACTGAGAGATAAAAAAGGCGTTACCGGTAAAAGGGACTACAAGAAACCCGACCAGCACGAAGAAATTCAGGCCAAGGTTATCGCATTTGCGAAGGACAGGATCTACGAAATCTCTAAAAGGGGTTCAGCCAAGCACGATCGCTCCAAAGAATACAGCGCATTGAAAGATGAGCTGATTGCCAGCCTTGGTGAAGAAGCAACGGATTCCGATAAGAAATTTGCCAAAAAATATTACGCCGACCTGCAATGGGAAGTGGTAAGGAATATGATGCTTGATGACCGGATCCGTCTGGATGGACGTAACCTCGACCAGGTTCGCCCGCTGGCCATGGAGGTAGAACCCCTGCCAACACCACATGGTTCTGCATTGTTCACACGTGGTGAAACTCAGTCACTTACAACGGTTACTTTCGGAACTAAGTTAGATGAGTTATTAATCGAAAGTGCCGCCAAATCAGAATACAGCAAATTCTTCCTGCATTACAATTTTCCACCGTTCTCTACAGGTGAAGTAAAAATGATGCGTGGAGCGGGCCGGAGAGAAATTGGTCACGGTAACCTCGCCATGCGCAGCCTGAGGCAGATGATGCCGGGAAGCGAATATGCCTACACGGTTCGTATTGTGAGTGATATCCTGGAAAGTAACGGATCCTCTTCAATGGCAACGGTTTGCGCCGGTTCATTGGCCCTGATGGATGCCGGTGTGCCTTTTCCAAAGCATGTAAGTGGCGTGGCAATGGGACTGATTACCCGGGCCGATGGCAAATACGCGATCCTTACCGATATCCTGGGCGATGAAGATCACCTGGGTGATATGGACTTTAAAGTAACGGGTACCCGCGATGGTATCTGCGGAGTACAGATGGATATCAAAGTTGACGGACTTAGCATGGAAGTAATGATGGAAGCCCTTGAGCAGGCAAGAAAAGGACGTTTGCATATCCTTGACGCCATGTATGAGTGCATGCCTGCCCCACGTCCGGAAGTAAAACCACATGCGCCACGTATGATCAAACTGATCATTGACAAAGAATTTATCGGTGCGGTGATCGGGCCGGGCGGTAAAGTGATCCAGGAGATCCAGCGCGAAACGGGTGCAACCATCAATATCGAAGAGGTGGGTAATACAGGCGAGGTAAGTATCTTCTCCGCATCCAAAGAAAGCCTGGATAAGGCCGTAACCTGGGTAAAGGGAATTACCGCTATGCCGGAAGTAGGGGATGTGTATGAGGGACCTGTTAAGGGCATTAAAGAATTCGGCGCATTTGTTGAGTTCATGCCAGGTAAGCAGGGCTTGCTTCATATCAGCGAGATCAGCTGGAAAAGACTCGAAACCATGGATGGCCTCTTTAAGGAAGGGGATATTGTGAAGGTAAAGCTGGTAGGACTGGATCCGAAAACGGGAAAATTCAAATTAAGCCGCAAGGCGTTGATGCCCAAACCTGATTTCAAACCCAGGGAAGACGCAGGGAACGCTGAAGCGAATAACTAATATCATGGCCCCGGTACCCGGGGCCATTTTTTTTGTTGTATTCCTCTGTTTGCGCCAGCATGGTCTTTTTTGATCCAGGGAGAAACCAGGCCACAGGAAGCACTAAATTCAGATTATGGATAGCTATTGCGAATTGAACATACCGGTTGCGGAGGATGAGCTAAGATCAATACTGGTTGCCCGCCTGGCGGAGATGGGGTATGACGGATTTGAAGAAACCGAAACGGCCCTGAAAGCCTATATCCCGGAAACCGGTTTCGATGCGCTTGAATTGGATAATTTATTCAATAAATACTCTTTAACATATTCAAAATCAGTAATAAATAAACAAAATTGGAACCAGTTGTGGGAGTCTAATTTTGAGCCGGTGCAGGTAGAAGATTTTGTGGGGGTGCGGGCCTCGTTTCATCAGCCATTTACCGATATGGCCCATGAGATCGTCATTACACCCAAAATGAGTTTTGGGACCGGTCACCATGCCACCACCTGGCTGGTTATGCGGTTGATGCGGGACCTGGACTGTATGGGTAAGGCGGTGTTAGACTTCGGTACCGGCACTGGTATCCTGGCCATACTCGCATCAAAGCTTGGTGCTTCCCGCGTTTCAGCCGTGGATAATGATGACTGGTGTATAGAAAACGCTTCAGAAAATATTCGCATTAACATTTGTAATAATATTGATATTCATAAAGTTGATGCAGTATCAACTGCGAGCGACTATGATATCATACTGGCTAATATCAACCGGCATATTATTCTCGCAAATATCGGAGCCATAGCAAGGGCATTGGTTATGGGAGGGGAACTGATACTCAGCGGGCTGCTTGTTGAGGATGAGGAAGCGATATTATCCGCCTGCCGGCCCCTGGGTCTTGAGCACCGGGCAACCGTGGAGCGTAGTGGGTGGATCGCTCTCAGGTTTTTTAGAAATTCATAAAATTTCCATGTTACGTAATCGTTACCTCCATTTTGGTTATCTTTGCCCCCAACTTCAACCGCCCCCTGATGAACGAATTATTGCTCATTGTTTTGGCTTATTTGATCGGATCGGTACCTACGGCAGTCTGGATAAGTAAATCGCTTTTCGGGATTGATATACGTGATTATGGCAGTGGCAATGCCGGCGCCACAAATACATTCAGGGTGCTTGGTTCCAAATGGGGTACTGTTGTTATGGTAGTTGATATTCTCAAAGGAGTAGCTGCCACCTCTCTTTATATTTTACTTCCTTATTACCTCCAGGATGAGCTGCATCGTACCAACCTGATGATCGGGCTGGGTCTCGCTGCGGTTATCGGGCATATCTATCCGGTATGGGCCGGTTTTAAAGGTGGTAAAGGCGTGGCCACTTTATTTGGCATGGCAGTCGCTATCCAGCCATTGGTGGCGCTTTGCTGCATAGCTGTTTTTCTGCTGGTTTTATACCTTACCCGTTTTGTGTCCCTCAGTTCTATACTTGCCGGTGTATCCTTTATGGTTTTCATTCTCTTTATCTTTAACGAGAAGGAAACACTCTATCGCATATTCGCAGTGCTGGTGGCACTGATGGTGGTACTCACTCACCAGAAAAACATCGGCCGCATTCTCAAAGGCACCGAAAGCAAAGTGCCCATTCTCAAACACAGAGACCGCCGTAAGCGCAGAGGCGAAAGATAATTTTCAAAGCCAGGTAGGGAAACTGAAGTACGAAATACGAAGTACGAAGTACGAAAAGCCAAGTACGAAATATGAACTACGAAGTACGAAAAAGCCCAGTACGAGATAGGCAGTACGAACTACGAAGTCATCCAATGTAACTACCCCCTGGCCCTTCATAATTCAATATTCAATTTCATTATTCAATATTCTCTGTTCCCTGTTCCCAATCCCCTTCCCACCCCCGGCATAGTTTTTTTACGCATCCTGAAAAGGATTCATAAAAAATAAATGCAATAAACATGAAAAAATTATTCATCGTGCTCATTTTCGCAGTAGCGGCAGCAGGCTGTTCGCGCAATGCCATCACGGGGCGCAACCAGTTGAGCCTGGTCTCTGAAACAGAACTGCAGGCAATGGCAAAAACACAGTATGCCGACTTTCTTAGTAAGAACAGGGTAGTTACCTCTGGTGCCAATGCAGAAATGGTAAAAAGATTGGGTAGCCGTATCGCAAGTGGGGTAGAAAAATATTACCGCGACCGCGGCCTTGCGAATGACCTGGGCAATTACGAGTGGGAGTTCAATCTTGTTGAGAATAACCAGGTAAATGCATGGTGCATGCCCGGCGGTAAAGTAGTGGTGTATACGGGTATCCTGCCTGTTACGCAAACCGAGAGCGCACTTGCGGTAGTTGTTGCGCACGAGATCGCCCATGCCGTTATCGGACATGGCCGTGAAAGGATGAGCAGGGAACTTGCCGCGCAGGGCCTGGGCGCTTTGGGTGGTGCCGCGCTGGGTAACAGCAGGGCAGGAAGTGTATTTGGATCAGTTTATGGTGTGGGCGCTGAATATGGTGTCTTGCTTCCTCACTCACGCAAACAGGAACTGGAAGCCGACCGCTTTGGGTTGATCTTTGCCGCAGTGGCAGGTTATGACCCCAGAGTGGCGATTGATTTCTGGACAAGGATGGCTAGTATGAGTAATGGGCAGAAGCCTCCACCAATTATGAGCAGTCACCCAAGTGATGCAGACCGTATCCAGCAAATCAGGGATGTGATGCCGGAAGCGCTGAAATATTATACCGGCAGATAAGAAGCCGTACATACATACATAGAAGGAGTAGAGCCGGAAAAGCGTAAATTTACCATTCGCTTACGGCTCTATTTTTTTTGTAGCTAATTGCATCTTTGTATGGGAAGAAATAGCGCACTGCTATGTTTTTTTATGGTATTCTCCATTCATGGTCTCTGTCAGTGGAAAACAGTTGCGAAGTCGGGGTACTTTACCGCGCCCGAGCTGGAAACAATGGCTGCCCAGCAATACAGTTCTTTCCTGGCAGCCAATACGGTGCTTGACTCTGCACGGGATAAGGACGCAGAAATGGTTCACAAGGCCGGCCAGCGGATATTTGCAGCTATCAAGAGTTATTATGCGCAGAAAAAAAGAACCCAGGAACTGAAGGCATTTACCTGGCAGATAAATCTTGTACGAAAGAAAGACGTGAATGCCTATTGCCTGCCCGGCGCACGCCTGATCATAGGCACGGGAATGCTGGAATGGGCACAGAATGAAGGCTCATTGGCCGTAGTAATAGCCCACCAGATGGGGCATATTCTGGCCTCGCATGGTGAGGAAAGGTTGAATATCGCCCTGAAGGAATTTATTGGCAGCAAGAAACTCAGCGAACTGTTATCATCCAGGCCCAATGATGCCAATGATATCTTCCTCGCCGCTTATGGTGCCGGTAACCATGTGGGTCTGCTTACTCCATTCAGCCTTGAGCATGAAATGGAAGCTGACAAAATGGGGATGATGTTCGCGGGCATGGCCGGCTACAATCCACGTGAAACCATTGTTTTTTGGGAGAGAATGGGCAGGTTGATCTGGAGTGCCAGGCAACCCGTTTTGATGAGCGCCCATCGCGGCGACAATGCCCGCATTGAGCGCATGCAGGAATTGGTTGAGGACATGCTAAAGAAATTTTACCGCCCCGTAAAAAGCTAAATGGCTGTCCGCGAGAGGGTTACCCGCAAAATTTAACCTTTCCGCTCTAAATTAAACCGATTTAATTGGCAAACTCTGGTAACAATTTTTTAACTTTGCACTCCTAATTCAACCACCTAAATCTCCTTTTAGGAATGTCAAATCAGACCTTACTCGAAAAGTTACAATTGAAGGATGAAAAGAACCTGCTTGTTCAGGGGCTTCCCTCCTCCATAGAAAAGCAGTTTGCCAAGATCACCTACGCCAAGAATATTACGCCTTTGCTGAAAAGCAAGAAAGTAGATTTTGCGCTTGTGTTTGCGATCAGCCAGGGCCAGTTGAACAATGTGCTGAAAGAAGTGTTCCCTGCCCTGCATGAAGACACCAAGTTATGGGTGGCCTATCCCAAAACCACCAGTAAGATCGTGAGCGACCTGAACAGGGACTGCAGTTGGGAATTCCTTACCAAAAACGAATACGAATGTGTTAGGCAGGTAGCGCTTGACCATGTATGGAGCGCTATGCGATTCAAAAAACTTGACAAGATCCCTAACCGCTCACGCGCCTTCTCCGAAATGAAAAGTAATGAGCAGAATGGTATTGATTTTGAAAAGCGTTTGGTGGTGCCCCCGGTAGAGTTAGGTAAGCTCTTTACAAGGCATAAGGAAGCGCAGGAATTTTTCAGTTCTCTTTCTTTCACCAACCAGAAAGAATATGTAAGCTGGATAGAGGGTGCGAAGAAAGAAGAAACCCGCCAGCGCCGTCTGGAAACTGCCCTTGAAAAATTACTCGCAGGCAAAAAAAATCCTTCCGAAAAATAATGGCTCATATTAATATTGAGATCAAGGCAAGATGCTTTCACCCCGAAAAAGTGGAAGCATTTTTGCTTTCAAAAGGCGCGCGGTTCGCGGGGCTGGACTACCAGAAAGACACCTATTTTCATGTGCCCTCGGGCAGGCTGAAACTAAGGCAGGGCAATATAGAGAACAGCCTCATCTTTTATGATCGTCCGGACCAGCAGGGGCCAAAACAATCCGATTTTTTGTTGAGCCCGGTTAGTGATGGTGCGGCACAGGAAAAATTGCTCGCAAAGGCATTGGGTGTAAAAGTGATCGTGGAAAAGCATCGCAAGATTTTTTTCATAGACAATATCAAATTTCATTTGGATGAAGTGCCGGGCCTGGGTTCTTTTGTAGAAATAGAAGCGGGCAACCTATCAGATCCCTCCAAAACAATTGATGACCTGCGTGCCCAGTGTGATCATTACATGAAAGCGTTTGAAGTGTCAGATGATGATCTTATCCATCACAGTTATAGTGATATGCTTTTAGCGAAGTCTGTTTCTTAATTCAACTCTGCGAAACCTCTGCTTCTCATGTTCTCTGCGGTTGGAAAAAGCTTTGGAGTTTTTTTCTGCCCGTATCTCTAAACCCTTACCAACCGCAGAGCCGCGGAGTTACAGGAGGTTTCGCAGAGAGAATTATTTGATGATAACGGTGCCGAGTTGTTTAGTAAGCTCCCTCTCAATATCCTTGAGATGTTTATGCACCTCTATTAATCTCATCTGCTCCTCTAACGGTGCAAGCTCCATATCACGCTGGTTCTGTTCGAACATTTTTTTGATCTTTCGGAGTTTGTAAAAATTTACGCTCATCTGCACATCCTGTACACTTGTATCCTTATTAACTATGTTCATCGTTTCCATCACCTCATCCCATTTCTGGCTAAGTTCAAAGGGGAAAACACTAATGCTCACCACCATGTTCCTTATTTCTTCATTTTCATGGTAGAGCAGCGTTTGGGTAGTGGGTTCCAATCCCTGTTGGTACCATACCCTGTACTCCTCATACAGTAATTCCAGTTGTGGGTTGTCGAAGTGAAACTGTTCGAGTTCTTCAAAAATATAGTCAGCCATTTTGCGCTCTTCATCCCAGGGGCGCAATCCATATTCAAGCAGCACCCTCAATACATTCCTTTCATGCGCCTCATCCTGGTTAAAGAGAAGCTGTGTATCATCCAGAATGTCTTCTGGTTGCCCTGCAGGTTGCGGCAGATCAGCCTGTTCATTCGCCGCGCGCTTTTCTTCCTTTACAAGTTTGTCACGTTTGTATTTATTAACGAGATGGGTTAGCCCGGTCTCATCAATTTTTAGTAGCTGTGCACACTGCCTTATATAATCCTGCAACTTGGTAAAATCTTCGGCCCGGCTGATCTTACTTAATGTTTCGGCCACATGGTTTACGACCTCGCTTTTTTTGCTAACATCGCTACCCGCCTCTTTTAGCATCACTTCCAACTGGAAAATGATGAAGTCTTTTTTGGATGCGGCAACAAATTCATTAAAAGCCGCGGGGCCCACTTTGTTCACATAACTATCGGGGTCCTCGTTATCAGGTATGAGTACCAGCCTTACATTCAGGCTTTCTTCCAGCGCCATATCCAGTCCGCGCAACGCGGCTTTGATACCCGCACTGTCGCCGTCGTAAATAATGGTAAGGTTATTCGTATATTTTTTAATCAGCCTTAGCTGGTCAGTTGTCAGGGAAGTTCCACCACTGGCCACTACATTTTCAATGCCTGCCTGGTGAAGGCTAACCACATCGGTATATCCTTCCACCAGCAAACATTCATCTGCTTTATCAATGGCCATCCTGGCAAAATAGGCGCCATAGAGAATCTTGCTTTTGCTGTATACCTCGTTTTCGGGCGTATTGATATACTTGGGTGCGCGATCGCTTTTACCAATGATTCTTGCGCCAAAACCAATGATCTTACCGGTAATGCCATGAATAGGGAAAATGATGCGCCCCCGGTAATTGTCTACCAGTTCTTCATTGCGCAATGACACCAACCCGGTTTTGGGAAGTAATTCTTTGTTGAACTGGTGGGAGAGAAGCGCCTGCGTTAATGAGTCGCGGGCCTCGGGGTTATAGCCTACCTGGAATTTGTGCAATACTTCCCCGCGAAAGCCCCGTTCTTTGAGGTAAGACAGGGCAATATTATTGCCCTCCTCTGTGTTGAACAACTGTTCTGAAAAAAACTGCTGCGCAAAATTGTTGATGATGTATAAGCTATCGGCAGTTTGTATGAGTTGCTTCTGCTCAGGGCTTGTTTCCGTTTCTTCTACTTCGATATTGTACCGTGCGGCCAGCCATTTCAGCGCTTCAACATAACTGTATTTTTCATGTTCCATCACGAAGGTGATGGTGTTGCCGCTTTTTCCGCAGCCAAAACATTTATAGATCTCCTTTGCGGGCGATACCGTAAACGAAGGCGTTTTTTCGTTATGGAAAGGACAGAGTCCTAAATAATTCGTCCCGCGTTTCTTCAACTTCACAAATTCGCCCACCACATCCATGATATCGATACGACTGGTGATCTGTTGTATGGTATGGGGAGAAATCATGGGAAATACGAAGTACGAAAGTAAGGAACAAGGCACAAGGAACAAGTTTCAGGCTAGAAACAAAAGACAAGTACCAAGGGGGCAAGGTATGCCTGTCCCGTAAACTTGTGTATTGCCTCTTGATCCTTGTTCCTTGTGCCTTGTAACTTGCCACTGTATCTTTCTTGCCACCTGTGCCTTGTGCCTTGAAACTTTTTCCCCTATTTTTATGAATGCTTAAAAAGGAACGCCAGGCATATATCATACAACAGATCAATATCCACAATAAAGTGCTTTCTTCCGATCTCAGCACCCAACTGGATGTTTCAGAAGATACGGTAAGACGTGACCTGCAGGAGCTGGCTGAAGAAGGAAAACTGATCAAGGTGCATGGAGGGGCCTTATCCAAGTCGTTCCATTTTACCCTGGAGAGCCCCACCATTTATTCTCAGCCCGAAAAGAAAAGCATAGCCTACAAAGCCATTCAACTGATTAAAGACGGGATGATGGTGGTATTATCTGGCGGAACCACTATACGTGAGCTGGTAAAAGCGCTGCCGCCGGACCTAAATGCCACTTTCATCACAGTGAGTGTACCCATTGCGCTTGAACTGCTGGAACACCCCACCAGTGAAGTGATTTTTTTCGGGAACAAGCTGTTGAAAAATGCACAGATTTCGGTGGGAGCCGAGGTAGTGCAAAGGCTGGGAGAGATCAAGGCCGATCTTTGTTTCCTGGGTACCAACAGTATCGATGCCACTTACGGAATTACCGACCTTGAGTGGGAGATCATTGAAGTAAAGCGTGCCCTGATCAAATGTGCCCATAAGACCGTTTCACTGGCCATTTCTGAAAAACTGAATACCATCCAGCGGTTGCAGGTTTGCCGGCCGGAGGAGATTGACATACTCATAACCGAGCTTGAACCCCATGACCCCGCCCTTGAACCCTACCGGGACAAGGGATTACTGGTACTTTAGCCAGGACCCTTCACTTATCCTGCTTGATGCGGTTTTTTGCGTGTTTAAAAGGCCTATAACGGGCATCGTAATGCCTTATAAAGAATTGTTATTAAATAAATTCGTTAATTTCAGGGACAAATTTTAACATTGCCCTAGCATTTGAGCCTTATCAGTCGAATGCCCTCATTTTGCGGCTTTTTGCGTAAAAAAAAAGGGTAAAGCATGCAATGTTTTGCGGGGTTCAAATGTCCTATGAAATCCGGAACCCTGTTCCGCTACCAGAACCCGTACTTATTGATGTAAGAAAACAAAAAAACTGTTATGAGAAAACTCGTTTCCATGATGAAAGTGGTTGTACTACTGCTTTTCATTTTCTCTTTGCCAACCTTTGGGCAATCGCAAATGGTATCCGGTACCATACTGGATGCAGATAAAAACACGCCGTTGGCCGGTGTAACCATCAAAGTGGTTGGCTCCGCCGCAGTTGCCCAGACCAATGATAGAGGCAGCTTCTCTATCCGGGCCACCACCGGACAATCGCTACAGATCAGCTCCGTGGGGTTTGAAAGCAAAAGGGTAGCCGTAACCGGCGGTCAAATGACCATTACGCTGAAAGCCGAGACCACAGAACTCGAAGAAGTGGTTGTAGCGATGGATATCAAGAGGAAGCCCCGCGAACTGGGTTACTCCGTTCAGAAAGTGACGGGTAAGGAAATTGCCGAGAGCCAGCGCGAGAACTTCGTGAACAGCTTACAGGGCCGTGTGTCGGGTTTATCAATTACACCAACAGGTGGACAGGCGGGCGCATCGTCTACCATTGTATTAAGAGGGTTTAATTCGATGGCATTGAGCAACCAGCCTTTGTTTGTAATAGACGGTATCATTGTTGATAACCAGACCGTGAACGAAACCAGCAATGGCGGCTCCCAACTGGGCCTGGCTTCTGATAAGCCCAACAGGACCAATGACTATACCAATCGTATCGCCGATATTAACCCCAATGATATAGAATCGGTTACCGTGCTAAAGGGCCCCGAAGCAACCGCTTTGTATGGCAGCCAGGCAAGTTCCGGTGCCATCGTCATTACCAGCAAAAAAGCCAAATCGGATGGAAGAATTTCTGTTTCCTATGACAACAGTTTCCGTACGCAGATACTGACGCGTTTTCCCAGCTATTCCACCAAATACAGCCAGGGTAATAACGGCAACAGTGACCCCAACATTTTCACTTATTTCGGCCCTGCCTACGGCACGGATGTGAATATGTATGATAACGTGCACAATTTCTTCCAGAACGGTTTTTCGCAGACACATAATATTACCATGGAATATGGTAAGAAGAATGTTTCCTGGAGGCTTTCAGGTTCTGCATTCGACCAGAAAGGAGTTGTTCCCAATAACAATTTCACTAAATATAATTTCCGCTTAAGCAATACCACCAAACTGGGCAAATACATTGATGTATCACCTACACTTTCCTATATCAGGAGCACAAATGATAAACCTTTGCGTGGAGCGGGTTCTTACATGCTTAACCTGATGGTTTGGCCAGTGGATAACGATATCCGCAACTATGTGGATGAGAATGCGGGTAAAATCAAGTTTGGCAACAATGAGTACGACAATCCTTTGTTCAACACAGTGTACAATCGCAGCAGCGACGCGACGGACCGCTATATTGCAACCCTTGGCGTAAATATTAATCCCACTACCTGGTTGAGTATTGCGGGTCGATTTGGCTACGATACCTACCGTTCTACAGGGTTCTCACTGATTGATTCCAGCTCATCCCTAAACCTTTCTACAAAAGGGCAGCAGGATAATTATTACCGTAATTTTTATGGCTACAACCATACCCTCACTGCAACCGCCCGCAAATCATTGGGCAAATTTTCCGGAAGGGTGATGGTGGGCAATATGTGGCAGGATTACAAAACAGAACAGTATGCGGTTTCAGGAACATTCCTGAAAGGCGACTACCGGTATGGACGCGACAGCAACAATACCCAGGCCGCCGGCAGAACTCGTTTAAGTAATGCACAGCGTACAGGTGGGTACAATTATAGCTTAAGCAGGCAGGCCGCTTTCTTTGGCGAAGTATCGCTTAACTATAACAACCTGGCGTTTATCTCTTATTCACATAGGTTTGAGAATTCGTCCATCTTTCCAAAAGATTTCAGGAACTATAACTACCCGGCGGGAAGCATGAGTTTTATCATGTCAGACATACTGCCGTTTATGAAAAACCGTGTGTTGAACTATTTTAAATTAAGGGGATCACTGGCGCAGACGGCCAGGTCCAGCTCGCCTTATGCCAACCAGTCGGTGTTTAACTTTATACAATCTTCGGGCGGTGGATATTCTTATGCATTCAATAACAACAACTTCTACCTGGAACCTGAAAAGCAGCAGACCTATGAGCTCGGCGCCGAACTTAAGTTTCTGAACAACAGGATCAACCTAGATGTTACCTATTATAACACCCTGAATGAAAAACAAATCGCGGAAAACTTCCGTGCAAGCTATGCTACAGGCTATGTACTAAATACGCTGAACGTAGGATCAACCCGCAACACCGGTATCGAAATCAGCCTGGACGCAACGCCGGTACAAAACAAAGATTTCACCTGGACGACAAGGTTGAACTTCAACAGGATGCGCAATGAGGTGTTGACCCTGCCTGATAACGTACCCGAATTCTATATCTCCGATACCTGGTTGTATGCCAATGCCAGGGGTGGTCTTGTTCGCGGCGGTCCAAGCACAAGTATCACAGCACATGGCTATGCCAGGAACGACAGGGGTGATATCCTGATCGATCCTACCAATGGCTTACCCGTGATTGATGCGGCCTTCAAAGTACGCGGCGACCGTAACCCCGATTATACGCTGGGTATTAACAATAGTTTCCGCTACAAGAACTGGAGCCTGAATATGCTTTGGGATCTGAAAGTAGGTGGCGATATCTTCAATGGTACGGATATGTTCCTGACCGTAAGGGGTAAAAGCACCAGGGGAGACGACAGGAAAACACCAAGGGTAATTACAGGTGTATTGAATGATGGCTTACAGAATTCCGCTACCCCAACAAAGAACACGATCGTAGTAACGCCTTACGACCTGCAGGCCTATTATCAAACGAGGATGCCAGAGGAAGAGTTTATCCAGAAGGATGTAAACTGGTTCAGGTTGAGGGATATTACCATCAACTATACCCTTTCACCCAGGGCCATCAGAAAGTATAGCTTCCTTAAATCACTTGGCTTCTTTGTAACGGGTAACGACCTGATCCTGTTTACCAATTACAAAGGTGCAGATCCTGCAGTAAGCGGCAATACATCCGGTACCCGCGGCGTGGGAGGATTTGGGTTTGATTATGGAAATATTGCAACACCCATTAGTGTTAACGTTGGTTTGCGTGCCAATTTTTAATCAGATCCATCTAACAAACTATAAAGTATCATATTATGAAATATACATTCTTAAAAATATTCTTACTTGGTGCAGCGATAACCACTGTGGTATCCTGCAGCAAGAAAATTGACGAGGCTTATCAGAATCCCAATGCGGATACCAAGGTTCCGGTGGAACAATTGCTGCCGGGTATATTGGCGAGTATGGTAGGTAATACAGCTTTTCACGGCACCGCCAATGATATGCGTTTTATCGGGCGCTATATACAAAACTGGGTATTTGTTACCTCGGGGGATATATATGACCAGATGGGAGGAGTTCAGAGCGACAATGCTGCTTCTGTGTGGCGCACGCATTACTATGATCTCGGGCAGAACCTGAACAACATGATTAAATGGGCGGCCGAAGAGAAAAAATGGGATTATGTTGGAGTAGGGCACGCAATTTTTGCCTGGAGTTGGTTAACACTGAGTGATTACCATGGTGAAGTAATACTGAAAGAAGCATTCAATACCAGCCAGCTCACTTTCAAGTATGATACCGAAGAAGAAGTATATGCACATGTAAGACAACTTTGTTTCACTGCACTTGAAAACCTGAACAAGACCGGCGAGGGCGTAAGCCAGGCCAATCTTGCCAAAGGTGACGAGTATTTTTACAAAGGCGATGTGGCCAAATGGAAAAAATTCGTTTATGCGGTGCTGGCAAGGTCATACCATCATCTAAGCAACAAAGCCACCTATAAACCCGACTCTGTTATCCATTACGCCAATTTAGCGATGCAGACTAACGCGGATAATGCTATGCTGAAATATGTGGCAACCGGCAGTAACCGCAGTGCGAATTATAATGGTCCTTTCAGCAATAATGGAATTGGCTCTTTGCGCCAGAGTGAGTATTCGGTAAAACTAATGACAGGTGGCAACTCCGCCTTTCCCGGCGTGGAAGATCCAAGAAGGTATTATTTACTCAAAACCAATCCCAATAACACTTTTGTAGGTGTTCAGCCAAACAGGGGCGCCGCATCTATTGCCAATGTGAATGACAGGCCCAACAACTTTTATGGCAGTGCGAATCTCGTTACCGTAGCTCCGGCAAACGACAATGGATGTACTTATATCTTTAAGAATTATGCCGAATCGCCGGTTATTACAGCCAGTGAAATACAGTTCATGAAAGCGGAGGCCCACCTGCGCAAAGGAGAACAGGGTCTCGCAAGAACTGCTTATATACAAGGTATCAGCCTCCATTTTGATATGCTGACCGAAACGTATAGTGCTGGTATACCAACCGCACAGGCAATCACGCCAAGTATCAAAGCGGCTTACCTTGCCAGTCCTGTTATCGTACCCCCAACCATCAGCCTTACGCATGTGATGTTACAGAAATACATTTCTCTCTGGGGACATGGCATCCTGGAAACCTGGGTAGACATGCGCCGGTTCCATTATACGGATGTTGATCCTGTTACTACCAAACCGGTGTATGCCGATTTTGCTGTTCCAACAGGAATCAACCTGTACGTTAACAACGGCGGCAGACCTGTATACCGGGTAAGGCCGAGGTTTAACTCAGAGTATGTGTGGAACCTGAATGAGCTGATCCGTATCGGTGCAGATAAAAATGATTATCACACTAAGGAAGGCTGGTTCTCCTCCAAATAAATTAATTGATAAAAGATAGCATAATGAAAAAAATAAATTCCTATATCAGTCTGTTGGTTTTCGGGGCAATCTTTTTTGCCGCCTGCGAAAAAGAAGCAGCCAAAACCGCCGATTATACCACCACTGAGGCCAACGCATTTATGCGCGTAGTACATGTGGCGCCTTCTTTCAGGAAAGTGTTCAATGCGCCTGATTCATTCAATGTGTATGTTAACGATGCCAAGATCAATGGATCTTTCTTAAGCTATGCATCTATTTTCCCAGGTACGGCAAACGCTTATTTTGCGGTACCTGCGGGCTTGCAACAGATCAAAGTTTCTGTGCACGGCTTTGGAACCAACAAGCCTGATTCAACTTTGCTTAAGAACTTTACCAAGGTATTTACCCAGGGGCAATATTATACCTTGCTGATTACCGATTCCATTAACTCCTCCAAAGATTCCGCTCAAATGTTTCTGCCTGATCTGTATACCAAACCTACGCCCGGTAATTTCGGAATCCGGTTTGTTCATGCGGTATGGAACGATACGGCAGGAATGAATGTGGATATTTATTCAACACGCAGAAATGCCAATATATACAGCAATGTCAAACCCGGAACAATTACCACGTTTGGCACACAGCCCTATAACACACAGTTGAGTGATACCCTCTACGTAAGAAGAGCGGGTACCCAGTTCAATCTGCATACGCTTAATTCCGCCTCATTTGGCAACCAGCGTGTGTATACATTGGTTTACAGGGGAGATGGCAACCTTACCACTACCAATAAAGCAAGATCCCTGGCGGCTTTCCTGCATCAATAGATTATGTTGAATCACAGAATAGAAAAGCTACCCTTGCCGGTAGCTTTTTTATTGCCTCAAATGGGGCCCTCGCAGGTTTTGTTTAATACCGGTTGATCAGTAACAGCGCAACGCAAAACAAAACGGCTACCGCAAGCGCCACCCAAATTTTGGAACGGTTCCAGTAGTGCTTCCAGGTTGCTTCCCTTACGAAGGTGTCGAGTTGATGTTGCTGCAGCGGGTCGAGCTTCTGTAATTGGGTAACTATCTCTACAATGGCTGCCAGACCCAGGGGGGCGGCGGCCAGCTTCAACTGTTCAATGATGCTGGCATTCAACTCCGGGTTATGGGCGCCCGTTAGCACACTAAGGTTATGGTTGGAGAGGATACCTTTGATTTCAAAGTAACGAAGTTCCATGTCGGTCCGAAAAGGATCCGAGGCCAGCGCTTTGTTGTAAAGTGCCGTACTCAGGCGAAGTACATCCTCGGGAGAAACAGCAGCTACCTTCACTGCTGTTTGAGGATTGGCTAAATAGCGCTGGTAATTGTACGCCGATCTCCGCTGCTTATCCCGCAACACATACCATGCGTCCTGTATCTCCGCAAACCGGTAGGCTGCCGCGGGATCCCGGTTTTTATCCGGGTGATACCGCAAAGCCAATGCCCGGAATGCTTTTTTAATCTCCTCAGCAGAAGCAGCAGGGGAAATTTGCAGAACCTGGTAGTGATCTTTGAGAGACATTGTTGCAGAAAGTGAGAAGTGAAAGGTGAGAGGTGAATAGGTGAGAAGTGAGAGGTGAAAAGTGAAACATTTTTCTTCTCACTTTTCACCTCTCACTTTTCACGTTCCTCCCTCTCAGGTTGCTTTTTGAAACTCCATGTCATCGCCGTCGAGGAGTTCGCGCTCTATTTCTTCCATTTGCACTATGTCCCATGCCTCACTTTCGGTGGGGGTGGTATTGAGTAATTCAAGGAGTTCCCATTTGGCAAAAGCTTCTTCAACAGGTGGTTGCAGGCAGCAAATGACAAAAGAGGCATTGTTTTCGTAAAAAGACTGCTGAAGGGTTGATAGCGATTCTGCCGCAACTTCCTCTATGGAGGTCACAAACTGCATATTTAACACTACGCTTTTAACCGTTTTCAGTAATTGCGCCTGGCTGATCGTTGTTATTTCCGCTGCTATAATGGCAGTGAGCTCCGGCCGAATCGGCGTTACAACAGCAAATTTCTCCTTGGTATCAAATTTGACCTGCATAAATAGTAAATTAGATTAACAGTGTGTGCATAACTGCCTCACAACTTCGCTCAAAAATATTCGTTATAATTGTATAAATCCAAAATAAGACCATGGATAATAATTTTTCAGCACAGGTAAAAGAGATCATTTCCTTCAGCAGGGAAGAAGCGCTGAGGTTAGGCAATGATTTCATAGGCACCGAACATTTATTGTTGGGTTTGATCAGGGACGGAGAGAATACCGCCATAAAGGTTCTGAAGCAATTGAATGTTGACCTGTACGAGTTACGCAAAGAAATAGAACTGGCCGTTAAAGACAAGACCGGTAAGAATATTGCCAATATCAATAGCCTGCCACTGACCAAGCAGGCAGAAAAAGTGATCCGCGTAACGGTACTGGAAGCAAAAGCTTTGAAGAGCCCGCTTGTTGAAACAGAACACCTGATGCTTAGCATCCTCAAAAACAAAGAGAACATTGCCACGCAGATATTGAACCAGTTTGATGTTGACTACGACCTTTTCCGCAATGAACTGGGTATGGTAGGAACCACCAATCCCCCTCCCCGCAGTGAATTCACAGACGGTGATGATGATGATTTTGATGAAGAAAAAAGAGGAGCGGGTTACCAGCAGCAGCGCGCTGGCAAACAGGCGGGCGCGGCCAAAAGCAAAACACCCGTACTCGATAATTTCGGAAGGGATATCACCAAGCTTGCAGAATCCGGTACACTGGATCCGATCGTGGGTCGCGAGGCGGAAATTGAACGCGTGAGCCAGATTTTAAGTCGCCGTAAAAAGAACAACCCCATACTAATAGGTGAGCCGGGTGTTGGTAAAACAGCTATTGTGGAAGGACTTGCCCTGCGCATAGTTCAGCGCAAAGTGAGCCGGGTATTGTTCGACAAACGGGTGATATCGCTTGATCTTGCTGCCCTGGTGGCAGGAACCAAGTACCGCGGTCAGTTTGAAGAAAGAATGAAAGCGATCATGAATGAACTGGAGAAGAACAGGGATGTGATCCTTTTCATAGATGAAATTCATACGATTGTAGGTGCCGGCGGTGCAAGTGGCTCACTCGATGCCTCCAATATATTCAAACCCGCACTTGCCAGGGGAGAACTCCAGTGCATCGGCGCATCAACATTGGATGAGTACCGTATGTATATTGAGAAAGATGGTGCACTTGACCGTCGTTTCCAGAAAGTATTGGTGGAACCACCGAGCGTGGAAGAAACGATACTTATCCTCAACAACATCAAATCGAAATACGAAGATTTCCATAACGTAACCTATGGTGATGATGCCATTGATGCGTGTGTGAAATTAAGCGACAGGTATATGACCGACAGGCTT
This sequence comes from Chitinophagaceae bacterium, assembly GCA_031424835.1. Classification (GTDB taxonomy): domain Bacteria; phylum Bacteroidota; class Bacteroidia; order Chitinophagales; family Chitinophagaceae; genus Sediminibacterium. The sequence goes on from JANPIE010000162.1 coordinate 52,677, forward strand.
TTACCGGATAAAGCGATTGATGTACTGGATGAAGTGGGTGCGCGTGTGCATTTGAAGAACATCAATGTACCGCAGGATATCGTTGAGCTGGAAAAGAAAATTGAAGACGTTAAGAACGAAAAGAATAAAGTGGTTAAGAGCCAGCGCTTTGAAGAGGCCGCATCCTTACGCGACACGGAGAAACGTTTGGGCGAAGAACTTGAGAAAGCCAAGGCCCAGTGGGAAGAAGATAGCAAACACAAACGTTATCCTATCACCGAAGAAAATATCGCAGAAGTGGTGAGTATGATGACCGGTATTCCTGTTAAGCGTATGGTACAGGCAGAGACTGAAAAACTCCGCCGCATGAGCGATGATATGCGCGACATGGTAGTTGGACAGGACGAAGCGATTCAGAAAGTAGTAAAAGCGATACAACGTAACCGCGTAGGGTTGAAGGATCCTAAAAAACCCATCGGTACATTTATCTTCCTGGGTCCAACCGGGGTGGGTAAAACTGAGCTGGC
>JANPIE010000163.1:0-7621 GCA_031424835.1 Chitinophagaceae bacterium
TGCACCCATATCCAGGATGTAAACACACGGTTGCCGGGTGTATCATATTTCTCAAAATTCTGCACATCTTCGATCTTATATACCGGATATTTTTCAGCCACATCCGCGGGGCGCCAACCCGTGGGCATGAGCCAGATGCGGAATTTGTCGTTGACGTTCTTCGTGTGCCAAGCATCTTTGATCAGCAGCCAGAGGTGCATGAAATTGATCTTGATCGGGTTCCAGGTATGTACCGGTCTGGTAATACCATATACAGGCTTTACATCCTTTAATTCTTCCTGGAAAGTTCCGAACCATTTATCCCAGAAGATAAAAATCTGCCCATAGTTCTTGTCAATGTATTCTTTGTTGATCGCATGGTGCACCCTGTGATGCGAAGGGGTAACAATGATTTTTTCGAGAAACCCCATCTTGTCTATATGCTGCGTATGGTACCAGAATTGCGCAAACAGGTGCAAGGGTGCCACTACAGCTATTACCTGTGGAGGTACGCCCAGCAAAGCCGCGGGCAGCAGGAAAACCGTAAACACCCTGACAATTGTTGAAATGCTCTGCCTCAGCGCGCAGGCAAGGTTAAAATCTTCGCTGCTATGGTGAATGATATGCGCGTTCCAGAAAAAATTGTATTCATGATCGATGCGATGGGTGAGATAGCCGGCAAGGTCCAGCGCCATAAATGCAATGAGGTAGGTCCAGATGGTGGCTTCCAAATGAATAATGGCAAGATGGTTCACCAGCCATCCATAGGTAACAATTGCGACACTCAGACCGAGCACATCTTTGGTGGTATTGGTAATGCCGGAAGTAAGACTGGATATCATGTCCATATGCCTTACCGTGTCTTTACCCTTGCGCCAGCCCCACCATTTCTCAAACAATACCAGCCCAAAAAAAATGGGGATCGCTATCAATAATATTTTTCCGTAAGTTTCCATACAGCAATCTGCCAGACAAATGTAATAGGATTGTTTGATAATTGGATCAAGTTGCCACCCACATGAAAACTGCCCCATTACCCTATAAAAAAGCCGGTACCGCTAACCTTTCCGGTCATATTTTCCAATGTATTGATGCCCATACCTGTGGTAATCCCGTTCGGGTGGTGGCCAGTGGCGGACCCGCACTGGAAGGGAGCAATATGAGCGAAAAACGACAGCATTTTTTGCGTGAATACGATTGGATCAGGAAAGGTTTAATGTTTGAACCACGCGGTCATGATATGATGAGTGGCAGTATACTGTACCCACCCCATGACCCGGGTAATGACGTGGCGGTACTGTTTATCGAGACCAGTGGCTGTTTGCCTATGTGCGGTCATGGCACCATTGGTACCATTACTGTGGCCATTGAAGAAGGATTGATCCGGCCCAGGGTGCCGGGTATCGTAAAAATGGAGGCCCCGGCCGGCCTGGTGCACATCCGTTATCTGGAAGAAGCTAATAAAGTAAAAAGCGTGAAACTGACCAATGTACCCGCTTACCTTGCCGCCGAAAATATCTCAGTAGAATGTCCCGTATTGGGCAGGCTGGCGATAGATGTTGCCTATGGGGGTAATTTTTATGCGATCATTGATGTGCAGGAACATTTTCCCGGGCTGGAACATTTTGCTGCCGGGCAATTGATTGAATGGTCCCGCGAACTCCGGAAACGTATCAACCTGCAATATTCTTTTGTACACCCGCATGATCCTACCATCCATGGCTGTTCGCATATTTTATGGGCGGGTGCCGTACTCGACCAGTCGTCCACGGCCCGCAATGCCGTATTTTATGGCGACAAAGCCATTGACCGTTCCCCCTGTGGCACGGGAACCTCGGCGCGGATGGCACAGTGGTATACAAAAGGGAAACTGCAACAGGGCCAGCCCTTCGTTCATGAAAGCATCATTGGCTCCAGGTTCACAGGTACCATTGAGAGCGTGACCAGTATAGCAGGAAAGCCCGCAATCATTCCTGGCATTGAGGGATGGGCAAAAGTGTATGGATACAATACCATCTCGATCAATCAGGAAGATGATCCTTATGCGTGCGGATTCCAGGTAATTTAAACCCGGTGCCATTCAGTTCAGATAGTATCCGGTACACTGTATCAAAAAGAAGGTGATCGCCACCACAGTGGTCGGGACTTGAGAACAAGACTCTGTTTTGGCCGTATATTTTTTATTTTTGAAACTACTATGATACTTCATATTAAAAGCATGGTATGCGACCGTTGTATAATGGTGGTTCGCCAGCAACTGGAATCTGCAGGGTTGCCATATAAAAACATCCAGCTTGGGCAGGTGGAGCTAAATGATGAACCCAGCGCGGAACAACGGGAGATTTTAGCAGGTAAACTGAAAGCCCATGGATTTGAACTGCTGGATGACAAGCGTTCACAGGTGGTTGAAAAGATAAAAACGGCGATCGTATCGCTCATTCATGGCGACCAGGACCAGGACTTTAATCTCAAACTTTCTGCGCACCTAAAAGAAAAGCTCCAGCTCGACTATCATTATCTTTCTACCCTTTTTTCCTCTGTGGAAGGAGTGACCATAGAAAAATATGCTATTCTTCAAAGAATAGAAAAAGTAAAGGAACTGTTGCTGTATGATGAAAAGAACCTTAGCGAGATTGCGTACAGTCTTGGTTACAGCAGTGTACAGCATTTATCGCAGCAGTTTAAGAAGATAACTGGCCTGACGCCTTCCCACTTCAAAGAGCTCAAAGAAAACAATCGCAAGCCGCTGGACAAGATCTGACCTAAAATTATATACCGATTTTATAAAATAGTATAACAATCGTGATTGACGGTTGCCGGTACTTTGTTAGCTGTAAACCCGGTTATATGGAACAGCAACACAGGTTGGTGATCAAAGGCATGGTTTGCCAGCGCTGCATCAGTACGGTTAAAAACGTACTGGATAAAGCCGGCTTTGCAACAAAGGATATTCAGTTGGGCGAAATCACCCTTAGTGGTGTCTTCCAGGCAGCGGACCATCTACGTGTGGAAGAACAGTTAAAGCCCTTTGGCTTTAGTTTAGTAGAAGACAAGCGGGAAAAACTGGCAGCGCAGGTTAAAAAATTACTGAAAGAAGTGTACAGCGGTGACTATGATTTCCCGGTTTATTTCCGGTTTCCAAAATTAATGGCTGACAAAGTAGGGCTCGAATATGATAAGATAAGCGCCGCTTTTTCTGATACGGAAAAAATTACGGTAGAGCAATACCTGATTGAGTACCGGACAGAAAAAGTTAAAGAGTTTCTCGTATATACCGGCGATACGCTGGCTGACATCGCGTATAAATTAAATTTCAGCAGCGTTGCACATCTTTCCCGGCAGTTCAAAGCGCAAACCGGGTTAACGCCCTCACATTTCAGATCCATACACCAGCGCAAAGCCACTTCTTCCCTCCAATCATAAAATTATATACAGTTGGTAGCTGATTGTGTAACAGCGCCCGCCCCCTTGCCGGTTAGCTTTGTAAAAAAATTGTCTTATGGAACAGATAGTAACAACCGAAAAGAAGCGATCAAATCATAGTAAAGCAAACAATGAGTTTATAAAGGAAACCTTTCCCGTGCTGGAAATGACCTGCGCTGCCTGTGCGGTAAGTGTGGAGTCTATGCTCAAATCGATCGATGGAGTGGAAGATGCCGGGGTAAATTTTGCCAATCAGGATGCATGGGTTGAATACAACCCCCATATCACTTCACCAACGATTTTCCAAAACACCATACGTTCAGTGGGCTATGATATTGTTATTGAAAAAGAAAACCAGCAGGAAGTAAAGGAAGCGGCACAGCAAAAGCACTATGAAAGCGTAAAAAAGAGGACTATCTGGTCCTCTCTGCTCTCTTTACCCATAGTGATCATCGGTATGTTTTTTATGGGGATGCCTTATGGTGATTACATCATGATGGCGCTGGCAACACCTGTGGTGTTTTATTTTGGCAGAAAATTTTTTATCAACGCCTGGAAGCAGGCCCGCCATCGCAAGGCGAACATGGATACGCTGGTTGCATTGAGTACCGGCATCGCTTACCTGTTCAGTGCCTTTAATACTTTTTTCCCTGAGTTCTGGCATGCGAGGGGTATGCATGCGCATGTTTATTTTGAAGCCGCTGCAGTGGTAATTGCTTTTATCTCATTGGGAAAATTACTGGAAGAGAAAGCAAAATCAAGCACTTCTTCTGCTATCAAAAAATTAATGGGACTGCAACCAAAAACGGTCACATTGCTTTTGGAGAATGAGCAGACAAAAGAAATACCCTTAAGCCAGGTAAAGGTGGGTGATCTTATCCTCGTTAAGCCGGGAGAAAAAATACCTGTGGATGGATTGGTTACGGCCGGCGAGTCGTTTGTGGACGAAAGTATGATAACCGGTGAGCCGGTTCCGGTGGAGAAGATGAATGGAGATAAGGTTTTTGCCGGGACAATCAATCAAAAAGGAAGTTTTCGTTTTATAGCCGAGAAAGTAGGTGCAGCGACTCTGTTGTCGCAGATAATAAAAATGGTGCAGGAGGCACAGGGATCTAAGGCCCCGGTGCAAAAACTTGTCGATAAAATCGCCGGTATTTTTGTACCTGTTGTGATTGCTATTTCACTGCTCACATTTATGGCATGGATGGTCTTCGGCGGTGATAATGCTTTTACCCATGCTTTACTCACCTCTGTAGCAGTACTGGTTATTGCCTGTCCATGTGCACTCGGACTGGCCACCCCTACCGCCATAATGGTTGGCGTTGGAAAAGCTGCAGAGAATAATATACTGATCAAAGATGCGGAAAGCCTGGAACTGGCCCATAAAGTAAATGCGGTTATTCTTGATAAGACAGGAACGATTACAGAAGGTAAACCCGAAGTGACCGACATGATTTTTACGAGGGTAGCTAATGCAGCCGGATTAAAATCAGTGTTGCTGGCAATTGAACGCCAGTCAGAGCACCCGCTCGCTGAAGCTGTTGTCAGGTATCTGGCCGCTGAGAATGTTTCGCCGGTTATGTTAAGCCGGATCGAAAGCATTACCGGGCAGGGTGTCATTGCGGTTTATGAGGATAAAAAATACCTGGTGGGTAATTTGAAACTTATCAGGGAGAACGGTGTAGGGGGCTTTGAAAACCTGGAAAGGGAGATCGAAGCATTACAAAAGCAGGCGAAAACGGTAGTACTGTTTGCCGCAGGGGGTAACCTTGAGGGAATTATTGCCATTGCCGACAGGATTAAAAAAACTTCGAAAGATGCAGTGAGGAAGCTGCAGGCGGAAAATATAGATGTCTATATGCTTACCGGCGATAACAGGCAAACAGCAGCGGCCATCGCAAAAGAAGCAGGCATCATTAATTTCAAGGCGGAAGTAATGCCTTCAGATAAAGCTGCTTTTGTAAAGTTATTGCAGCAACAGGGGAAAGTGGTGGCTATGGTGGGTGACGGTATCAATGACAGCCATGCGCTTGCCCAGGCCGATGTGAGTATAGCGATGGGTAAAGGAAGTGATATAGCGATGGATGTGGCCAAAATGACGTTGATCACTTCTGATCTGAACATGGTACCCATGGCATTTAAATTGTCAGGAAAAACAGTACGCACCATCAGGCAAAACTTATTCTGGGCCTTTATTTATAACCTGATCGGGATTCCCATCGCAGCCGGGGTGCTGTATCCCCTGAATGGTTTTTTACTCGATCCTATGATCGCTGGTGCGGCCATGGCATTAAGCAGTGTAAGTGTGGTGGGAAACAGTTTACGCTTAAAATTAGCAGCATTTTCACGCTAGCCTGTTCTTCATGCCTGGTTAAAACTATTTTAAGTTAACACGGCCCGGTATCGCTACCGGGTTTTTGTTTGCCCAAAAAATTATATACAATTCCCAGATTTAAGTGTAACCATCCTGAAGCATGTGAAGAGTAGGTTTGTGTATTGAATTTCATTACAGGTATATACTTTTTTAAAAGCTAACGTATGGAGATACTTACTTACAAAACCAACATTAACAGCGAGGCCGCAATGAAACGCGTTGCCCCCGTTCTCAACAATCTGGTGGGGCCCGCCAACTGGCAGCTTGACATTGATAGCCTTGATAAAAGATTAACACTCTATGCCGATAGTGTGATCAATGAATTGCAGATATCCGCGGCGATTCAAAAAGCGGGATTTGTCGCAGTGAATATTGATGATTACCTCGCTATCTATTAAAAAGATAGAGCAGGAACTGTCGGGAAGAAGTCACACAGTGACCTCAACATAGCATCGTAAGGTAAAATTCGGTATGGAAAATTTAAAGAAGCATTTTTGGAAAACACGCTCTGTCATCCGTGAAACGGCTGATGTGGTAACTGTAACATTTGATCCGGGCAGCGAAGCGTTCCGCTATAGAGCCGGACAATTTATAAACCTGTCATTGAACATTTCCCAAAAGAAGATCACCCGGTCCTATTCACTCAGTAGCACGCCAGGTGCAGATGAATATCCTGCCATAACAGTAAAAGCTACAGAAGATGGTTTTGCCAGCCGGTATATAGTTGAACATGCAGCAAGTATCACTGAATGGGAGGTGGAGGGTCCGCACGGAGTTTTTTATCCCGATGAGGATATACTAAAAAGGGAGCAGCTAGTTTTAGTGGGAGGTGGTAGCGGTATCACACCGTTATTCTCACAGTTAAAATATTTTTTGCAATACACCTCCGCCACTGTAACACTGATTTACAGTAACAGGGACCAGGGAGATATCATATTTGCAGAAGCGCTTAGGTTTTATGAAGCGATATATAAAGGGCGGTTAAAAATATGGTATGTTTTTACGGGTACGGGCTATGATGCCGCGTTATTTGAAAACAGGGTTGAAGGAAGAATTACCAGGCTTATGCTTAGAAAGTTATTGCGTAAAGAATTGCAGGAAAAAGTACAGGATGCTGCCTGTTTTTTATGTGGCCCCACGGGATTCATCGATACGGCAACCGCTGCTCTTGAAGAAATGTCAATTCCCGCCGGCCAGGTATTCAGGGAATATTTTAAGCCACCCGCTGAGATTGCCCCGGTAGCATTGCCGGAGCAGCCACTGGAAGTTGTCATTAATCATGAAGGAAGATCAGTAAGGTTGCTGGTCAAGCCTGGGAAAACGATACTCCAGGCCGCAATAGATAATAGCGTCGCGGTTAACTATTCCTGCCAGAGCGGAACATGCGGCACCTGCGCGGCACAGTTGCTAAGCGGCAAAATTCAAATGGTAAAAAACTTTGCCTTAAGCGGACACCTGGTTCAGATGGGGTATGTTTTGCTTTGCCAGAGTCACCCGGCTGAAGGTCCGGTTTCTGTGCAGACTGCCCGCTTAACCTGAAAATAGTATAATAAAACACCCGCATTATATAACTATTGCAGGTGATTATCTGACGAACTTTGTTGTAACGTTTCTGCCATGACGGAGATTTTCTAAAATATACCGTTCGGTATAATTTGTAAAGAACTTTCCTCTTGCATAACGCCATTTATCACATGTAAAATAAACTTGAACAGTAAAAAACAAATGTATGGAAACCGTAAAATTTAAAACAACGATCAAATGCTCCGGATGTGTGGGCAAAGCAACGCCTTTTTTAAACAAGGCTGTTGGGGAAGATAACTGGGAAGTGGATGTTCAGAACCC
>JANPIE010000164.1:0-14280 GCA_031424835.1 Chitinophagaceae bacterium
ATCGGCAAATAAATATAGCTGCTGAACATCACCCTTCTTGCTGCTTTCACATCCATCTCTTTATACAAACGCAAACTTTGAACTACCATAAACATGTTACAGGCCATCACTACCCACATACTGGCCTGGCCACTGAGGCCCGAGTAATAAGGCAGTATGCCAACCGGTATCATCAATACCGAGTACATAACGGCCTGCATGGCCGTAAACTTTGTGGGGCCCTTATCAGACGGTAACAGTTTAAACCCCGCCTTGCTGTAATCGCCATGTGCCACCCAGGCAATCGCCCAGAAATGGGGGAACTGCCAGAGAAACTGTATAGCGAATAATATCCAGCCACCCGAATTGGAATATTCTTTTCCATCCACGATGATTGTTCCAAAAGGGTCAATCATATTGGTGGCAGCTACCCAGCCAATTAGGCAAGGTAACGCGCCGGGAAATGCGCCAACCAGCACTGCTATCGAATTCACTTTCTTTAGCGGTGTATAAATGAACGCATACAGGAAAAGACTGAAAGCAGATAAACCTGCCGCATTCCAGTTAAATCCATTTACCCCTGCAAAGAACCAACCCATCATAAACACACCGGCAAACCCGGCAATAAAAGCAAACGTGTATGCTTCTGCCTGGCTCATCCGCCCACTGGCCACGGGTCTTTTGGCCGTTCGCTTCATCATCGCATCCGTATCTTTCTCAACCGCCTGGTTAATCGCATTCGCACTGCCCGTTACCAGCATACCGGCTACGAACAATACGGTGATCATCCACCAGTTGAACCCAATAACGTTGGGCGCGAGCAGGTAACAAATCACGCAGGAAAACACCACTGTAAAACTTAAAGTGAACTTGATCAGCTGAAAATAATCTTTCACTTTAGCAGCCAGCGAGAACGACGTTGATGTTTCTACTGTGTTTACCATTTGCTCCCTCTCTGCGTTTAACTCTGCCACTCATGTTCTCCGCGGTTGGTCTCCTCCCGTTGTGAACAGGCCGCAATGTTGAGCCTTTTCCAACCGCAGAGCCGCAGAGCAGCCAGAGTTTGCGCAGAGATAAATCTCTTAATTAAAAACAATGCTCCCGATGAATCCGGGAGCATTGAAGTATCTCTATAACCGGTAAATGACCGGTATCTCATCAATGATGACTTTCGTCTGCTCCTACCGGTACGTCCTGCGGAATGTATTCCTTCCCGTCCTTACCATAATCATATGCCCAGCGATGCACCTCTGGTATTTCACCTGGCCAGTTACCGTGACCCGGCCTCAGTGGTGTTGTCCACTCAAGTGTATTGGAACCCCATGGGTTCAGTGAGGTAACTTTTCTTCCTTTGAAAATAGAATAGAAGAAATTGAACAGGAACAGTATCTGCACCGCAAACACAATCATGGCCACGGTACTGATGAAACGGTTCAGCTCAACAAACTGTTTGAAACTTTCCCAGATGCTGTAATCGTAGTAACGGCGTGGCATACCCGCCAGACCTTCGTAGTGCATTGGCCAGAAGATCATATAGGCGCCTGCTATCGTAACCCAGAAATGGATATAGCCTAAGGTATTGTTCAGGTAACGACCGTACATTTTAGGGAACCAGTGATAGATGCCCGCAAACATACCAAACATAGAAGCCACACCCATTACAATATGAAAGTGTGCCACCACGAAATAAGTATCATGCAGGTGAATATCCAACGCCGAGTTTCCCAGCCAGATACCTGTGAGTCCACCAGAAATAAACAGGCTTACGAAACCGATCGCGAACTGCATACCCGGTGTAAAGCGTATGCTTCCTCTCCACAATGTGGTGAGCCAGTTGAACACTTTGATAGCCGATGGCACCGCGATCAACAGCGTAAGCAATACAAAGATGGATCCAAGGAAGGGATTCAATCCCGTTACAAACATATGGTGCGCCCAAACCAGGAAGGCAAGAATGGCAATCGCAAACAGTGATCCCACCATAGCCATATAACCGAAAATCGGTTTGCGTGAATTGACTGATAATATTTCCGATACCATTCCCATGGCCGGTAAAAGAATGATATATACTTCCGGGTGACCCAGGAACCAGAAAAGGTGCTGGTAAAGGATAGCACTTCCCCCTTCATTGGGTAATGCGCCAACGCCCGAAATAAATATGTCTGACAGGTAGAAACTGGTTCCGAAGTTCCTGTCGAAAATCAATAAAATAAATCCGGAGAACAATACCGGGAAAGACAATACACCCAGTACCGCGGTAAAGAAAAGCGCCCAGATGGTAAGCGGCAACCTTGTCATGCTCATGCCCTTTGTACGCATGTTCAGGATGGTGGCAATATAATTAAGACCACCGAGCAATGATGAAACCACGAACAATGCCATGGACACCAGCCAGAGGTCCATACCGGTTTTGGAACCCGGAGATGCATCACCCAGCGCACTCAAAGGAGGGTAGGCTGTCCATCCGCCACTGAAAGGGCCGGTCTCTACAAAAATGGATGCGAGCATTACGATACTGGCCGTAAAAAAGAACCAGTAGCTAAGCATATTCAGAAACGGCGACGCCATATCACGTGCACCAACCTGTAATGGAATAAGGAAGTTGGCGAATGTTCCGCTCAATCCGGCTGTCAATACAAAGAATACGAGTACGGTACCGTGCGTGGTTACCAGTGCATAATAAGCTGCAGGAGTAATGTGGCCATTCTCTGCCCATTTACCCAGCAGCGTTTGCAGCCATGGAAAATTGGAATCAGGATAGCCCAGTTGCAGGCGGAACAGTACGCTCATTAATCCACCCAGTACGGCCCAGAACATTCCCGTGATCAGGAATTGCTTGGCGATCATTTTGTGATCCTGGCTAAAAACGTACTTGGTGATGAACGTTTCATGGTGGTGGTGCCCGTGATGTTCATCATGAACCCCATGTGCTGCAACATCGGAATGTGTATGCAAAACAGCTTCGTTACTCATACTCTGTGTCTCCTTTAAATTAATTTCTATTCAGAGTCCCTCTCGGGAAACTTTTTTACTTATTACAATGCAGCTACGGTCTTTGCAGCACCCGCCACTGGTTTAACGGCCAATTTAGCGCCGGTGCTGTCAGCAGGTTTTGCTGACGGGTCCTTCTCAGGGAAAGTTACCAGGTACTGAGGCTTTTGTTTGGCCATCCATACATCATACTCTTCCTGGTCAACCACTTCAATGATCCCTTTCATAGAATAGTGGCTGTTACCACACATCTGGTCGCAACTGATCTCGTAAACAAATGCGGGATTATTGGTTTTTTCCTTCATCTCCTTGGTGGTATACTTTGGCGTAAACCACAAAGTAGTGGGAATACCGGGCACAGCATCCATCTTCATACGGAAATGCGAAAGACCCACATCATGAATCACATCCCTGGAGCCAATGATCAGTTTCACCGGCCTGCCTTTTACCACGTACATGGTCTGGGTTTGTACCACGTCATCATGACCCATCTGGTCGTCCCATACCTGCCCTAAAAGGTTATCGGCATCGTTGATATTCTTAAAATATTTTTTTCCAAATACACCATCCTTACCGGGGTAGCGGAATATCCAGTTAAACTGTTTTCCGGTAACTTCTACTACCTGCGCATTCTTAGGTGCATCCCCTGTAAACAGGAACCAGTTACGCAGACCTATCACCACCAGTACCGTTAACACGATGGCGGGAATAATGGTCCAGATCACTTCCAGTTTATTGTTATGGGGGAAGAAATATACTTTGCGTTTTTCGCTCTCCTGGTATTTGTAGGCAAACCAGAAAAGAATGATATGCGTAATAATGAATACAACACCTGTTACGATAAGGGTTATCCATAACATAGAATCCACACGCTCCCCTTCCACGCTGGCAGAACCCTGTGGCAACAATGTTTTGCCATAATACAATTTGTTGCAATACCATACGCCAATCATACCCAGCACCAGAAAGGCCACCATCAGGAAACCATTGATTTTATTATTCTGCTTGCGGGCAACCTCTTCTCCTTTCAGAATTGAGACATACTCACTGGCTTTGGCAATCTGGAAGATCACAACAAAGATCAGTACAATCACAGCTATGGTTAAAAACATTGTCATAACGCTATCTTAAATTATCTTATTCTAAAAATCAAACTCAATTTGAAAATGTGGCAATTTGAAAATGCCATCATCGGTCATAATTAGCGCACCTCATTTTCAAATTTTCAAATTCCCAAATTACTTACACCTGGTGTATCACACTCTCTTTCAGGAAAGGGTGGTACTTAGGCACCAGTGGTCTGCTGGCCAATGACCTGCTTACTCCGAATATCATCAGTCCAACAAAGAAACTCAGTACACCGAAATCAAGCCAGCCCAGTGTTACATGCTCAGGCGACAGGCTGCCCATTACCATCTGGTAAAAATCTATCCAGTGACCGAACAGGATCAGTACGGCCATGAATGTCATCAGCGTATAGTTACGTTTTGCTGCACGCTTCATCAGTATCAGAATCGGGCAAACAAAGTTGATGATCAGGTTAAAGAAGAAAATGCCTTTGTATGGCCCCTGCACACGGTGCTTGAAATAAACCGTTTCTTCAGGGATATTCGCATACCAGATCAGCATGAACTGTGAGAACCATAAATAGGTCCAGAAAATAGAAAATGCGAACATGAATTTACCTACATCATGCAGGTGCTCATTGGTGGTAAGCTCGAGGTAACCTTTGTTCTTCAGGTAGATCATCCATAAAGCGATCAGCGACATGCCCGAAACAAATGTGCTGGCAAATGTATACCAGCTATACATGGTAGAGTACCAGTGCGCATCAAGGCTCATCATCCATAACCAGGGAACAGTAGATCCAACAGTAAGTGCAAACCAAACGGTGAACAGGGCGGCACGTATTGTATTTCTCCAGATAAAACTTGCACCCGATTGATGATCCATTTGCGCCTCATCAGCTTCTGCGCTGATCTGGCGCATGCGGTAGCCCAGCAGGCTCCAGAGAACAATGGTTAAGGTGGTCCAGATAACAAAGAATGTAGGATTGAGGAAGCCTGCTTTCCCTCTCAGGATAGGGTCTTTTTCAACGGCTTCCGAATCGAGCCAGTGGTATATTTCATGGTTGCCGGTGAGTACAACATACAGCAACACCACCAAAGTAATGGCTCCGAAAATGGGCACCATAGTAGAAATTGCTTCAGGAATGCGGCGGAAAGATTGCTGCCATCCGCCATGTGCCAATGTGGTTACACAGATAAAGAACATGCTGGCATTGCAGACCATGGTCCAGAAGATGGTGTTGTACATAATGGTACCAATGAAGTGAACCTGCTCTTCATGGGTGCCCATACCTTTTGTCACCAGCCCAATGATCAGGGCAACTACGCCTACGCCGATCAAAGCCAGTGACCAGGTTCTCATCTTCCCGGGGATCTCAAATTTCTCTCTGATAGATGCCATCGTTATTCTTTTAGTATCTGTTATTACATTATCATCCCGGCTTCCCGGAACGGTTCAATTATTTTACGGCAACGGTGGTTGCATCCGCCGCAGGGGCAGGTGCCGCTTTTGCTTTTGCTTCCGATTGTTTATTCTTAATGTATTTGATCACCATCCAGCGCTGTTTGCGGCTGAGTTGTGATGCATAGGATCCCATCATGTTCTTACCGTAGGTAACTGCGTAGAACATTTGCCCGTCGGGCATTACAGAAACTACAGGGTCCCCAATCAGGTTTTTCGGAGCTGCCAGGTAGGGACCTTTTCCGCCATTGTACAAAGGACCGTTTCCATCAAGCTTTACACCATGGCAGATGCCGCAATTGATCAGGTATAAACGTTCTGCTTCTTTTGTATCCACCGCACTCATAGAATCGATCGGGTTAACCACGCCGCGGGAAGCCACGTAATTGGTAGAGTCCGTACCCACATCTTTTGTGAGGTGAAAAGGAAGTTCTTCCTCACGTGAAATGGTACCCGGTACCGGCATGCTGGTATAGTGTATGCCTTTTTCCGCAAGATTGCTATGGTCGCCATAGGTTTCATAGGAACGGCTGTCAGCCATATCAGGCATGTACACTCTTCCGGGTTCACGTTTCACATCACTGCAACCAACGACCAGCGCCGCAGCAGTGAAAACAGATATGATAGATAATTTATTCATCTTAGTTCTATTCTTAGTATTAAGCAACAACAGGCCTGTTCTCAAAAGGTGTTTCATTTTTATCATAACGACCCAGCCACCAGCCAGATTCAGCTACCTGCACATCCGTTTCCACGGCACCATTACCTGAAAGGAAAGCCCTGAGTTCATCCACATTTGTTTTGTCGGTACATTCTATTACCATCACAAACAGGTCATCCGTAGCGCGGGGATGAAAATGGTGTTTCTTCACAAAAGGCGCGAGCTGGCAGAGATAACAGAAAGTAAGTACCATACCCACAGCAGCAAACAGAACCGTCAGCTCGAAAATGATGGGTATCCATGCCGGCAAAGCAAAATGCGGTTTACCACCAATATTCAGCGGCCAATCCTGCGTAAACACCCAACTGATACAACTAAGGGCCGTTGTGGTGCCGGTAATTCCATAAATAAAACCTGCTGTATGCAGACTTGTTTCTCTTTCACCCAGCGCATGATCCAGTCCATGCACCGCAAATGGCGTATACACATCATGGATCCGGTACCCAGCCGTGCGTACTTACTTCACCGCCGGAAACAGGGTGGCTTCGTCATCAAAACAACCTACTACGAATTTCTTTTTTGCCATTTTTATTAGCTTTTAGCTGTTAGCTGTTAGCCGCTAGCTTTTTTTTAGTCCATAGACCATAGTCGATGGTCCATAGTAAAATTTATTTTCTTCCATGGACCATAGACCATGGACTATCGACTAATGCGCATGCTTGTGCACAAACTCTTCCAGTTTCTCCGATTCAATATTGCCCATCTTGTCTTTATATCCTTCACCCGATGTTTTCAATACATACTTGATTTCCGCAATCGCAATTACAGGGAAGTATTTCGCGAAGAGGAAGAAGCAGGTAAAGAATAAGCCGAATGTTCCCATATAAAATCCGATCTCCCAGATAGACGGACTGTAATACACAGACCAGCTGGAAGGAAGGTAATCCCTGTACAATGATGTAACGATGATCACAAAACGCTCAAACCACATACCGATATTCACGATGATGCTCATGAAGAAAGTAATGAACAGGTTCCTTCTCATTTTCCTGAACCAGAAAATCTGCGGACTCAATACGTTACAGGCCATCATACCCCAATAGGCCCATCCGTAGGGGCTGCCTAAATAAGCACGGCTGTACCAGAATGTGTAGCCTTCATATTTGTTCTGGCTGTACCAGCCCATGAATAATTCTGTGAGGTAAGCGATACCAACGATTGATCCTGTCAATACAATTACTTTATTCATCGCCTCTATATGCCCCATGGTGATATAATCTTCCATCTGGAACACTTTACGCATAATCACCAGCAGCGTTTGCACCATGGCAAAACCCGAGAAGATCGCACCTGCCACGAAATAAGGTGGGAAGATGGTGGTATGCCATCCCGGAATTACCGATGTGGCGAAGTCGAAGGATACGATGGTGTGTACCGAAAGTACCAGCGGCGTACTCAAACCTGCCAGTACCAGTGATAAACTTTCATGACGCTGCCAGTGTTTGGTAGAACCTGTCCAGCCGAAAGAAACAATGCCATATAAACGTTTGCGGAGTTTTGTAAAAGCACGGTCACGCACCGTTGCGAGATCGGGTATCAATCCACTGTACCAGAATAAAAGCGATACGGTAAAATAAGTTGAGATCGCAAATACATCCCATAAAAGCGGTGAATTGAAGTTCACCCATAAAGGACCACGTGTATTGGGATAAGGTAAAACGAAGAACGCCATCCACACACGACCCATATGCCATATCGGGAACTGGCCCGCGCACATTACCGCAAAGATGGTCATCGCTTCCGCCGCACGGTTCACCCCTGTCCTCCATCCCTGACGGAATAGTAAAAGGATTGCCGAGATCAGGGTACCCGCGTGACCAATACCTACCCACCACACGAAGTTGGTGATATCCCAACCCCATCCTATCGTCTTATTCAGGTTCCACTGGCCGATACCGTATGTAACCTCACGGTAAACACTGTACACACCAAACAGCAACAATGCCACGGCAATAAAAAAGCCGATATACCATAACCGTGATGGCTTCGCTTCAATAGGGCGAACAATATCTTCTGTAACCTGGTGGTAATTCTTATCACCATCCACCAAAGGTTCCCTGAGCTGTGATTCGTACTTTAAATGCATCTGGTCTTGTTTATGTCCATGGTCCATGGTCAATGGCCCATAGCTTTTTTATTGAATCAACTTCTATTCACTTCTCGTCTTCGTTGTGTCACTCACTTGTGCGTTCGGTTCGCTGCGGTGCATTCGTGAGTCGTCAATCGTGAGTCGTGAGTTTATTTGACAATCCACTCTCGTCTCATTTCTCACCTTTCACTTCTCACCTTTCACGCCTCACGCCTCACGCTAAGCATGCTCCTTCTTCTCCACCGCCGCCGCACTATGTTCCTCATCCTGGTTCCTCACTTTCGCCAGGTAAGTAACATTTGGTAATACGTGCAACTGCTCCAGTACATAGAACTGCCTGTTCGGGTTCTCCGTGCGCAGTTTGGTTATGCTGCTGTTTTTATCGTTTGCATTACCGAAGTTGATGGCGTTTGTTGGACATGCCTGCTGGCAAGCCACTTTGATATCGCTGTCAACTAAAGGACGGCTTTCTTTTTTCGCATTCAGTTTGCTTTCCTGGGTACGCTGTACGCAGAAAGAGCATTTTTCGATCACTCCGCGTGAACGTACGGTTACATCCGGGTTCAGCACCATGCGCGTGAGGTCATCATTCATGTCCATCACAACCGCATTCAGGTGACCCTGGTTATCAGGGAAGCTGTCAGCGCCTGTATAATCGGCCCAGTTAAAACGGCGTACTTTGAAAGGACAGTTGTTGGCACAATACCTGGTACCGATACAACGGTTATAGATCATCTGGTTTACACCTTCACTGCTGTGGTTGGTAGCGGCTACCGGGCAAACGTTCTCGCAGGGTGCATTATCGCAATGCTGGCACATCAATGGCTGGAATACCACGTTGGGGTTATCCATATCACCGCTGTAATAGCGGTCGATACGCATCCAGTGCATTTCATGCCCGCGCAATACTTCAGGCTTACCTACTACAGGCACATTGTTCTCTGCGCCGCAGGCAACCACGCAGGCGCCGCAACCGGTACAACTGTTCAGGTCAACGCTCATGCCCCACTTGATACCGGGCCTGTCGTAAACAGGATACAGTGTTCCCTTGCCTTCGTATTTTTCAAGTCCACCCCATGGTTTCAGTTCCGCTTCACGCTCATCGCGCACTTCAGTAGGGTGGTGTTTGTATTCTGCAAGTGTGAGTTCTTTCATCACTTCCGTACGGTTACCCTGGGTAGTGTCGTAACGGCTATGGGTTTGTGTGAGTGCAACGGGATATTTTTCACCGGTTGCCGTAATGGTTACATCTGTCTGGATATTGCTTACAGTAAGGCCATTCAGGCTCAATAATGGAAAAGCATTCTTTCCAAATCCATCTGCAGATTTACCCACTTTGCTGCTGCGGCCATAACCAACAGCGATACCGATGGTATCAGGATGCGTTCCCGGCACGATCAGTGCAGGTAGCTCTATTGTTTTACCGCCTACCGTAACTTTTACTACGGGCTTGGGAGGATTTACTTCATAATCATCCGCCTGTCCATTGCTGTTCAGGTCAATACCAAGCAATGTGCGGGCCATGGCTGGGGAAACGATCACATAGTTATCCCATGTGGCGCGTGTAACCGGGTCAGGCATTTCCTGCAACCATGGGTTGGTGGCGCCGGTTGCACCGATCGCTACTTTTTCATAGATCACCAGCTCCGTCTTGCCTGCTTTTTTGCCGGTGCTCAGTGCTGTAACAGCAGCGGTAACGCCACCGCCATTGAAAGCGCCTCCGCCAATAGATGGGGCCGAGGCCGGATTGAGTACGCCATCCTGTATTGCTTTGTCCCAGCCACCTTCACTGCCCACTTTACTACCCCAGTAGGTTTTCAGGTAGGTCAAATAATCAGATGGGTTACCGGACCATTTCAACAGGCTATCCTGGAACTGGCGGGTTTTGAATAAAGGGAATATGGTGGGCTGTATAAAAGAGAAATAACCTGTTTTGGCTTCTGCATCACCCCAGCTTTCGAGGAAATGATGATCAGGTGCCACATACTTGCAGAGCTCGGTGGTTTCATCAACTTTGGTATTGAAAGAAATGCTCACGGGCACTTTTTTCAGTCCGGCCTTGAATTTTTCTGCATCATACCAGCTGTATGCAGGGTTGGCGCCATAAATCAGCAGTGATTTGATGGTGCCGGCATTCATGTCTTCTACCAGTTGTACCATATCCGCATCAATACCCTGGCGGCCATTGTAGGTAGTGGTAAAATCGATGGTGGTACCGTTGGCGCCAATGGCTGCATTGATCGCGTTAACCACAGTCTGTATGTTCACATCATTGCTTCCGCAAACAACCAGCGCTGCGCCTTTGCTGGCGTTCAGTGCGGCAGCCGCTTTTTCTATGCCGGTTTTGAGTTTTGCATCCGCTATACCACTCACTCCCTGTCCATTAACTGCATTCAGTAAAGCGGTAACAATGGCGGCAGTTTCAGAAGGACGGTGTAAATATTTTTCATCAGCATTGGAACCGGTAAGGCTGGCCACAGTTTCGAAATGAATGTGTTTGCTCATTTCGGGCTTCTTCTCGTCCAGTTTTTTTCCGGTTGCATATTGCCTTGCAAATTCGATGGGGCTGATCCAGGTGCCTAAGAAATCCGCACCAATGCTTACAATGGCTTTGGCATTCTCAAAATGATAAGAAGGGATCGCTCTTTTACCATAAGAAGCTTCATTGGCCAGTAACAATCCACTGTAAGAAACAGCATCATGTACCACGTGGCGGCTGCCCGGGTATTTTGCCAGGAACTGCGCAATGATCTCTTTGGTGGAAGGTGAGGTAATGGTGCTGGTAAGCAATACCAATGGACCGGCAAGTGCCGCACCTACATTTTTATCAACGGTTTCAAACGTTACTTCTTTTCCATCTATCGTAGGGAAACGCAGTCTTGAAGTATCATACAAATCAAGCACAGAAGCCTGAACACGTGCAGAAGTGCCACCCATAGTGAGCGGGCTCAGTTCATTTCCTTCTATCTTAATGGGACGACCATCACGCACTTTGGCCAGCACACTTACCACATCTCCATCCTGGACATAGGTAGTTGCGTAGTATTTAGAGATGCCGGGAACAACATCTTCTGGTTTATTTGCAAAAGGGATGGCTTTTTTTACCGGCATCTCGCAACTGGCTGCTGCTGCCGCGGCCGCAGTACTGAAACCGAGGTATTTTAAAAAGTCCCTGCGTGGCGCTTTGGCATCGAGGAAACTCTTGCTTTCATCGGCAACAAAGGGCAGGTCCTCCCTGAACTCATCTTTTACATCTTTGGTATAACCCTCAGATTTATTCAGCTCTCCAAAACTTTGCCAGTGCTTTTTTTCCATCATGTTAGTTTGAGAATTTGAGAAGTTGAGAATTTGAAAATGCCATACGCATATTTCTCATTCCCCCTCTCGTATACAACTATTTGAAAAACTTCTTTGAACGTTGTTGATGCTGACCTGAATACCGGGAACTCTCATTTTCAAATTCCCAAATTGCTTAATAATGGCATTTCTGACACTCGGTACCACCGATCTTTTCAACAGTCACTCCCCTGGCACTGTCTATCTTACCGCTTTTCAGGTCCTCATGGTATTTTTCATAGATGCTGTAAAAGCCATTGTCTTTAAACTGCACTTTGGTTTCGCGGTGACAGTTGATGCACCAGCCCATACTGAGGTCGGCAAATTGTTTTACCTCGTCCATTTTCTGGATCTCACCATGACAGGTCTGGCACTGTACCTGGCCAGCTTTTACGTGCTGGGAGTGATTGAAGTACACGTGATCGGGCAGGTTATGCAGGCGTACCCACTCAATAGGTTTTGCTTTGGAAGGATCCCAGGGTTTGCCTGGTTCAAAACCTGCGTATTTGTATAATTTTTGAATTTCCGCGGTACCATTTACCTCTTCTCCATCCTCATTGTGAATCTTAGGGCCGTTGTATTCATTAATAGCCATATGACAGTTCATACAGATATTAACCGAAGGTATGGTAGCCTGTTTACCCTGGTACACACCAATATGGCAATACTGGCAACTGATCTGGTTTACACCTGCATGCACCGTATGAGAATAATAAATGGGTTGAACTGGCTGGTAATCCTGTGAGCGGCCCAGCGCCATCGCGCCTTTGGAGGTGAGGTAACCACCCACCACAAAAAGGATCACGGTGATCATTGCGATATAGCTTTTGTTCCTCCAGAAAGGAATGGGCTCCTCTGCATGGTGGCCCTCTTTGTCATCGGCCAGTTTCTTCAGGTTGGCATTCACCTGTAATAAGGTAAGCGCCACTACTGCAAGAATCAGGGTAAGTATCCCGAACATCAGGGTGCTGTCACCGTCCGTAGCTTTTTCAGCAACTGCGCCCGCTGCAGGTCCTTCTGACCCCGGTGCCGGCACCGCCTTAATATAATCCAGTATGGCATCCATCTCCTTATCCGTCAATGCAGGGAAACCTGTCATGAGGGTAGGACTGTATTCTTTAATGAGGTTTGCTGCGTATGCGTCTGTTTTTGCAAATCCCGCCGGGTTACGTATCCAGGCATGCAATTTACTCCTGTCGGGCCAGCGCTCTTCCACACCTCTTAAGGCAGGTCCGGTAAGTTTTCTGTCAACCAGGTGACAGGAAGCACAATTTGTCTGGTATAAAGTCTTTCCGTCTTGTGCAATTACTGAAGAAACGCTCAGTAAGAGAAGGGCTGGGGTTACAATTGTTCTGGCTAAACGTCTAAAAGATATCATATTCACAAACGGGTGGTTCTTGGTGTGGAAAAATATCCGTGAACGGCTGCAAAAATATGACAGGAAGCTGACAAAAACCAAACCTATAAAAAATTTTTTTAGCCTTATCTGGCGTGCGTTTCAGGTGTTTAGCGTTTGAACGTTCAGATTATTGTCATGCTTTTACAAATAAACGGCAAATGCATTCTTTTCCTTATCTAAGCACGAAGCTACTCATTGTTCATCCGGCTTGCGGTCTTTTTTAACCGCAGACAAAGGTGTCAACATCCTGTTGCGGGTTTGATCTAAGGGGAACTCAGATTTTTATCCCATTTTTGATGCATGTTTAAACGTTTGCAGGAGAAATGGGGTGTAAGCACCCGCCAGTTCTGGATCATATTCATCATATTCGGGCTTACGGGTACTACAACCGCAATCCTTACACGCTACATAACCGGCTGGTTAGGCATGGATGCGTCCACGCATTGGGGCTGGAAAGTACTTTTCAGGGTGATTATGCTGCTGATAGGTTACCAGCTCATACTATTATCATACGCTGCCCTCTTAGGTCAATGGGCTTTCTTCTGGAAATACGAGAAGAAGTTGCTACGCAGGTTAGGAGTTTCGGGTTTGGAGTCTGGAGTTGAGGAAAAGGCACCCAATGAAGGAAAATTGTTCATTCACGACTCATTCAGGAAACCAAACACCCATAACCCATCCCAAACCCCAAACCCCAAGCCCCAAACCAACATAGCTATTCTCGCTTCCGGCGCCGGATCAAACGCAGAAAAAATCATCCGGCATTTTAAGGATCATCCTTCCCTTACAGTTGCCCTGATTGTTTGTAATAAACCCGGGGCAGGTGTATTATCCATTGCTGAAGCAAACCATATACCAACGCTGCTGATAGAAAAAGAACGTTTTTTCAGAGGGGATTCCTATATACCCGTTTTAAAAGGGTATGGGATCGATTTTATTGTACTGGCAGGGTTTCTCTGGAAGGTTCCCGTGCCGGTGATACAGGCTTATCCAAAAAAGATCATCAATATTCATCCCGCCCTGCTGCCCAAATACGGGGGCAAGGGCATGTATGGAATGAAAGTGCATGAAACGGTGATAGCAGAGAAAGAAAAGCAAAGCGGCATCACCATCCATTATGTGAACGAACATTTTGATGAAGGCGAACCCATTTTCCAGGCAAGTTGCCCCGTTGAAGAAAATGATACCCCTCAAACACTGGCGCAAAAAATACATGCACTGGAGCACGCGCATTTTCCT
>JANPIE010000165.1:0-57395 GCA_031424835.1 Chitinophagaceae bacterium
ATCAATATCGGTTTTGAAGAAAGGTTGACCAACACATTCAGCGGAGACCTTGATGCGGTGAATACCGGCAGCAATGATATCCTTGCTTTTGCGTCTGCTCACCTGAATATCAACCTCGGTAACAAAGCCAAATATGTACAGCCTTTATGGTGGCTCAATCCACTTAACTATGCTTACAGCGAGTTGAATGTTCCACGTCATATGAAACTGCCTAAGGTTGTATTGCCCGATGCAGATGGTGATGGTGTAACGGACCAGTTTGACCTGGAGCCAAACACTCCGCGCGGTTGCCCTGTAGATTCACACGGTGTTTCTAAAGATACAGATGGTGATGGCGTTCCGGATTGTCGCGATAAAGAAGTGCTGACTCTCCTGAAATGTTTCCCTGTTAACAGTGATGGTGTAGGAACTTGTCCTGAACCAGCATGTTGCAAAGAAATCAGGGATCTGTTAGCGCAGCGTCCCGTGGAAAAAGCACCTGAGTGCCTGATTACAAATCTGCCCAGTGTTCAATTCAAAGGCAATGCGAAATTGTCTAAATCAGCAGAGTCTGTATTGGCAGGCGCAGCCGCCAGCATCAAAGCCAACCCTAACTGTAATGTGAAGGTGATCGGTTATGGCGCTTCCAGCAAGGCTGCCCAGCAGATGAGTTGGGAAAGAGTGAACGCTGTGATCAAATACCTTACTGAGAAGCAAGGTATTTCTGAAAGCAGGTTATTGTTCCAGTATGGACAGGATGGTGATACAAACACCGTTGACCTGCAGGGAACAATGGAATCAGGTCCTAACACAGTGCCTGCTCCGCATCCAAACCTGAGAAGGAATTAACATCAATTGATAGTACGGAATAATGAAAATCCCCTCGCATGCGAGGGGATTTCTTTTGCAATACGCTTACGAATTCAGGAGGCTAAGGTGCAGTTCCCCAAAATTCTGCAGGGAAGAAAGTTTGAGGTCCGCAGCGCCCCATCGTTCATCTTTTACCTGCGATGAATGAGGAACCATTACGCATTTCATGCGCGCAGATTTGGCTGCTATCATACCATTGAATGAATCTTCAAAACAAACACATTGTACGGGCTTGCTGTCAAGGGCCGCCGCACAGTTAAGGTATACCTGTGGGTGTGGCTTACCAAACAACAGGTCCTCTGCCGATGAGGTGGCCTGCACAAAATCCTTTATACCCGCCATTCGTATAACAAGTTCAATCAATGCGGGCGGAGAAGAAGTAGCGAGACCGATACGGAACCCTCTTTTCGCAAAGAAATCAAAAATATACGGTACGCCGGGCAGAATCGTACCCCTGTGTTCGATCTTATCCAATACCGACTGAACGATTATTTTCTGGGCGCGTAAAAGTTCTTCATCCCCGATATTGAAATACCCGAACCACCACTGCAGAAATTCCCTGGTACGAAGCCCGGTGGTACTCAGGTATTGCTCATCGCTGAGTTTTACACCATACTGCAGAAAGGTTTCTGCGGCCGCCTCATTCCAGAGTGGTTCGCTGTCGATCAATAATCCGTCGATATCAAATATTACTGAGTTCAGTTGCATAGTAAATGCTATACGGCAAATGTATTGGTAGCGGCTGATACATTGCTGCGGTATTAGCCTTATTTTTATGATCCAACGATAATTTCCGCAATTGCTTAATTTGCAGGGCTTGCCAAACCAGTGTTATGAATTTATTGGATCGTTTAAAGTACATAAAGGTCTTTCGCTCCGTTATCTACGGCATTGTAGGGGCAATCACTTACCCCGGACTTGTACTCTTCAATAAAATAAAAATAGAAGGTACGGAACACCTGCGTAACCTGCCACGAGAGAATGTTTTGTTTGTCAGTAACCACCAGACATATTTTGCAGATGTGATCGCCTTTATCCATATTTTCTGCGCGGTAAAATGGCGAAAGCGTAATCGGTTGGGTACACCTTATTATTTACTGAATCCCTTTACCAATGTTTATTTTGTAGCCGCTGAAGAAACCATGAACGGTAGCTGGATAAGCCGTTTTTTCAAAATGGCGGGCGCATTAACGGTAAAACGCACCTGGCGGCATGAGGGGCAGGACATACAGCGTAACCGTGATGAATCGGATACACAAAAAATTGACAAAGCCCTTGATCGCAGTTGGGTTATTACGTTTCCGCAGGGAACCACCAAGCCTTTTGCACCGGGCCGAAAAGGTACAGCCCATATCATTAAGAATAATCAACCCGTAGTCATTCCCGTTGTGATCAATGGTTTCTGGCGCGCTTTTAATAAAACGGGTCTTGCATTTAAAAAGAAAGGGTCGCTGTTGTCAGTTCGGTTCAAGGAGCCAATGATCATAGACTATACGCAACCGGTAGAAGAGATCCTGGACCAGGTTATGGAAGCCATTGAACAAAGCAAAACCTATATGCTCCGCGGCCGTCATCATTTTATGAAGCTGGTTGGGAAATAGGTTGAGGTGAGAAGGTGAGAAGGTGAAAAGTGAAAAGTGAGATGTGAAAAGTCAGAAGTACGTGAGCCGTGAGACGTCAATCGTTCGTTTTTTTGACTTTTCACTTTTCACTTCTGACTTTCTTCCCCCTAGTCCTTGATAAACAACGCCTTCAATTCATTGGCATCATCGGGTTTCATTTTTCCGGCGAGAATCAGTCTAATCTGCCTTCTGCGTAAAGCGCCTTCATACAAACGTTTTTCTTCATTGGTTTCAGGTATCAGTTGCGGTACTGCCATCGGCTTGCCTTTGGGATCCAGTGCTACAAAAGTGAAAAAAGCTTCGTTGCTTTCGTAGATGTATTGCTGCTGCAGGTCCTCCCCCCATACCTTTATATGTATTTCCATGGATGTATGAAAAGCCCTGCATACCTGTGCCTCTATGCGCACCACGTTACCCAGTTTGATGGGGTTCTTGAAACTCAGGTTATCTACGGAGGCGGTCATACTAGGGGTATGGCAATGTTTGCCCGCTGCTATTCCGGCTGCGATATCCATCCAGTACATCAGGCGTCCGCCCATCAGGTTGCCGAACGTGTTGGTATCATTGGGTAATACCAGTTCGTTCATCACGATATGGCTCTCTGATGCTTTTTTAGCTTCCATGTTCTCGATTTGTTGCAAAGATAGTGCTACGGGGCTTGTGGTGTTTTATTTTAGCCGCGAAGCAGGAGGGGATTTACACAGAATCTTTACAGGAACCCGCGAAGGCGCAAATCTGAGATGAAAAAATCAGCCTGGCGTATATGCCTGCTTACACAACAATCTTTTCAAGTTGAGAAAGGAATGCCTCATCCACATCGGCGCCGATACCGGGCTCGTCCGTCAACTGCAATTGCATACCCGAATAGGTTACGCCACCTGTTACGGGGTCGGTGAGATGACCCAGCAAACAGGTATCGAGGTCATAAAATTTGATATTGTCATGCGCCATTGCAAAATGTACTTTGGCGGTAAGCGCTACCCTGCTCTCCAGCATACCGCCCAGCATGCACGGTATCTTATTTTCTTCAGCAATTTGATTGATGCGGGTTGCCTCCCGTATGCCGCCGCTTTTCGCAAACTTGATGTTGATATAATCACAGGCTTTGTTGCGTATCAGCCTGGCAGCATCATGGTGCGTAAAAACACTTTCATCAGCCATAATCGGAATGGGTGACAATTCACAGAGAGTGGGCAACAATTCGTCATTCCATTTCCGCATGGGCTGCTCGCAGAATTCGATATCAAATTCTGCAAGTGCCCTTAATGCCACTACCGCATCATCATAACTCCATCCCTGGTTTGCGTCAATCCTTAGTTTGATTTTACTGCCGATGGCACTCCGTATCTGCCGGATCCTTTCAATATCATCAGCTGGTTGTTTACCCAGTTTCACTTTAATGATATTTACCGATTTTTCAAGAAATGCCAAAGCGGTTTTAGCCATCTTTTCCGCTGTATCAATGCCTATGGTAAGATCGCTTTCTATCATTTTTTTTTGTCCGCCCAGGTAAGCATAGAGGGGCTTGCCTGCAGCTTTGGCGGCCAGATCGTACAGCGCAAGGTCGAAGGCGCTTTTTGCGGTGTAATTGCCCGCAGTAAACATATCCAGATCAGCCAGGCGTTCCTCTATGGGTGTAGTAGGTTTGCCTTTCCATAGTGCTGCAAAATCTTTGGCCATTTCGTAGCAGGTAGCCTGTGTTTCGCCTGCAATCATAGGAAAAGCAGAGCATTCCCCCACACCGGTGATGCCCTCGCTGGTATGTATGCGGATGAACAGGTTTTGCGCATTTTCCATTGTGCCCGTGGCAATGGTAAAGGGCACCATGGGAATGGTATACTTGTAGATCTCAGTGTGCGTAATGGTCATGCGCGAATTTCCGTATTTACGGTCAATAAATCAGGGGCATTAACAGCTAATTCTCAAAACGCTGCATCTAAAAAGTTTTTTTTGTATAATTCACTGATTCAGGCAAAACCGTTTTTTACTTACCGCCCGGCTACCGATATTCGCAGTACGAATGTCCGGCAACATGAATATCTCGTTCGACAATACTGAGAAAGCTTTTGCGTATAAGACCGATAAAGAACTTAAAAGCGCAAAGTTCCTGTTTACGACCATGGGGTTGCCCTGGTTTGTGCAGGTAGGTACACGGCTTACCCCCTTTATCATGAAAACGGGTCTTCCTGTGCATGGTATCATCCGCCGGACTATTTTCAAGCAATTTGTGGGAGGTGAAACACTGGAAGAAACTGCCAGTGTAGGATCAACACTGGGCCGCTATGGCGTTCAGGTGATCCTTGATTATGGTGTGGAGGGAAAGCAGGGGGAAGAAAGTTTTGATCATGCAACGGAAGAATTTATACGCGTGATCAGTTACGCTGCCACGCAGAACAATATTCCCTTTATCAGTATCAAAGTTACCGGGCTTGCCAGGTTTGGCCTGTTGCAAACACTGGATGAAGCACCCAGGCTGCGCAGCGGTATTCATGATCACGAGGAAGAGGTAGATGAGTGGGACAGGGTTCGGGAAAGAATGTATACCATCTGCGAACTGGCCGCCGAAAAGAATATCGGGGTACTGGTGGATGCTGAAGAAAGCTGGATTCAGGACCCGGTTGACCGGCTAACCATGGAAATGATGGCCATCTTTAACAGGGAGAAGGTGATCGTTTACAATACCATCCAGCTATACCGCCACGACAGGCTCCATTTTCTCCAGCTTTCTCATCGCATTGCCCAGGAACAGGGCTTTATGCTGGGCGTAAAACTGGTGCGGGGGGCTTATATGGAAAAAGAAAGATCCAGGGCGGAGGAGAGAGGGTATGCAAGTCCTATTCAACCAAACAAAGCGGCAACTGACCGGGATTATAATGCGGCCGTTGCCTATTGTATTGATCACATCGAGCGCGTATCATTGATCGTGGCTTCACATAATGAAGAAAGTAATTTACTGGCTGCGCAGTTACTGAATGATAAAGGAATCGCACACAATCATCCGCATGTCCATTTCTCGCAGTTATATGGAATGAGTGATAACATCACTTTTAACCTGGCCAGCGAGGGGTTCAGTGTTAGTAAATACCTGCCTTTTGGGCCCATACGGGATGTGATCCCTTACCTGATGCGAAGGGCCCAGGAAAACAGCAGCATGAGCGGGCAGACGGGCCGCGAATTATCCCTGATCAAAAAAGAACTTCTGAGAAGGAAAGCCAGGGAAACAAAAGCAATTCACAGCTTCTCCCCACTGTAAGGATTATTTCCTTTTCGAATGTATTTTGCAGGCATGCAGCAATACCAGCAATTACTCAGGCACATTATTGAAAACGGTGTTTCTAAAACAGACCGTACGGGTACGGGTACCACAAGCTGCTTTGGGTACCAGATGCGTTTCAACCTGCAGGAGGGGTTTCCTATGGTTACCACCAAAAAACTGCATACCAAAAGTATTATTTATGAATTGCTATGGTTTCTGCGGGGTGAAACCAATATAAAATACCTTACCGACCATGGCGTGAGTATCTGGAACGAATGGGCCGATGCCAATGGAGAACTCGGGCCCGTATACGGAAAACAGTGGCGCAGTTGGGAAGGCGCAGATGGGAAGGTTACAGACCAGGTAACGGAACTTATCAGCCAGATAAAGCAGAATCCCGACAGCCGCCGGCTTATTGTGAGTGCATGGAACGTAGCGGAACTTCCCAAAATGGCGCTGATGCCCTGTCATACCTTGTTCCAGTTTTATGTAGCCGATGGAAAACTGAGCTGCCAGTTATACCAGCGAAGCGCTGATGTATTCCTCGGTGTTCCCTTTAATATTGCATCTTACGCTTTGTTCACTATGATGGTTGCGCAGGTATGTGGACTTGCCTATGGTGACTTTGTACATAGTTTTGGTGATGTGCACCTGTACAACAACCATATAGAACAGGCGCAGCTTCAGTTAACGAGGGAACCTTTTCCATTACCCGTAATGAAGCTCAACCCCGCTGTAAAAGATATCTATAGCTTCCGGTTTGAAGATTTTACCCTTGAAAATTACCAATGCCATCCGGCAATTAAAGCGCCGGTGGCAGTGTAGTCTTAAGTACGAACTATGAAGTACGAAGTACGAATTTTAGGCCACACTGACCCCTTAGTTCGTACTTCGTACTTCGTAATTCGTACTTAACTTCGCTTATGATTATTTCACTCGTGGCTGCGGCATCGGCGAATAATGCCATAGGGAAGGAAAACCGCCTGCTATGGCACCTGCCTAATGATATGCGGTTTTTTAAGAACGTTACCTGGGCCTTGCCGGTGATCATGGGCAGGAAAACATTTGCATCCCTTAACAACAAACCCTTAAACGGCCGCCTGAATATTATTATCACACGCCAGAAAGATTGGCATGCAGATGGAACCGTGACTGCGCACTCATTGGAGCAGGCATTGGCAATTGCGTCGGAGCAGGATTATAAAGAAGTATGCGTGATTGGAGGTGGGGAGATCTATGCGGAAGCTATCTCCGTTGCTCATAAGATTTACCTGACCCGTGTAGATGCCCAACTGGAAGGGGATGTATTTTTCCCGGTGATCGATCCCAAACAATGGCATTTGTCATCGGAGCGTTCCTTTGCTCCCGACGCGAAACACGCCTATGCTTATCATTTTCAATTGTGGCAAAAAAATAAAGCATAAGCGCAGTCAGCATGGAATTTATAAAGATCGCGTATTTGGTTTCCGTACCCGTGTGGGTACTTTTTTCACTTTTGGGATCGGGTGCCTGGAAAAAAAGCAGTATCAACTTACTGGCTGTTACCAATCTGCTGCTTATCGGGCATTCGGTTTTTTTTTCTCGGCAGCTGTTTGCCATTTATCGTATCACTTCATCATTCTTCAGTAAACAGAGGCCGGAATACAACGGCGATGCAACCGTGGTTATCCATGCCTTACTGGTAGTAGCACTGCCTTTACTGTTCCTGCACCCGGCACTCAGGAGAAACCGGCTGTTCACTTTGGCAGTATGGTTTGTACTGTATGGTTTTTTTCCTTTATCCACCTGGAACACCTATGATCTTATACTGAAGATACCGGCTTATTTATGTCTCCTGTGTGCAGCTTATGCGTTATTTTGGTTGTGGAATAAATTGCCTTATCAATCCCCCGTCCGCTGATGTATTCACCTTTTGCACTTGGCATTCGTTACCTGAAATATTTTTTATCTGCCGCCAACGGCAAGGGCCACGGTGTGCATTCTCCGTTTGTATTTGATTTCATTACCAAAGTGCTGAACGATGACCGCCAGTTTTATGCCTATCAGGTAATTGAAAACCTCCGCGCTGACTTGCTTACCGATAGCCGGCAACTGGTAATTGAAGATATGGGCGCGGGCTCAAGGGTAAAAAAAACAAACACCCGGGCGATAAAAGACATCGCCGCCTCTTCGCTGAAGCCCAAAAAATTTGGCCAGTTATTGTTTCGCATTGTGGATCATTATTCGCCGGCCACCATTCTGGAGCTGGGTACTTCTTTGGGCGTAACCACCGCCTACCTCGCATCAGCGAGGCAGGGCTCTGCAGTGATAACGATGGAAGGCGCCGTTTCAGTTGCGGAGGTAGCGGAAGCCAATTTCAAAAAACTCCAATTAACGAATATCCGGCTGGTTACAGGAAATTTTGATGATACGCTTGCGGATACTGTGCGAAAAACAGGTAAGATTGATATGGCTTTCGTAGATGGTAACCACCGCTATGAACCTACCCTTCGTTATTACAATGAGCTGTTGCCGGCTATGCATGAACACAGTGTGCTTATCTTTGATGATATCCACTGGAGCAGTGAAATGGAACAGGCATGGGAAGAGATCAAACAGCAGGAGAATGTAACACTCAGCATCGATCTTTTTTTTATTGGGCTTGTTTTTTTCAGAAAGGAGAATAAAATGAAACAACATTTCTCAATAAGGTTTTGATCTGAAAAATCTGACTGTCATAGCGATCCTCGTTTTTTGCGCCCTGCAGTCGGTGGGGCAGGATCTTTCATTGTATCGGAGGCAGTATTTCGCAGATGGTGAAACAGAACTGCCGTATCGTTGGCTTACTCCGGATTCCACAATTGGCCAAAAATTTCCTTTCATTATTTTTTTGCATGGTGCCTTTGAGAAAGGAAATGACAATGAAAGCCAGCTATCCATTGGCGGCCGTTTTTTTCTGCGTGATTCCATTCGAAAAAATTATCCGGCTTTTGTGATGTTCCCGCAATGTCCGGCCGATGATGCCTGGGCCTATTTTGAGAACCGAACAGATTTTACAACCGGTTTTGCCACAGACTGGCTTTTTCCATTCCGCAAATACCCTACACGCATTACCGCAACTTTAATGAAACTGATCGATTCGCTTTCAGCCAGGGACGGCATTGACCAGGCAAGAATTTATATTGCGGGCCTCTCACAGGGCGCAATGGGTGTACTGGATATAATTGCCCGTGATCCCGAAAGATTTGCCGGGGCATTGTCTGTTTGCGGCGCCGGTGATCCCTCAACCACACGCCTTTTTGCCGGTAAAGTTTCGGTATGGTTGTTTCATGGCGACCAGGATAAGGTAGTACCGCCGGTTTTTTCAGAGCAATTTTATAGAAAGTTAAAACGTGCCAAAAGTGTGGTACGTTATTCTGCATACAAAGGCGTTGCGCACAACAGTTGGGTAAACGCTTTTGCAGAACCTGATCTGATGCAATGGTTATTTGCACAGGTAAAAAAGTAAACACGACAGAATTTGGTATTTATAAAACGGTAACACACTATTTAAATCTATGCTTCCCAAAGCCCTTCTCCACTCACTTTCCGGTCTCAAAGGCTTTGATCAGAAAGCGTTTGAAGAAGTCCACGCCTCTGGGAGCCAGGTCACATCCATCCGGCTGAATCAGTTCAAGAACGCCAGCATCGATAGTGAATGGGCCGTTCCGGGGGAAGTGCCGTGGTGCCCCTATGGCCGCTATCTTTCTGTTCGGCCGTCCTTCACGCTGGATCCACTGCTGCATGCGGGTGCTTACTATGTGCAGGAGGCCAGTAGCATGTTCCTCTGGCATGTGCTGAAAGAAACCATTGGTGCAGACACACAAAAAAAAGTATTGGATCTGTGTGCAGCTCCCGGGGGTAAGAGTACCCTGCTCGCCAATTATTTTACAGACGGGCTCGTAGTGGCCAATGAGGTGATCAGGCAACGCGTTAGTACCCTGGTTGAGAATATTACCAAATGGGGTAGTGACCATGTAATCATCACCAACAATGATCCCTCTCATTTTCAGTCGCTGCCGGGGTACTTTGATGTAATGATGATCGACGCACCCTGCAGCGGAAGTGGTCTTTTCCGCAGAGACAGAACTGCTATTGACGAGTGGAGTGAATCGAACGTGGAACTATGCAGCCAGCGCCAGCAGCGCATTTTGGCTGATGCACTGCCTGCGCTGAAAGAGGATGGAATCCTTATTTATTCAACCTGCTCTTATTCACCGGAAGAGGATGAAGAAATAGCCGATTGGCTGGTAACTCAAATGCAAATGGAAACAACACAGTTAGCCGTACCGCATGAATGGGGCATCATTGAAACGCGTTCTGCCGTGAAGGGGGCTTTCGGATACCGGTTTTACCCCAACCGGGTAAAAGGAGAAGGGTTTTTTATCGCGGCTTTTCAGAAGAAAGCATCACACAATGAAACGCGGTTAAAGGAACTGGCCATATCCGTTGCGTCTAAACAGGAATTGCAGCAACTGACTGCTTTTATCGAACTGCCGGCCGAATTTATTGTATTCAAACCCGCTGAATCGCTGCGGGCCATAAAATCACAGCACCTGCCTGACCTGCGCCAACTCGCCAAATGCCTGTATATTAAAAAAGCAGGGGTGGAGATTGGTACCATCAAGGGAAAGGATATGGTGCCATCGCATGAACTTGCATTGGGAAGTATTCCTTTGCTGCATATGCCTTCCATCTCTCTTAATAAGGAAAATTCACTTCAATACCTGCGCAGAAAGGAGACGGTAATGGAAGCTTCCAATGGCTGGAACCTCGTAAAATACGAAGGCTTGCCCTTGGGTTGGGTGAAAGTTTTGCCCAATCGCATCAATAATTATTATCCTGCAGAATGGAGAATATTAAAAGAGTAGTTTTGCTTGTGAAATCTGCCGTTATTATGAAGAAATACCACTGGTTGCTTGCCTGCCTCTTTACCATTACAGCCGGGGCCCAGGAAAAACTGGTGTTGATGGGTAAAGCACCTGACCTGTACGTGATACACACGGTAACCACTGAGGAATCTTTGCAGAAGGTCAGTAACCAGTTCGGGCAATCCGTTACAAAACTATCCACTTACAACGGGCTAAACGCCAATACCGTTCTTTTGAAAGGAACGCAGGTAAAAATCCCACTGACCGAGTACAATCTTATCCGGACAAAAGGCGATGGTAACAGCGCGCCCATCTACCATATCATTGGAAAAGGCGATAACCTGCCCGCGTTAAGTAAGGCCAATAAGGTTTCCATTGCATCCTTACGCAGTTGGAACGGGCTAAAGGATGAGGGAGTGAAACCAGGGCAGGCCATTATCATTGGTTATATGGTGAATGCGCGGGTAAGTGATAATAAACCAGCCGATTTTAAAAAGGATGAGATACCAAAGAATGCAGCAGACCTCGCAGTGGTTAAAGCGGAAAGCAAACCGCCTGTTAAGAAGGAAGAGCTACCCGCGAAAACAACGGAAACCATTCTGGCCATAAAAAAAGAGGAGAGAGCGGCACTAAAAAATGATCCGCCAATAACCCGGACTATCGAGGTAAAAAAGCCTGAGTCATCATCTGAATACCTACCCAAAGAAGGAGATGAAGGTTATTTTGCCCTGCCCTATTCGCAACAGCCTAAAGACAAAACGCAACAGTTTCATTCAGGTGATGCAGCAACTTTTAAAACCATCAGCGGCTGGACAGACAGAAAGTATTATGTACTGATCAATGATATCGCTCCCGAAACCATTGTACGGATAACGGCACCTAACAACAAAAGTATCTGCGCAAAAGTGCTTGGTCCTTTGCAGGAAACCAAAGGTGCCTCAGGATTGCTGTTACGCATGAGTAATTCGGCCGCTTCTACATTGGGCATCACAGAGCCTAAATTCACCGTTACCGTCACGCATTTTGAATAATCATTCCATGAAAAAAATTGTATCTATCCTATTTGTCTTTCTTTCTCTTGCAGGCTATGCACAGGATGGGGTCACCGCAGCAGCCTTTGAAAAACGCATGCAGTTGCCTCATTCACAATTACTCGATGTGCGCACCGCAAGTGAGTTTCGCACAGGGCACCTGAAAAATTCGCTGCAGGCTGATTGGCTCAATAAGGAACAGTTTGCGGAGCGCGTAAAATACCTGGATAAAAATCAGCCTTTGCTCGTGTATTGTGCTGCCGGCATCAGGAGTGCGCAGGCGGCGAAATGGTTGGTGGAAAATGGATTTACCGATGTGCAGAACCTTAAAGGTGGTCTTACGGCCTGGAAACTGGATGGTAAAACGGTTGAGTCAGTGGAAAATACTGCCCAGTTGTCGCTGGAAAAATACAGGGAGCAAACGACTTCGGCAGCATGGGTATTGGTAAACTTCGGCGCAGAGTGGTGTCCACCGTGTAAAAAAATGGAACCCGTTCTTGCGCAGTTACAAGCTGATCTACCGGGCGTTTTTGCACTTCAGAAAGTGGATGGAGGCAATGACATAGAAGTGATGAAAGCGCTGAAGGTAGAGGCCATTCCAACCTTTGTCATTTATCGCAAAGGAAAGGAAGTGTGGCGCAGGCAGGGAATGGTAGACCTTACAGAGCTAAAAAAACAATTGACAAAATAAAATCAGGCAAGCGTAATGCCTGGTTTCGGTATGGGGTCCAGTGCGTTGATATGTGTCACCCCAATGAATTCACATAGGATTTTCAGGCAAACCAAGTTTTACAGGCTTTAGCCGGCTACCCGGTAGCCACGCAGGAAATCATCTGTCTTCATTCTTTTTTTTCCTTCCAGTTGCAGATCCAGCACATGCAGGTAACCATCGGTGCAGGAAAATTTTAAGTAAGTTTTTCCATCAGTAAAAACATTACCGGGTTCATGCGAATGCGCAGTCTCTTCTTTACTGCTTCGGTAAATCTTTAGTGTTTTTCCGTCAAGACTGGCAATGGCCCCGGGAAATGGGGATAGACCGCGAACCAGGTTATGAATTTTTTGGCAGGGCTGGTCCCAATGCACAAAACAGGTCTCTGTGAATATTTTTGGCGCATGTTTCAGCGACTGTGGATTTGCTCCCATGATCGTGGACTGTGCTTTTTCCTGTAAACTGCCGTCGGCCAATCCTTTTACGGTTTCTACCAATAGCCTGGCGCCAACCATTTTCATCCGGTCGTGTACTTCTCCGGTTGTTTCGTCGTCGCCTATCGCAAAACTTTCCTGTAATAGTATATTGCCTGTATCTATTTCATGTTGCAATTTGAACGTGGTAACGCCGGTTACTTTTTCGCCATTGATCACTGCCCAATGAATAGGCGCGGCGCCGCGGTATTGCGGTAACAAAGAACCGTGCAGGTTAATGGTGCCCATTGGTGGCATGCTCCAAACGATTTCAGGTAACATACGAAAAGCTACGACTATCTGCAGATCCGCAGCAAGCGAATGGAGTTGTTCAATAAACGCCGGTGCTTTTAATTTTTCGGGTTGCAGAACGGGCAACCCTTTTTCTGCAGCATATTTTTTTACAGCACTTTGCGTTAGTTTCATTCCTCTTCCAGCCGGTTTGTCCGGGGCAGTCACTACCCCCACAATAATAAGCCCCGCCTGTACCAACGCATCCAGTGATGCCACAGCAAAATCCGGTGTACCCATGAAGATAATGCGGGGAGCGGGGTTTGGTGTTTGTTGATTGGTATTAGGAGTTAACATTCAGTGATGGTTGTTTTCTGGTTGATTGTGCCAGCGCAAACCAATCATTTGCCCCTGGCTGATAAACTATTCAAAGTCTGCATACAATAGATATTTCTTCCTGATCTTTTTAAACGCTTCAAGTTTGGGCTGCCAGCTTTGGCGGATCTCGGCTTCAGTTTTACCCGCTATTACCTGTTGCATCAATTCATCGCTGCCTGCAAGTTTGTTGAAAAAATAATCGGTTGGTTTACCGCTTTTCGGTTTGATAAAAAAGTTTTCTTTATCGGGGAAAAGCCTGTAAGCTTCGAGTAGGTATTTGATCTGTATTTTATTATCAACCTGTTTTAATACTTCGTGGTTGGGTCCAAACAGGTTCCATCCGTAACACAGTTTGTCTTTTAATTTAGGTTCCCTGGCGCCATCCCTGCTGGTAGGCGTAAAAGCAAACAGGTTGCGGGGCAATGAAGGATGGCCAAATATACTGAAGGGATGATCCGTGCCCCTGCCTTCACTAAGTGCTGTACCTTCAAACAAACAGGTAGTGCCATACCAGAAAATAGAAGGCATATCCCGCAGGTTGGGAGAGGGCTTTACGGGCAATTGGTATTTGCTGTTATGTGTGTAGTTGCCGCATTTGATTACCTGGAAATGGAACAGCGTATCTTTCGAATTCTCTGCACGTTTGTAATACTCGTGTTTCTCATTGGCTTTTGCACTCAGCCATTTTTCGCCGGCAATCATGAACGCATATTCTGCCATTGTCATTCCGTAAACGATGGGTACAGGCTGCATGCCTACAAAACTGCGGTAAGCAGTATCAAGTACGGGGCCGTCAACATAAAAACCATTGGGATTGGGCCTGTCAAGGATCATCAGGGGTTTGCTGTGTTCAAACGCAGCTTCCATAAATTCCTGAAGTGAGGAAATATAGGTATAGAAACGGGTACCTACATCCTGTATATCAAATAAAAGGATGTCAATATCCACCAGGTCCTCCGCAGACGGCTTTCTTTTTTTACCATAAAGAGAAATTACCGGGATACCGGTAGCCGGGTCTATATAGTTATCGATCTTCTCACCCGCATCCGCCTGCCCCCTGAATCCATGCTCGGGACCAAATGCTTTGGTGATATGAATGCCTAAGGACAGCAGCGTGTCAACCAGGTGCCTTGTACCAACAGTAGCTGTGTGATTTGCAAAAACGCCAATGCGTTTGCCCTTTAATAAGGGTAGGTATACCTGTGTGCGGTAAGCTGCGGGCTGTACCGGTAATGGCACTGATTGGGCACACAAACCACCTATGATAAGGTTCAATAATACAAGCGTATAAATTTTTTTCATATAAAATTGCTTACGGGGGAAAGTTAGTCAAAAATACAGCCCTGTTTATAATTTATGGTTGTACTTTTGCCGAAGAGAATGTTATTCTTTTTCCCCTGCTTAGTGAGAAAAGGCATGCATCTGCCTTAACACATTTAATTCAAAATCAACATATGCAACAAGTAAAAAAAGGTGATACTGTAAAAGTGCATTATCATGGAAAGTTAACTGATGGTACTACATTCGATTCTTCTGAAGGGCGTGAGCCTTTGGAATTCGAAGTAGGTGGGGGCATGGTCATTCCGGGGTTTGACACCGGTGTTACCGGCATGGCAATAGGGGAAAAGAAAACCATTACAATACCCGCCGATGAGGCTTACGGTCCCAAGCAGGAAGAAATGATTATGGAATTTCCAAAAGAGCGTTTCCCGGCAGACATGGTGCCTGAAGAAGGTATGCAACTCAATATGAGCAATGGCTCCGGTCAAAATTTCCCCGTTGTGATCAAAGAGGTGAAAGAAGAAGTGGTGATTCTTGACGCCAACCATCCACTCGCCGGCGAGGACCTTACATTCGACCTTGAACTGGTAGAGATCAGTGGCGGTAAGCCGTTGATCATTATGCCATAAGGAGGTAAAGTTTGGAGTTTGGAGTCTGAAGTTGGGTATAGTGTTGCTATGCTTTGTGCGACAAACATGATAGAGAAAGAACATACCATTCGACTCTCTACCTTCAAAAAAGACAACTCCAAACTCCAAACCCCCCCTTTTACTTTGCATAAAAATCCAGCCGCATGACAGGGGATGATACTTTTACGGTAGCCGAACGTTTTATGCGTTATGTAAGGATCGATACGCAGAGTGATCCGCATAGTGGCACACATCCCAGTTCAGAGAAACAAAAACAGCTTTCTGTTTTGCTCGCCGGGGAGCTTCGCGCCATGGGTATCATTGATGCGCATTCTGATCAGTATGGATACGTGTATGCTACCATCCCTTCCACTACACCTAAGCAGGTGCCGGTAGTTTGTTTCTGCAGCCATGTAGACACTGCGCCCGACTGTAGTGGTACATCTGTAAGACCTATCCTGCACAAAAATTACCAGGGGCAGGATATTGTTCTGCCTGATGATCCTTCGCAGGTTATCACTCCCGCTGAGTACCCCTATCTGAAAGAGCATATTGGATACGATATCATTACGGCAAGCGGGTTAACCTTATTGGGCGCAGATGACAAAGCCGGGGTTGCTGTGATCATGGATCTTGCCCGGTATCTTGTTTTGCATCCCGGTATAAAACATGGGGAGATCAGGTTGTTATTTACGCCGGATGAAGAAGTGGGGCAGGGTACTGCCAGGCTTGACCTGAAAAAATTAAATGCGCATGTCGCTTATACGCTTGATGGCGGAGAGATGGGAACTTTTGAAGATGAGACATTCAGCGCTGATGGTGTGAACATACAGATCAATGGTGTGATTTCACATCCTGGTTACGCAAAAGATAAAATGGTAAATGCCTTGAAGATAGCGGCAGAGATAATCACCGCTTTGCCAAAGCATGAATGGTGCCCTGAAACCACCGCTGGAAGAGAGGGTTTTGTACACCCGCTGCGGATAGAAGGATCGGCTGAAACCGCAACGATTGAGTTGATCATTCGTGATTTTGATACTGCCCAGTTGGCGGTTCATGAAAGCAAATTAAAAACGCTGGCAGAAAACGTACTACAAAAATATCCCAAAGCGTCAATGCATTTTGTGGTACAGGAGCAGTACAGGAATATGAAAGAAATCCTTGATCTCCATCCGGAAATTGCCGCCAATGCAGAAGAGGCCTACAGACGTGTGGGGTTACAACCCATTAAGGAACCCATCCGCGGAGGTACAGATGGCAGCCGTTTGAGTTTCATGGGCCTGCCTTGTCCCAATATCTTTACCGGGATGCAGGCCATACACAGTAAGCATGAATGGATCGGCGTAAGAGATATGGAGAAAGCAGTGGAAGTGCTGGTGGAACTGGTAAAGGTTTGGGAAGAAAAAGCATAGTACTTTCGGGTTCCGGTTGAGTTGTTACATCCCTCTTACCTATTTTTCATTACCTGAAACCCGCATCCCGAATGGATAAATTGTCTATGAAAATGAAGTTGCTTTTCCTGCCTCTGATCATTCTCCTGCCCCTGTTCTCGCTTAGCCAGCAGGATCCTGTATTAAGGAAATACTTCTATGAAGCCCGCAAAGCGTTTAAAGAAAACAATGCCTACCAGACCGTAGCTTTCGTGGAAAAACGCTGGCGCATTGCTGGCAATAAGGCATTTGATGAAAGCATTTATTACGTGGAAGACATTCTTAAAAAGGCCGGCTATATAAATGAAAAACTGGCAAAAGCCGCAGACCTGTTAACCTACCGCATTGAGAAACGCCCTATGAAGCGCTTCACCTGGGAACCCGTTGATGCGAAACTGGAAATCATTGGGGAGGCTGAGCCATTACTCCAATTCACCACCAACCGGAATATGCTGGCCATTAATTCCGGCAGCACACCCCCCGAAGGGATAGTAGTAGACCTGGTATACGCGGAAAAAATTTCGAACGAAGAACTCAATAAACTTGATCTTACCAATAAGGTACTGTTTTCGGAGCAGGGTATTGGCCAGGTGCATCGGGCTGCGCTGGGCAGAGGAGCCATGGGTGCATTGGGCTACGCCTTGCCAAAATATACACAGCCACAGAAATATATCCATTCTATTCAATTCTCATCTATACCAGGAGCCGACAGTGTGAATAAAACTTTTGGCATATTGTTATCAACCTATGCAAAAGATCGTTTGAAAAAGGCTTTGGCGAAAGGGCCTGTCCGTTTACGCATAAAAATATCCACCAAAATGTATGCAGCGGAGGAACTCACCATTGTTGCAGATGTTAAAGGAAATACACACAGCAATGAGCGTTTTGTTTTTTCAGCGCATGTGCAGGAACCGGGTGCCAATGATAATGCAACCGGCGTAGGTACGCTGGCAGAAATGGCCAGGGTATGCGCAGAACTGGTCCGCAATAAAAAATTCATCCCTAATAGAAGTGTCACCTTTTTATGGGGAGATGAGATTGTTTCCACCCGCAGATATGTGACCGAAGACCAGGAGCGCGCAAAAGGCATTCAATGGGGTATGAGTCTTGATATGGTGGGCGAGGATGTAAAAAAAACCGGCGGTAGTTTCCTTATAGAAAAAATGCCCGATCCCTCGGCTGTATGGACAAGAGGTGAAGAAAAACATAGTGAATGGGGCGGTAGTGCCTTACCGGAGAGCGCCATCACACCTCATTATTTCAATGATTATATCTTGAATCGCTGCCTCGACCAGGCGCGTACCAATGGATGGGTTGTAAAGACAAATCCTTTTGAAGGAGGCTCAGATCACACACCTTTTCTGAATGCGAAAATTCCCGGTTTGTTGATGTGGCATTTTACAGATGTGTTTTATCACACCGACGCAGACAGGCTGGAAAATGTTTCGGCATGGGAAATGAAGAATGTGGGAGTATCTGCCTTGGTCTCGGCCATGATGCTTACTTCCATGAATGAAACTACGGCGCTGTTCCTGGTGAAGGAGTTAAAAGAAACCGCGTTTAAAAGGCTGGAAGTAGAAACGGCCCTCAGTAAAGAAGCGATACAAAAATCGGGTAAACGGCAAACCGAGGCGCATATTCTTGAAGTATGGGGTAGCTATTATAAAGATGCCCTCGGTAAAATGGTAAACCTCCAGGCGGGAGGGCCTTCTAAAAAGATTGTAATAGCCATTACTGCAGCGCAAAACGAAGTGGCTGCAAGGACTAGCCTGTTGATTGCCGGGCTCTAGTACCGCACAACCGGTTGTTGCTCACCCGCGCTGCGATGATTTGTATTGTTTTGGGGCAGGGGGATGACTGGCCGTCTTTTCGTGGAGAATGATGCTGTAATAATCCTGTAGTTTCTGCTACTAACCAATTAACTTACATAAAAATCAAAACTATGGAACTGCTAGCGCAATACTGGTGGATATTGGTGGCGTTATTCATCATTTTTAGTGGATTGGTTACCGTTAACCAGGGATCAATCGCTGTTGTTACTATGTTTGGTAAGTACCAGCGCATTTTGCGTCCCGGTCTTAATTTCAAAATTCCTTTACTGGAGCAGGTATATAAAACGGTAAGCATCCAGAACCGTTCCGTTGAACTTGAGTTCCAGGCGGTAACACTTGACCAGGCCAATGTTTATTTTAAGAGTATGTTATTGTACTCTGTTATTAACCAGGACGAGGAAACAATCAAGAATGTAGCATTCAAATTCATCAGCGACAAAGACCTGATGCAGGCATTGATTCGCACGGTGGAAGGAAGTATACGGGGTTTTGTTGCCACCAAAAGGCAAGCTGAAATATTGCTGCTTCGAAGGGAGATTGTG
Organism: Chitinophagaceae bacterium; assembly: GCA_031424835.1. Lineage (GTDB taxonomy): Bacteria > Bacteroidota > Bacteroidia > Chitinophagales > Chitinophagaceae > Sediminibacterium. The sequence goes on from JANPIE010000165.1 coordinate 19,153, forward strand.
GAGTTTGTAAAAGAACAGATAGACCAGTCTTTGGAAAGCTGGGGTTACCATCTTCAGGATCTCCAGATCAATGATATTACGTTCGACCAGGTAATCATGGAAAGTATGAGCCGGGTGGTAGCAAGTAATAACCTGAAGGCAGCCGCAGAAAATGAGGGCCAGGCCCTGCTGATCACAAAAACAAAAGCCGCAGAAGCGGAGGGTAATGCGATCAAAATTTCTGCCAACGCGGAGAAAGAAGCGGCCCGACTGCGAGGCCAGGGCGTGGCGTTGTTCCGTGAAGAAGTGGCCAAGGGTATGAGCCAGGCGGCCGAACAGATGAAACAGGCCAACCTGGATACCAACGTGATCCTTTTCAGCATGTGGACCGAAGCCATCAAGAACTTTGCAGAGCTGGGCAAGGGTAATGTGATTTTCCTGGACGGTAGTCCGGAAGGCATGGAAAACAATATGCGCCAGATTTTGGCGATGGTGAAGATGAAGGAGAATGGGAAATGATGGGGCGGGTCGTGAGGCGTGAGACGTGAATCGTGAGACGTGAGATGTGAAAAGTGAGAGAGGTGAGAAAGGGTTTAGAAGCCCGTCGTTCATCACTCACTCTCACGCCTCACGTCTCACGATTCACGCCTGCAGCCCTGCCCCCGGATGTGTAAAAGCTTTCATAAAACGCAACCCGATAACATTTTTATTAACAACTGCTGTGTTCTTTTGTAGAAGCATCTAATTTTAGTGTAACCCAAATCTATATACAGATGTTTCATTTCCTTCAGATAGACAGCTTACAAAAAGTGGCCGGTGCCCTGCCTGCACCGGAAAAAATATCTCTCTGGAGCCTGCTGGAAAAAGGTGGCTGGATCATGTACCCCCTGTACCTGTTATTGGTGATCGCCATTTTTGTTTTTATTGAAAGACTGCTCGCAATTCGCAAAGCCTCGCGTATTGAGGATAATTTCATGAACATTATCCGTGATCATATTATTTCAGGAAACGTTACGGCAGCACGCAGTCTTGCCAGGAATACAAATAATCCCGTTGCAAGAATGATTGATAAGGGACTGCAGCGTATTGGTAAACCCATCGATGCCATCGAAAAAAGCATGGAGAATGTGGGTAAACTGGAGATGTACAGTATGGAAAGAAACCTTTCGATACTTTCCCTCATTGCAGGCATAGCGCCTATGTTTGGATTCCTGGGTACCATTATTGGTATGATACAATTGTTTTATGGTATCGCAAGTTCCGGTCAGTTCACACTCAATGATATTGCGGGTGGTATCTATGTTAAAATGATTACCTCCGGTACGGGCCTGATCATTGGTCTGCTGGCGTACATAGGACATAACGCTTTAACAACCCTGATAGATAAAACCGCTAATAAAATGGAAGCGGCAAGTGCAGAATTTATCGATATATTACAGGAACCGACGAGGTAAATGATACAGTGTTAATCTTAAACCCCAATTACTATGAAAAAGATACGTGAGTACATCAAAGAAGTGATCAGGTCATTCGAAGCAAGGAAACTGCGCCCTATGCCGATACCTGTAAAAACGCAAAAGCCTCAAAGCAGGACCAATTATTAATTGCCAATCATTAATTACTAATTGTTCATTAATGGACATCCGGAAACGATTAAGAGCTCATCCCGAAGTGCATACAGGTGCCCTCAACGATATCCTGTTCATTCTGTTATTGTTCTTCCTGATCGTTTCCACACTGGCCAATCCTAATGTGATCAAGGTTTCAAACCCGAAAGCCAAAAGTGATACCAAATCCAAACAGACAGTAGTGATTACGGTAGACAAGGACCAGAATCTTTTCCTTGCCCAGAAAAAAATAGGAATCGAGCAACTCGAAACAGAATTGAAAGCCTACCTGGATAAGGAGACCGATAAACCTTCGGTGGTGATCAATGGGGATAGCACCTCGCATCTTGGCACTGCTATTCGTGTGATGCAGGTAATTAAAAGGTTGGGAGCCACCCCTGTGATGGCCGTAGATAATAATTAGGGTGAAATTTTAAATTTAATAAGACAAAAAAGTTTTTAAATTTTCAAGTTCCCCAGGTTGCCTTTATCATCCTGTCTTTTCCCTGCAGGTCCTTCTTCAATTCTGCAGTATACCCTTCGCGTATGAGTAGTTCTGTTACGCTGTCACCCAATGCTTCATTGATTTCCAGAAAGATCATCCCATCTTTTGACAGGTGGGTTTTGGCAAACAGTGCAATCTTTCGGTAGAACAGCAATGCATCTTCGTCAGGCACAAACAACGCAATGCCAGGCTCAAAAGCCACAACATTTTTCTCCATGCTTTCCTTCTCAGACTGCCTTATGTAAGGCGGGTTGCTTACAATGCAATCATATACGGTTAAAGGTAGCCAAGCATTTTCGTCCAAAAAGTTTAGCTGCAGCAGTTCTATGTCAGCTTTATGTAGTACCGCATTTTTGGAAGCGATTGCCAGGGCGCCGGCACTGGTATCCAGGGCTGTAACCTGCCATTCGGGTATTTTCTTTTTCAACACCACGGGTATGCATCCGCTTCCCGTACCAATATCCAGCAATTTGTGCCCCGTATTTTTTAAGCCTGCACTTTGCGCCAACCATTCCACCAATTCCTCTGTCTCGGGTCTTGGTATCAGTACCTGCTCATTTACAAAGAATTTCAAACCTGCAAACCAAGCCTCGCCCAATACATACTGCACGGGCTTGTTCGTAAGCAGTTCCTGCCCAATCCTGTGCCAGATACGTTGCCATTCTGCCGGCATCATCTCGTGGGCAACGAGCAGCCTGTCTGTTTTTCGTTTACCTGTAATATATTCCATCACCCAATCGGTTATATTGGCGGCTTCTCTCTCTTCATAAAGCTGTCTTAACTGCGCCAGTAATGTCTGTTGGGCCGAACGGATGGTCATGCTGCAATGTTAGCACCATTTGGTTATTTTTGCCAATTCTCTTATGCCCCAGACGGATGAACGATATATGCAGCGTTGTATTGAGCTTGCCTTGCAGGGCATAGGAAAGGTAGCGCCGAACCCGATGGTAGGTGCGGTACTCGTGTACGGCGACAGGATACTCGCAGAAGGCTTTCATGAACAATATGGACAGGCGCATGCCGAAGTAAATTGTTTTAACCATGTTTCGAAGGAAGATGAAGGTTTGCTACCGGCTGCCACCCTCTATATAAGCCTCGAACCCTGTGCGCATTTCGGTAAGACACCCCCCTGCGCGGATCTGATCATTCGCAAACAGGTGAAAAAAGTAGTGATCGGTTGCCGGGATCCCTTTGAACAGGTAAACGGTAAAGGCATTGAAAAACTGGAGAACGCAGGGGTTGAAGTGGTAACTGGCGTGATGAATGACGAGTGCCTTCAATTGAATAAACGTTTCTTTACATTCCATACCCACCGCAGGCCCTATATTATCTTAAAATGGGCACAGACGGCTAATGGCATGATCGCAGGTAGGCAACCGGTGCAGGGTAGCAACGAGCCGGCAACACGCCTGATCATCTCCAATGAACAAACCAACCGTTTTGTACATAAATGGCGAAGCGAGGAAGCCGCAATCCTTGTAGGCGCCAATACCGCCCTGGCGGATGATCCCTCACTTACTAACCGCCTGTGGTCAGGTAACAGCCCCGTACGCATGGTTTTAGATCCGTCGCTGCGTTTGCCAATGGGTTTAAAAGTATACGATCGAAACCAGTTAACCATACTGCTTAACTACGTAAAAACCGAAGAACAGAAAGGGCTTGTTTATTATCAGTTGGACCGTAGCCAGGAGGTTGTAGAGCAGATACTGCATGCATGCTATCAAAAAAAGTTGCTTAGTTTAATAGTGGAAGGTGGCGCCAGGCTCCTGCAATCTTTTATAAGCAAAGGACTATGGGATGAAGCCAGAATAATTACCAATACCACCCAGGTGCTGGAAGAAGGGCTCAAAGCGCCCAGTCTTCCCAAACAAAAACCCGCTGCAGAAGAAATGGTACTTACTGATTCCATTACCTACTACACCAACCCCCAATACGAATCAAAACAGGTAAACCCATAAACACCCAGGCCGCATGCTCTATCTTATCGGAAGTATCATACTTACCAGTTACCTGACACTTGCGTTCAAAGCATGTGAGAAATATAAGATTAATATTTTCCAGGCCATTGTTTTCAATTATATCACCTGCGTAATTACCGGGTCGATCGTAAACGGATCTTTTCCTGTAAATGCCCAGGCCATCGCCACACCCTGGTTTAAATGGGCATGCGTGATGGGTGTACTGTTTGTATCCATCTTCAATATCATTGGCCTGACTACGCAGAAGATCAGTGTGGCTGTTGCTTCGGTAGCCAATAAACTTTCGCTTATCATACCGGTAGTGCTAAGCGTATACCTCTACAATGAAACCGTTACAGGCTGGAAACTGGCAGGTGTTGTACTGGCCCTTGTGGCTGTGGTACTTACCTGCTACCAGCGCAGGGACCGCGCAGGTAAAGACAACGCTGGCAGTAAGTGGATCTTTATGCTCCCGGTTGCATTATTCATCGGCAGCGGTTTACTGGATGCCCTGTTGAATCATGTGCAGCAAACGTATGTCACCGAAGAAAATAAAAACGCTTACCTGATCAGTAGTTTTCTGTCCGCGGCCGTTATCGGCTCCACCATTCTTGTTATCCAGTACATCCGCGGAAAATTGCAGTTCTCCTTTCGGCATTTGCTGGCTGGTGTCATCATCGGTATCCCTAATTATTTTTCCATCTGGTGTCTTGTACGTTTTTTAAAAAGCAGCCCCTGGCAAAGCAGCGCCAGCATACCTGTAAATAATATGGGAATTGTTTTATTCAGTTCAGTGGCTGCGTGGTTACTTTTTAAAGAAAGATTGTCGCGGGTTAACTGGATGGGGATTATTTTGTCACTGATCGCTATTTACCTGATCGCTTTTGGAGATACGTTATGAGCGAACAGGAATACTATTACACGATAGAGAAAGAAGCTTTCGCTGAATTCAAAGACAGGGGCAGCAGGTTCCTCGCGTATGCCTACCCCGTGCAGTCAGTGGAAGAATGCAAACAGCTATTGCAACGCGCAAAAAAAGAACATCCCAAAGCGGTGCATCATTGTTTTGCCTGGAGACTGGGTTTTGATGGTAATGTCTTTCGTCAAAGTGATGATGGGGAACCATCCGGTACAGCAGGGCGTCCCATATTGGGCCAGATAGACAGCAAACACCTCACCAATGTTGCCATCATTGTTGTGCGTTATTTTGGTGGTACTTTATTGGGTGTGCCCGGACTGATACAGGCCTACCGTTCTGTAGCAGCCATGGCGCTGCAACTGGTTCCCATTGTGCAAAAGCCTATTGAACTGGTGTATGTATTGCAGTTTGATTATACGCAGGTTAATGAAGTGATGAATATTGTAAAGCAGTATAACTGCACCATAGGCAGGCAGGAAATGCAACTGTTCTGCCAGCTTTCGATCGGGATCTCAAAATCACGCCTGGACGAAGTGTTGTATAAACTCAAACAACTGCACACAGTGGAAGTAGCACAACATCAGTAGCTATGCTCTGCCTGTTAGTTTATACACATACAAACCAACAATTTCTTTCAGAAAGTAGGCCCATTTATTTAGGAGAGAAATATCTGGCAGCACATCATCCACTCCAAAGGTTGTGGGATTTACTTTATAATCACAGGGAAAAGAGACAAACGAATAACCTGCCCTTCGAAACACGCTTTCAGATCTCCTCATGTGCAGAGCAGAGGTTATGATAACATAAGGTGCTTTCAATTGCAGTGAATCGAGAATCTTTTTAGAATAGATAGCGTTCTCATAAGTATTCCTGGATCGGCTTTCCACGATGATATCACTGTCATGCACACCATTCTCCAGGAAACTTGTCCTCAGAAAAGTTGCTTCCGGCTTTCCCTTTTGGTCGAGCGAGCCGGTACCCCCGCTGATAATGATCTTCCGTATGATGCCACGATGATAGAGACTGGCCGTTTGGATAAACCTGTCTGCATTATCGCCGAAATACCCGCGTTGGTTTTTATCATATCCTGACATCCCTCCCAGAACAATTCCCGCGTTATACCTGGCGCTGTCAGGGAATGTAACGGGTGCCGGCTGCCATGCGCTCACCATGGTCCGATAAAAAAAAGGGTTTGAAAATAGGATGGCTACCACGATAATACAGGTACGCAGTATGCGCTTTTTTCTGGGGGATCTGCTCAACCTCATCCAGATAAATAATATAACGAGCCACCAGAAAGGAACCAGCAGGAAATACAGAACTTTTGAGAATATAAAAAACATAAGCAGTTTTGAAATCAGTTCAGGAAGCGTTCACTAACCACCATGTCTTTACTTCCGGGTGTATACCTGTAAAAACCTTCCCCATTTTTTACCCCGAGCTTGCCTGCTGCCACCATGTTTACGAGTAGGGGGCAGGGCGCATATTTTGGATTGCCAAATCCATCGTGCAATACACGTAAAATGCTAAGGCAAACATCAAGACCAATAAAATCTGCCAGTTGCAAGGGCCCCATCGGGTGTGCCATCCCTGTTTTCATTACCGTATCGATCGCCTCAACACCTGCAACACCCTCATAGAGACTGCAGATGGCTTCGTTGATCATGGGCATGAGTATGCGGTTTGCAATAAACCCGGGATAATCGTTCACCACGCAGGGTAACTTACCCAATTGATGACTGAGATCCACGATGGTTGCAGTTACTTCCTTTTTGGTAGCATATCCATTGATTACCTCTACCAGTTTCATCACAGGAACAGGATTCATGAAATGCATACCTATCACCAGTCCCGGACGGTTGGTTACCGCGGCTATCTTAGTAATGGAAATAGAAGATGTATTGGTAGCCAGTATCGCGCCGGTGGGGGCCAGGTTGTCCAACTGTTCAAAGATCTGCAGTTTCAGTTCAGTATTCTCAGTAGCTGCTTCCACCACCAGGTCTGCCTTCTCTATGCCTTTGGAAAGTACTGTATTGGTGGTTAGGTTAGCCAGGGTTCGCTCTTTTTCTTCGGCCGTGATGGTTCCTTTGGCCATCTGCCGGTCAAGATTCTTGGTGATGGTCTGTATTGCTTTCTCCAGTTGTCCCCCCTGCACGTCTACAATGGTTACAGAAAAGCCAGCCTGCGCAAAAACATGGGCGATACCGTTCCCCATGGTGCCGGCGCCCACAACGGTTATGTTTTTAATTGCCATGATCGGGTATTTTAATGGGAAAAAATTGGGTTACAGGACAAATGTAAAATCTTAGGCTACTCCGGAAGAATTTAATTGAAGATTTCTGAAAATTAGTGGAAGAACATACTGCGCAAGACGGCGTTTTAATTCGCCGCGGAGATGAGAGACAGGTGCATGCTGTCTCTGGTCTTTTCTTTTGTAATGAAGGCGATAAACCGTTGTGTAAGGTGAAAGCCAGCTTATTTCTTCTTTTTGAAATCACCGCGTTTCCAGGCCTTTACAAATTCTGCCCAGGCTGCGGGATTGAGAATATTCATAGGCGGTAACTGCCCGCTGTAATAAGCTTTACTGGCCTGCTGGCGCAATTGGTAGTTTACCGCTTCCCTTCCGTCGGCAGGAAGCGTGGCGATCAATGCACGGCGGGTAGCTTCATCGGTATTTTTACGCGCCGTTTCATACAGGTCATCCGCCACTTTGTTATTCACAAAATCCCTTTCAAACTGTTCACGTGTAGGCCGCGGTTTTAATATGGTGGCGGGAAGATAAGTGGTATCGCTGATCAGTAATTGTATCACGCTGTATTGGTTGCCATCGAGGTCCCGTGGAATGGAAATACTCCTGTCTTTATATCCAATACTGGAAAATGTAATGCGGTCGCCTTTCATAACCGCTATAGAAAACACGCCATCATAACTGGTAATGGTTCCCCTGCCTTTGCCTTCCACGATTACACTGCAGGAGGGTATGCCCTGTAAACTGTCGGCTGTCATTACCACACCATATAACTGCACCACCGAATCCCGGTAAGGGCTCACAGGTTGCTGCTGCGACCAGCTTTGCTGGAAGAAAAATAAGAGAACAAGCAGGAAAGGGTATCGTAGCAGTTTCATCATTCAGTCAAAAATACAAGCCTTTTGCACATAAATTCAGGTGGCAAACCATTCTATTTCCGACAAAGTAAGGCCGCAAGGGGTTAACTTTGCGGCCTGGATTCTTTTTTAACAAAAACTTTCGTGATGACAGAAGCCGATATTTTAAAGGCATTAAGCAATGTACAGGAGCCCGACCTGGGCAAGGACCTGGTAACACTGAACATGGTAAAGAATATAGCTATTGCAGGCAATGATGTGAGTTTCACCATCGTGCTTACCACACCTGCCTGCCCCATGAAAGATATGATGCGCATGGCCAGTGAGAATGCCGTACGGTTACTGGTAAACAAAGAGGCCAATGTTACCGTTAATTTTACTGCCAATACCTCTACCACCCGTAAAGACAACCAGCAGGTATTGGCCGGCGTAAAAAACATTATCGCGGTGGTGAGCGGGAAAGGGGGCGTAGGAAAAAGTACTGTATCTGGCAACCTCGCACTCGCATTGGCTGCAGGAGGCGCCTCAGTGGGTTTAATGGATGCGGATATTTATGGTCCGAGTGTGCCTATCATGTTTGGCGTAAGAGGCGAACGGCCCATGATGAAAGACAAGAATGGCAAGGGAATGATTGTACCTCTTGAAAAGTATGGTATCCGGTTAATGAGTATCGGTCTTTTGGTTGATGAAAAAAATGCGGTAGTATGGCGCGGACCAATGGCCAGCAGCGCCATTCGCCAGTTTGTAACCGATGTGGATTGGGGTGAACTCGATTACCTGGTAATTGATATGCCGCCCGGCACGGGAGACATACACCTCACCCTTATGCAGACCGTACCGGTTACCGGGGTAGTAATTGTTACGACGCCCCAGAATGTTGCCCTTGCGGATGCAAAAAAAGGTATTGCGATGTTTGGCCAGGCCCAGATCAATGTTCCTATCATCGGGCTGGTGGAAAATATGGCATACTTCACACCGGCAGAGTTGCCGGACAATAAATATTACCTGTTTGGCAGGGAAGGAGGCAAACGGCTGGCTGACGAATATGATCTGCCATTCCTGGGTCAGATTCCATTGGTTCAAAGTATAATGGAAGGCGGCGATGCCGGAGTACCTGCTATGGTAGGAACTGATCCCGCAAGCCGGCAGGCTTTTATGGATCTTACTGCAACAGTGGTACGCAATATCTCCATACGAAATGCAAATGTTCCGGTTACCAAACCGGTTGAAGTTACAGTGTAGTTGTTGCGGCATCATTGATTTTATTTCGTTGAGAAACAGGTGTTGAAAAAACAGTTGTCACTGCATTCACCATTTATCCTTTTTCGCGAATGGCAACATTGTAATCTTTATTACCTTCAATGCATGTATAATTTACCTTACTACAAGGAAAAGGACCAGGCCATTGTGCTTGATTTTATGAAGCAGCACCCATTTGCCCTGTTAACCGGCGTTGACGCACAACAAAAACCAGTGGCCACACAGGTGCCCCTTTTGTTTTCTGAAAGAGACGGACAACTTTACCTGCGGGGTCATATCATGAAAAACAATGATCATCATCTCGCTTTCGAAAAGAATAAAAATGTACTGGCCATTTTCACGGGCCCGCACACCTATGTGAGCGCAAGCTGGTATGAAAATAAACAACAGGGTTCTACCTGGAATTATATGTCGGTGCACGCCAAAGGGGAGCTATCTTTCCTGCCTGAGGATGCACTTTTGCAATTGCTTGATGACCTCACCAGCCATTTTGAGAACAACCCAGCGTCCCCGGCTTTATTCAGGGAAATACCTGATGATTATATCAACCGCATGGTGAAGGCGATCGTGGCTTTTGAAATTAAGGTTACTGCGATGGACCATGTGTTTAAACTCAGCCAGAACCGCGACAAAAAAAGTTTTGAGACCATAGTTGAGAAACTGGAAAATGGAGACGCCCAGGCCCGTTCTGTAGCAGCGGAGATGAGCAAACGCAAGGATCAATTCTTCCCGGCATGAAAATAACAGGATTTATTTTTACCATTGTATGTATCGCTGCCTGTTCCGGCAGTAAACAGCTTGGAAAGTTGGAAGTAAAAGATTTTGATAAACAGGGTCATCGTGGTTGCCGTGGCCTTATGCCCGAAAATACCATTCCGGCAATGATAAGGGCCATAGAACTTGGCGTTACCACGCTTGAAATGGATGCGTGTATTACCCGGGATAAAAAAGTAGTGCTGAGTCATGAACCTTTTTTCAACCACGAGATCAGTACACATGCCGATGGTAAGCCCGTTACGGTGTCAGAGGAAAAAAACCTGAATATTTACCGGATGGATTATGCGCAGGTCAAATTATTCGACGTAGGCCTGCTGCCTCATCCGCGTTTCCCCCGCCAGCAAAAAATGGCGGTTGTGAAACCATTATTGTCTGACATGATAGATAGCGTTGAACAGTATAGTATTGATCACCATACATCTGCTCCCAGGTACAATATCGAAACCAAAACGCAGTCGGCAACGGATGGAATTTTTCACCCCTCACCCGGCGAATTTATCGAACTGCTTATAGACGTGATCAGCGAAAAGAAGATCTCGGATCGCGTTACCATACAATCGTTTGATCCGCGTACCCTTCAGTACCTGCATCAACATTACCCCGCAATCAAAACCGCCCTGTTGGTAGAGGATAGCGATAAAAAAATCCTCGCTTTGCAGCTAAAGGACCTGGGTTTTTTGCCTGCTATTTACAGCCCGCACTTTACACTGGTAACGCCTCTTCTTGTAAAGCAATGCAGGGATGCGGGTATATCCCTGGTTCCCTGGACCGTTAATGACCTGGAGAAGATAAGAGAGCTGAAGCGGCTGGGCGTAAACGGAATTATTACAGATTTTCCCGATCTGTTTAACCAATTATAACATTTTGCGCCGGATTGCGGCACAGTTTTTTCCTATTAATTGCATTGGGTTGTAAAACCATACACGACCGGTATCCGTATGTATACCTGTAAATAATTACAACCAACCTATAAAACACAATTATGAAAAAGTTCGCAGTAATGATCATGTCTGCATTTGTTTTGAACGCTTCTACGGCACAAACGGTAGAAGTGGGCGGCGCCCCGATGTACGCCTCCAAGAATATCGTTGAAAACGCCGTTAATTCCAACGACCACACCACCCTGGTAGCTGCGGTGAAAGCTGCGGGTCTTGTAGCCACACTGCAGGGTGCGGGTCCTTTTACCGTATTTGCACCAACCAATGCGGCTTTTGAAAAACTACCGAAGGGAACGGTTACTACTTTGGTTAAACCCGAAAACAAAGCAACGCTAACCAGAATACTTACTTACCACGTTGTTGCTGGAAAATGGGATGCGAAAAGTATCGCTAAAATGATTAAGGAGGGTAACGGCAGCGCTGCACTCAAAACCGTTTCCGGCGGCACACTAACAGCTACCATGAACGGAGATAAACTGGTATTAACGGATGAGAAAGGCGGTATATCAACCGTTACCATTGCCAATGTTTTCCAGAGTAATGGCGTAATTCATGTGGTGGATACAGTGTTGCTGCCATCGTAGAAATATTTTATACCCTTAAAAAAGCCGGCGTCTTTCAGCGCCGGTTTTTTTTGTTATAACTTCGCGCCAACGGGCCCACTTTTATGGGTATCGTTGCGATGATATGGAACCGATCATTATCACCCTTGATGGATATTCTTCCTGCGGAAAAAGTACACTAGCCCGGCAGTTGGCCCATGAATTGAATTATGTTTTTATTGATAGCGGTGCCATGTACCGCGCCATAACACTTTATTTTTTACGTCATCATGTTGACTGGAACAAGGGCAATGAAGTAATTGCGGCTTTGAAAGAAATCACACTCGACTTTCAGTATAATGAACAAACCGGCCAGAGCGATATGTTTCTCAATGATGAAGATGTAGAACCGCTTATACGAGATATGCTGGTGAGTGAACACGTAAGCGAGGTGTCAGCAATCAAAGAAGTACGTGAATTTGCCGTGGCCCAGCAGCAGAAAATGGGAGAGAAAAAGCGGATTGTCATGGATGGGCGGGACATTGGCACGACCGTTTTTCCGGATGCAGAATTGAAAATTTTTGTGACGGCAGATCCCGCAATAAGAGTGGAACGGAGGTTCAAGGAGCTATATGCAAAAAACCCGGGCATCACCATTGACGAAGTACAGACCAACCTGGAAATGCGTGACTATATTGACAGCAACAGGGAATTCAGTCCGCTGCGTAAAGCCGATGATGCCATTGTGCTTGATAATTCCAATCTAACCCGTGAGGAGCAGTTATCAAAGGCATTGCAGTTGGTAAAGTCGCGCATGGCAAAGCGCAAATAGGCTTACATATTATTTCCCGATTCAAATACGATTTTGTATTTGTACACCGCGGTTTGATCTGACATCAGTTTCATTTGCACCCTGTTAAAACCGGTTTTGTCTTTTGTATTGATGAAAGCCGCGTTTTGCGATCCATTTCCGGTACTGAACCTTTTATCTGTACTTACCATCGACAATATTTCAACCAGTCTTGTGAATGCCATTTCTGCATCCTGGGGTATATTAAACTCAAACATAAGCCGCACAGCCATAATATTCTGAAGTAGTTGCGGTCCTTCATACCGCCGGCAACTGATCTCCAGCCTCCCCTGCGCAAACTTTTCTTTAAAATAGGGATGGCTTGTGAACAGGAAACTGTGTACCTCATCGTGTATATGCAGCGTATCAGTGTTTTGAAACTTTATCCATTCGCCTGGGGTTTTTTTCTTCTCCGCCAGGGAGGGTACATAGAGCTTTAGAAAGCCGGTGATGGATGTATCGGGCTTGCCGCTGAATACCTGGAAGAAAAGCTGGTTGGTAACAGCGTCCATCGTTTGCCCCTCCGCGCGGAACATAAATAATGACAAAAATAAAACTGACAATAAAACACAGCGCCCCATACTAGCCGTTTGTTGAACAATTTACTGTTTTCCGATATACGCGGAGATGACCAGGGCAACAATTAGGGCAACCAAGATGAACATCTATTTTTCTTCCCTGCTTCCGCTATTTTTTAAATGTAATATCCTTCGCGTTCTTTTGTGCCTTTAGCGCAAGCTCAGTTGCCAGTAAACAGTGTTCCTGCGACATGGCGGTTTCGGTTCGGTTAATGATATCATTAACCAGTTGTTCACCAAAAGGTAGTGGCTCCTTACTGCAATCTATATACCGGGTTTCTTTCTGCGTTACCAGGTATAAATGGCTGCCTCCTGTATGTGTAGAAGCGATATCAATATTTTTGCGGATCTCGATATAACCATCAGTACCCAAAATGGTGAGGCGCCCGTCTCCCCATGTAGCAAGCCCATCTGGTGTAAACCAGTCTACACGTATATAACCCGTACCACCATCGCCCTTTACCATCACGTCTCCGAAATCTTCAAATTTAGGATACTGGGGATGATGCGTATTCCCCGTTTGTGAGGCCACAACTTCAGCTTTTGTAGAATTGGTAAAGAAAAGAAACTGGTCAAACTGGTGAGAGCCAATATCAGTTATGATACCACCGTACCTTTTTTTATCGAAAAACCATTCGGGTCTTGATGCGGGTGTCATCCGGTGCGGACCCAGGCCAATGGTCTGGATTACCTTGCCGATAGTACCCGCTTTTACCAGTTCACCTGCTTTTACCGTGGCACGGTTTTCAAACCGTTCGCTGTACATGATGGAATAAATGCGGGCCGTCTCTTTCTGAACACGTCTTACCTCTGCCAACTGATCCAGCGTAGTAACACCGGGTTTGTCTACGAGGTAATCTTTGCCTGCTTTCATCACGCGGATCCCCAGCGGTGCGCGTTCATCGGGAATACCGGAACTCATAATCAGATGCAGGGAGTTATCTTCCAGAATTTCTTTTTCACTTGCCGCCTGTTTTACCTGCGGGTATCTTTTCAGAAAGGCCGCCGCGAGGTCCGGCTCTTTGGCATAAAACGAAACCATCTGTCCACCGCCCCTGGTAACAGCATCGGCCATGCCATAAATATGACCGTGGTTAATGCCGATAACGGAAAATCTTATCCTTGCATCAGCCACAGGTACGGCTGAAGATCTTTTCGGTAAAGAGGATAACAGCAGTATGCCTGAGGCGGTTGCGGCTGTATTGAGAAACCTGCGCCGGTCGAGTGATTTTTCTTTCATATAGCGTTGTTTAGTCGTGCCAGGCAATTACCTGTATCGCTCAAGTTACTGAACTTAGGCAATAGTTATTGCGGGTGGCCGCAGGCTGCTCACAAAAATCGGTGGAAAATATGCCGGTACCGCAAAGCTTTGTATCTTTTATGCCATTTAAGATATTAATCTGCCCATCATGAGAAAAACCTGGATAGCCATTTTTTTTATTGCCGCAGTTGCCTGCACGCAGAAACCTACCGCTGCCGACGTGGAGAACCGCCTGAAGAGAAGCATGTCGGAATTTCTTTACCGTTCCGTCAACAATGATTCCTCAAAGGTCAAATTTCACGTGATGGACGTTACCTATTTTGCCGACAAGGAATTTTATGAATGTGAGTTTCATGTAAAGATGCTGCAGCAGGGGCATGATACTACTGACCTGATGCGGGCCAGAATTGCCAAAGACTTTTCAAAAGTCGTTCGTAAACTTTGATCATGTTCAGCAAAGCCCGTATGAAAAAGATCCTGTATGGTATCATTGATATCGTACTGTTTCCGTTGAGTCTTATTTTTCTGCCTTTGTTAAAACTGGTGCGCAGGTTGGGTGTGGAATATTTTCCTTTGCAGCGTTCCCTCTTCTCAGCCATCGGTGTTTTCCCGCTGCGCGATCATTATTATGAGCCACGCTTCCGTTATGGAAAAGATTTTGATGCTGCTGCCAAACGCCGTATTCCTATCCGGATAGATGTTCAGTCACAACTCGCCAACTTACAGGAACTCAATTATTCCACCGAACTGGCGGATATTGCCTTAAAAAAAAATGAATCTGCAGCGTCCTTCTATTTACACAATGGCAGCTTTGGCCCTGGCGATGCGGAACTGTATTACCTGATGATCCGAAACCACAAACCCGGGAGGATCATAGAAATCGGTTCGGGTTTCAGTACCCTGATTGCCCTTCAAGCTATTGAAAAGAACCGGCAGGAAGGCATACACACGGAAATGGTCTGCATTGAGCCCTTTGAGAAACCCTGGCTGAAGGATCTTCCCGGAATTACGCTAATCAGGAAGCGGGTTGAGGATGTAGGTATAGATTTATTTACCACCCTGGAGTCCAACGATATCCTTTTTATCGATTCCTCACACATCATTCGCCCGGGAAACGATGTTTTGTTTATCTATATGGAATTGTTACCTATGGTGGCGGAGGGAGTGTTCATTCATATTCATGATATTTTTACGCCCCTGCATTACCGCCGTGACTGGCTAACTGAATTGTATCGATTCTGGAATGAACAATACCTGCTGGAAGCTTTTTTATACAATAACCATGCATTCCAAATCTGCTTTGCCTTACATCACTTAAAAAATGAGGGCTATGAGATTACGCGTCAGGTATTGCCTAATCTTACACGGCCAGATGAGCCATCGTCATTCTGGTTACAGAAAGTAAACAGCAATGTATCGCGATAGAATACCCGGAGCAGGTTTACAATATGAAAGTTATCTGACTTAGTAGTTCGTATCTTGTACCGCTATAAATGTTTTCGATTGCAAACCCTATAAACACAAAATCATGTTTAAGCATTTTGCTTCTATCCTTTTCCTTTCCCTCTCTTTATCTGTAGCAGCACAAACCGGTAAGCCCGATAAAATGGGTCAGTTTGTTACCGCGCTCATGCAGAAAATGACGCTTGATGAAAAGATCGGGCAGCTGAACCTGCTGATACCGGGCGGTGCCGCGGTAACCGGCTCGGTGGTTAGCAGTGATGTGGAAGCCAAGATTCGCAAAGGGAACGTGGGTGGATTGTTTGGAATAATCGGCGCCGACCGCATTCGCAAAGCGCAGGATCTCGCTGTTACGCAGAGCCGCCTCAAAATCCCGCTGATCTTCGGCTCAGATGTGATACATGGCCATAAGACAACTTTCCCTATTCCACTTGCCATATCCTGTACCTGGGATTCTGTATGGATCGAAAAAAGCGCGCGCATTGCAGCAAGGGAAGCCACTGCGGATGGACTTAGCTGGGCCTTTTCTCCCATGGTGGATATTGCCCGTGACCCGCGTTGGGGCAGGATTGCTGAAGGGGCCGGTGAAGATGCTTTCCTCGGTTCTATGGTAGCGCGTGCGATGGTTAGGGGTTACCAGGGAAACGATCTTCGCAACACCAGTTCGCTGATGGCCTGTGTAAAACATTTTGCCTTGTATGGAGCGGCAGAGGGAGGTCGTGATTACAATACGGTAGACATGAGCCGGGTACGCATGTATAATGAGTACATGCCTCCCTATAAAGCAGCAGTGGATGCCGGTGTGGGCAGCGTTATGAGTTCGTTTAATGTGATTGATGGAATACCTGCCACGGGAAACAAATGGTTGCTGACGGATCTGCTCCGCAAAGAGTGGGGGTTTAAAGGATTCGTAGTATCAGACTATACCTCATTAAATGAAATGACGCCGCATGGCATGGGCGATCTGCAGGCAGTATCTGCCCTGTCGCTTAAAGCAGGGCTCGATATGGACATGGTAGGCGAAGGATTCCTCACTACCCTGAAAAAATCTTTGCAGGAAGGAAAAGTAACCCAGGCTGAGATAGACCTCGCCTGTCGCAGGGTGCTGGAAGCAAAATACAAGCTGGGGTTGTTCGATGATCCTTATCGTGGCATTGATGCTTCACGTGCTGCAGAGATACTCACGCCAGAGAACCGGATCGCTGCGCGGGAATTGGCTGCAAGAAGTTTTGTATTGCTGAAAAATGATAACCAGTTACTGCCTCTTAAGAAATCAGGCAACATTGCGGTGATCGGACCCTTGGCAAACAGTAAAAGAAATATGCTGGGCACCTGGAGTGTATCGGGCGACTGGCAGCAATCGGTATCTGTTATAGAAGGTATCAAAAATGTAGTGGGTAATAAAGCCACCATTCTCTATGCCAAAGGTGCCAATATTGCTGATGAGCCTGAGTTTGTAAAAAGAACCAATGCCCTCGGTGTTGAAATAGAGCCGGAGTCGCGTTCAGCCGATGATATGATCAATGAAGCGGTACAGGTGGCACAGGAATCGGATGTGGTAATTGCCGTAGTGGGCGAAGCGGCCGATATGTCGGGAGAAGCGTCCAGCAGGGCCATGATCAACATTCCTGAAAGCCAGCAGGCTTTGTTGCGGGCGCTCGCTAAAACAGGAAAAAAAATAGTGTTGGTATTATTTAATGGACGCCCGCTAACACTGAACTGGGAAAGTAGCCATATCCCGGCGATACTGGATGTTTGGTTTGGCGGAACGGAGGCAGGCAATGCAGTGGCGGATGTTGTGTTCGGCAATTACAATCCTTCAGGTAAACTGAGCGTTTCTTTTCCATTCAGTGTTGGACAGATACCGGTTTACTATAATCATCTCAATACGGGAAGGCCCTTTCATATCGGCGACTCACCAAAATTCAAATCAGATTACCTTGATATTCCCAATGAACCATTGTATCCATTTGGTTTCGGCCTCAGTTACACCAGTTTTTCTTATGGTGCGCCGTCTGTAACCAGGGCTGCGATCAGTGGAAATGAAAAACTGGAATTACGCGTTACGGTTTCCAATACCGGAAATTACGATGGAGAAGAGACGGTACAGTTGTACACGCAACAACTTGCAGGCAGCATAGCCCGGCCGGTAAAAGAATTGAAAGGATTCCGGAAAATATTTCTAAAGAAAGGAGAAAGCAGGGAAGTTGTTTTCAGCATCGGTACCAACGACCTGAAATTTTATAACAAGGACCTGAAATATGTATACGAACCGGGAGACTATAAGCTGTTTGTAGGACCTCATTCAGGCAGCACACAGGAAGCAAAATTCACAGTTCGCAATTAATATGCAGGGGAAAAATAAAATTATATTATTACTATTGGCAACACTGGTTTCTTTGGAGGCGATGCCACAGGCCGGGCAATCGCAGGTAGATTCCCTTGCAGCAAGGGTAATGCGCGGGCTGCGCGCGAATAAACAGGAAACAGTTTTCATTCGCTCCGACAGGTCATTTTATGCCGCAGGAGAAAAGATATGGTTCCGCTCCTTTCTTACCAATGTTTACACCGGCAAACTTTCATCTCAAAGTGACATCCTGTTTGTGGACCTGGTGAATGACAAGGATAGTGTGATCGAAAAGATTCTCATACCGTCCGGCCAGTTTAAAACAGACGGTTATCTTTCGGTGCATGACTCTGTCAGCACGGGTTTTTATTGGATCCGTGCCTATACCCAATTGATGGCGCTGCAGAGTCCGGAGCGAATTGGCGTGCAGGCAGTGTATATCGTAAATACTGCCAGGCCAGCCATCGCCCGTGAAAACAGGGTTATGCCTAAGGCAACCGATACATCTCTGACCAGGATAGAATTTTTTCCCGAGGGCGGTGCAGTAGTTGGAGGTGCCAATACAACCATCGGTTTCAGATCTACAGATGGCAGCGGTGCCCCCAAAATGGTTAGCGGATTGGTAAGAGATGACCACGACTCCATCGTAAGCCGGTTTCAGTCCAATCAATATGGCTTGGGAAAGTTTACTTTTTTTAACTGGTCGTGGAGAAACTACCACGCGGTTACGGCGGGCAGTCCTGCCAAAATCTTTCCATTGCCGAGGGTTAACTCATTCGCGTCCCAGTTGGCTGTAATAAACGATAAGGGCAGCAGGAAGCTGCGCGTGGTGCTGGAAGATTCAATATATAAAAGGGATAAGTCCACTTATATCATCGGTGTGTCTGGTGATAGTCTTTGCCTGGCCGCCATAGGCAAAGGCTCTTATGAGGTGATGATTCCCGAATATAAATTTCCGCATGGAGTAGCTGATTTTTTTCTTTTTGATGAAGAGCAGCGCCTGCTTAGTGAACGCAGTGTATTTATGCCTGGTAATAAGCCAGGCCTTGTTATCACAACGGACAAAGACAGTTACGGCCCACGGCAGCCGGTACAGCTAAGTGTGACAGTTTCCGATGCCGAAAAGCGTTCCTTTGTTTCTTCCATGTATGTTACCGTGGTTGACAGCGTGATTGTAGAGAAAACAAAACCGATAACGGATGTCACGCAGCGTGCCGCTGAATTGGCTGTACTCGATAGATGGGCACTCATGGATACCACGCTCAGGGAAGAGGATATCGACGCGCTGCTGCTTACTCGGCAAAAAAATAACAGAACAGATCACCATCCTGAATTTGATGCGTATCCTCCGGCAGATAGCAGTTTTTATTTAAAAGGCCGCGTGCAGGATAAGAACGGAAAACCCCTTGCCAACCGCAACATTACGGTATACTCGGGCAACAGGAATCTCCTGGTGTTAACAGACACAACCGGCCCGATGGGGGAATTTAGTTTCCCGTTAGTGGGCTATTATGACCAGACAAAATTCAATCTGCAGGTAACCGATCAAAGACAACTGCCCGAAGAAGTAAAGATCAAACTGGATACCCTCCTGCGTTTTCCGCAGTTTGTAACGCCCGCATTTTTGAAAAAAAGATTTTCAGTGGAAGGGGTAAAAGAATTTTTAACCGAACAGCGCAAACGGTCCGTACAGGATACGGTGATGATGGGAAAAGGCTGGCTGAAAGAAGTGATCGTACGGTCCACCATCAAAAAAGAAGAATACAACAGGGATAAGCGCGTAAGTTCTTTCTCCCGTATATTAACCAGTAAACAATTGCAGAATAGTGGTTCCGATAATGTGGCAAATTCATTATACCGTATACCGGGCGTTACCATCCGTAATGGTTTCCTGGTTTTACGCAATGGTCCTAACCAGTTACGCAACCCCTCAGCCGCGGATGAACCCCTGCTGATCATGGATGGTGTAGCCATTCTACCCGATGCTGTTCCTGATAACATGAATGTGCGAAGCCCGCTTCTTCACTTTTTTAATTCACTGGATGCGCGGATCATTGACTTCATAGAAGTGGTTACAGGCGCCCAGGCTGCTTTCTTTGGTACCCGTGGTGCCGGTGGCGCCATACTCATCCACACTAAAAAATCGCAAACAGAAATCGGCAATTCAGTTAATGGCCTTACCACCATTACCATGCCCGGTTACCAGCAACCGTTGGCGTTTGATTCGCCCGATTATTCCATCAGGGAAAACCGCAACAACAGGTTTCCCGATCGGCGCAATGTACTCTACTGGAACGGCGATCTTGTTACCGATGAGCAGGGAAAGTTATCCCTGTTATTTTATACTGCCGATCCCTCCACAAAATATTATGTTACCATCACCGGCATAACGGCAGGCGGAAAACTCGTAACCCGCCAGGCAACCATCTCCAGGCGATAAAGCGATTTGTAAGTACGAATGGCCGCTCACAATGCTTCGCATTGCATACTGCCTGCTTCGTAGTTCCTACTTTGCAATTCGTAGTTCCTACTTCGTAATTCGTACTTGGTAGTTCGTACTTCGAAGTTCCTACTTCGTAATTCGTACTTGGCAGTTCGTACTTCGTAGTTCGTACTTCGTACTTATGCCTAATGTTCTTTCCGGTAATGCTCCAGCAACATATCTCCTCCAAAATCCCTCTTCAGGTCTCTTAACACGGTGTGTACATGATTTGCATTGTTTTGTGAATTATCGTATTCAATGATGATGGAAGGACCCTGTACACGGTAGTAATACGCTTTGCCATTGATTTGTGCAGTGCTGCCTGCCCAGGCAAACCGGAGATTGTCAAGACCTGCGGCCTGTATATCGCGCAACATGTCTTCGGCAAACAGTTGGGTAAAGCGATGAACGTACACATTGATCAGTTGCAGGAAATGCTGCTGTTGCTGTGGGGTCATTTCAGCATAAAACAAACCTGAGGGATTTGCGATCATGGCATTGCGGTGGTTAGCGGTAAGGATCTCGTTGGGTGCAGATTCATTGATGAGAGCCTTCGAAAGCGACGCGCTGGAAAAACTTTTTACGAGGGCGAAACCCATTTCTGTTTCGTCTTTTAAAATTTGTTTTCCTTTCTCGGGGCCGTCTTTCACAATACCCGGATTGGATCCCATAAAGGCGGGGGTACCGGCTACCAGCTTTTTATCTTTTACCGAAAAATGAAAAGAGATATGGTGTCCCTCTATCCGCCATCCCCAGGTATTCTTTTCCCCCGGTACGCCGAACACGGTAAAATAATATTTGCGCGGGTCACGGTAATGATCGTTGTCGTTCCTGCCTTCAATTACCTTCAGCAGCTTTTCAAGTTCTATTATTTCGGCTACTTTTTGAGAGGCAGGTTCACTCAGGCAGGAGCGCAGCAGTTGCATCGCTAGTTTCCTTTGTGACGTGTCCAGTTCTCCCATAGCGATGCCCTTTCTGCTATCACGGGGTACAAAGAAAAAGGTATACCGTTCATCCGTATCGAACGGATATAAGGCGATTGATTGTTGCGCAGGGGTTAAGGAGCGTATGAACTCACCTGCAGCAACAACAGGATCCTGTGCATGGCAGCAGGAAGTTACCAGCAGGCAGGTTAGGATTATTAAATATTTCATAAGGCAAGGCTATGGGTATTTAATTTAGTGCTCCTGCTTTATTGTGTTTGCTATCCATCGTGCGGGCAGGTATCTATGATTTATTTTTTTAAAGCGGGACTTTCAAATGAAAGCTTCTGTAATCCGTTCTGTATCTCAGGGCAACTCATAAACAATTTCCATAAAAGTCCGCTTCGGTAATTTTCCATCATTACCACAATGGGTCCCTGGTCTATAGCCAGGTAGGATTTAGCATACCAGTTTTGCGTTTCGTTATATGCATCTGTGAATCCATACTCACCCCAGATCTTGCTGCCGAGATCGGTATAAAAATGTTTCAGGGCCCTCATGGATTTATCGGGCGTATAGGGAAAAGCAGATAAAGCGGCGGTAGGCGTAATGGTTCCGTTGTCATTGGTGGGTGAATGTGCATCATACCCGTTATAGGTATCGCTTGCCGTTAGGCCCCATGCATTTTCGCCATACCCCTTGTACTTCTTGGGATTGGTCACCACATAAGTATAATTGATCAGCGTATGGTTTTTGTTCTGCTCCCAGTAGTCGGCATATTGGTCCTTCAATCCCCTTGGGTCCAATCCCAAAAAAGAGTACTGCGAAAAAAATAACGGGCCGCCATAGTCAAAACCGAGTGGCAGTGTATACCCGTAAAAGGTTTTCCCATTCTTAAAAAAATTACTCTGGGCCCATCCGCGGTGGTACACACTGGCGCTAACGGGATAGCGGTCCGCCGATGCAGCCAAAACATACATAATGAGGCATTCATTAAACCCACGTACAGGAAAGTTCATGGCCCAGCCGTTGTTAGGGCTCCAGTGCCAGTACAAAACTTCTTCTCCTTTGGTAAACCAGTTCCATTCCACCTCGCTCCATAACCAGTTGATGCGGTTACGCAGTTCTGTTTCTGTGTTGTTGGCTGAATTAAAATATTGCCTGGCACACAAGAGTCCCTGCATAAGATAGGAGGTCTCTACCAGGTCGGCCCCGTCATCTTTGCGGCTAAAGGGAATGGTCTTACCGGTTGCACCATTCAGCCAATGTGCAAATACACCATGATAGGAATCTGCCTTTGCTAAGAACCGCAGCATCTTCACTAAATGTTTCGCGGCCGTATCCCGGCTGATCCATTTGCGTTCGGCTGCAACAATGATGGCCATTACACCAAACCCTGTTCCGCCGGAGGTAACCACTTCATCCCCATAATCGTAGGCTACGTTGCTGCGTTCCCTTGCCATGCCGCTCACCGGGTGTGCAAAATCCCAGAAATAACGGAAAGTTTGTTTTTGCACAAGTTCAACCAGCGCGGTATCAGATAACGCAGTAGTATTCTGCGCAGAAAGATTGGTGAAAAAAGACAACACAACCAGGCAAGCAGCGAATTTTTTCATATAGCGCGAATGAGTACACTAAATGTATAACAAATCTTATTGCTCGCAGCTCGCAGCTCAAAGCTCGTAGCTCGCGGCTCCGACCCCGCAGCTCAGAAAAACAATCTCTCTTCCGCTGAATAACTTCGCTTAAATTCCTTAGGCGTGCAACCTTTTTTCTTTTTAAAGATGCGGTTGAAGTTGGATATGTTGTTGAATCCTGTCTCGTATGCGATCTCTGAAATGGATTGCGTAGTATCGATCAGTAGTCTCGATGCATGTCCCAACCGGATCTCCGTCAGGCTGTCTATAAAGGTCATACCTGTTCTTGCTTTAAAAAAACGGCTGAAGGCTGATTCAGCCATATTGGTCAACTCTGCTACTTCGGCTAATGAGATGGGCTTGTGAAAATGCTCGTTCATATATTCCATCACCCTTTCAATACGCCGGCTGTTATAGGCAATATGCTGGTTGTTATTAAAGGTAGAATTTGACAGTATACGGGTATGCCGTGAAATAGATAACTCGTTCAGGATAGACATCAGTTCAAAAACCGAATCAAACCCATCTTTTTTATTCAGCCGCATAATGCGGTATGCCAGCAGGGAAGCTGTCTCAAACGAAAACAGAATGCCCCGCAGCGAATTTTCAAGCATGGTGCGGAGAAAGCTGAGCTGGTTGCGGCGCAGGAATTTCTCATCAAAAAGGTCTTTGTGAAACTGTATGGTCACTTCCGTGATCTCTGTACTTTGGCACCGATGGGTGAGCCAGGCATGCTGGAGATTAGGACCCAGGAGCACCAGTTCGTATTCCCCGATTTCTTCCACATGGTCGCCCACCACCCGTTTGGCGCCTTTCGCATTGCGGATGAAGTTCAGTTCAAATTCTTCATGGTAATGCAGGGGATAATCAAACCCGGTCTTCGTTCTGGCGAAGATGGCAAAGCAATCTGCCGAAGTCAGGGGTGTAATTTCCCTGTGTATCTGGGCTTTTTTCTGCATGGCTGATTCACCTGTTTGAAAAGTATAGAACCCGGGATAATAAAATACAATATAGGAAAAAAGCTAGAATTGTCTTTTACAGTCGATTACATGTAAAAAACTATATAATGAAGCGGCTTCTGGTAAAAATCTTACAGAACATTTTCCAGATTAGTACCAAAAGGAACATGCGCTTTGCCGGCATTCGCACCGGCCACCGGATTTTATGAGAATTTGTATGCGTAAGATTCGCAAACGTTTGCAATTTCAGCATCAAAACATACATGACGTTAATTTTAATATGTAATGTGTAGTCTGAAGTACAGGCCGAATGCCGCAGCAGGTTAAAAAATTACCATAAAGAACGGCATGGTCCGGAGCGGCTTTGCAGCAGTTTCCCGCAGCAACCCGCAAACGATTTCGTAACGAACGGATGTTAGTTTGGACACAAATCCGGGCGACTGTAAAATAATCAGTTATAAGCTATTACATATTGTGGGTATGAGGCGCGGGACCGGCTGCTGAAAGCAGAGTTGAGGCTGTTTTATGTCCCTAAAAACAATAATATGTGTAATTCGTACATATTATTTAGGGTAAAATAGTACAAGAAATTGTTAAAATAGGATTGAGTTAGATTAAGGAAACGTTATACTTTTATTAACAATATCAGTATTTCTAACTATCAATCAAAATTGCTATGCCAAAGAAAATTAACTTGCTTGCGAGGAGCTCCTTGCTGGTGTTTTTTCTCACCTTTTTCTCCCTTTCCTTATTTGCGCAAAAAACAGTTACCGGCAGGGTAACAAATAAAGCAAATCAACCCATTCAGGGTGCTACCGTGCAGGTAAAGGGATCAACCACCGTCACCATCACAGGTACCGACGGAACCTTTAACATCCGGGTTCCGAATGAGAGAAGCAGCCTCGTTGTATCCGTCATCGGGTACGAAGTAATTGAAATGCCTGTTGCTGGCAAGACCAACATTAACATGTCGCTTGCTGAAACAACCAGCCAGTTGAGCGAAGTGCTGGTAACCGGTTACTCTACGCAGCGCAAGAAGGATATTACCGGCGCTGTATCGGTAGTTAAGGTATCTGACCTGGTTGCCGTACCGGCGGGTAATGCCGAACAGCAGCTCCAGGGCCGGGCCTCTGGTGTTACTGTAACTTCATCCGGGCAGCCGGGTGATGGAGCGAGTGTTCGGATCCGTGGTTTTGGTTCAATCAACGCAGGCAACAGTCCGTTGTATGTTGTAGACGGTGTGCCTCTCACCAATTTAGGTGACCTCAACTCTAACGATATCGAAAGTATCCAGGTATTGAAAGATGCTGCCGCTGCTTCACAGTACGGTTCACGCGCCGGTAACGGTGTACTGGTGATTACTACCAAAAGAGGTAAGGCCGGGCAGATCAAAGTTTCCTATGATGCCTATTACGGTATGCAGACAAGAGGCAAAGGATTTGACCTGCTTGATCCGCAGGGTAATGCCGACCTCACCTGGCTTGCGTACCGCAACTCGGGTCAGTTGGTTGGCGGAAACCCGCAGCACCCGCAATATGGCAACGGTGCTACGCCCGTATTGCCTGATTTTCTTTTAGCCGGCTCATTGAGCGGGGTAAAGGCAGGTAACCCGGCAGCGGATCCTTCCAAATATTTCCTGAACCTGGCTGATCCAAACAGCTCATACCTGATCGTTCCTGCCAACAAAGCGGGTACCAACTGGTACAATGAAGTGTTCAGCTCACAACCCCTGATGAACCATAACATTGGTATGTCGGGCGGAAGTGACAAAAGCAAATTCTATCTGGGTCTTAACTATTTTGATCAGAAAGGTACCGTGATGACAACCTTCTACAAGCGTTACACCATCCGTGCCAACTCAGAATTTACCATTAAAGACAAAGTAAGAATCGGAGAGAACCTCCAGATGTCTTACAGCAACAATATCAAGATCGGTAACCAGAGTGAGGGTAATGAAATTTCTCTTGCTTACCGTATCCAACCCATCGTTCCTGTGTATGATCTTGCCGGTAATTTTGGCGGACAGAAAGGTGCGGGTTTGGGTAATGCACTTAACCCCGTTGCATACCGTGTTCGTGCACGTGATAACCGCAACAACGATTACAAGATCATTGGTAATGTATATGGCGAGGTGGATTTCCTGCGTCATTTTACACTGCGTACCAGCTTTGGTGGTGAGCAGTATATGAACACTTATTGGTGGTACGGTTTCAAAACCTACGAGAACGCTGAGAACAACAGCACCAACGAATACAACGAAGGTTCCAGCCAGGCACGCAGCTGGACATGGACAAACCAGTTATCTTATAAAAACACCTTCAACGATAAGCACAATGTGGCAGCAGTTGCCGGTGTTGAGGCCATCGATTCATGGGGACGTGGTATCAGTGCAAGACGTCTGGGTTATTTTGTGGATGATCCAAACTTCCGTTCATTGAATACGGGAGCCGGTGTTCAGACCAATGGTGGTGGTCCTTATGCCCGCCGCAAACTCTTCTCTGTATTTGCAAAAGCTTCCTACGCATTTAATGATAAATACCTGATAGATGCGACTATCCGGAGGGATGGTTCTTCTGTATTCGGCCCTAACTTCCGCTACGGTACTTTCCCTGCGGGATCAATTGGCTGGCGCGTATCCAGTGAAGATTTCATGAAAGATGTTTCCTGGATCTCAGATTTAAAAATCAGGGCCAGCTGGGGACAAATGGGTAACCAGAACATCAATCCCGATAACGCCTTCTCAACATTTGGCGGTGGATTGGGTTCTTCTTATTATGACCTGAGCGGAACAAGTAGTTCTGCACAGCAGGGCTTCCAGCAGCAGCGTATCGGTAACCCCAACGGTAAATGGGAAACCAACACAACTGCCAACATAGGTTTCGATGGTACCTTCTTCAAAGGTCGCCTCGAAGTGATACTTGATCTCTACAGCAAAAAAACAAAGGACCTGCTTTTCGTTCCGCCATTGATTGCCACTACACAGGGTACAGCCAATGCACCTGCCGTGAATATTGCATCAATGGAGAACAGGGGTGTGGATCTTGGTCTTACTTATAAGGGCACAATGAACAATGGCCTGCAATATAATTTGTCAGGTGTGTTCACTACCTATACCAATAAGATCACCGCTCTTGCAGAAGGCGTAGATTATTTTGACGCCGGTGGTTACAGACAGGGAAACTTTGCACGTAACGCTATCGGTCACCCTGTATCAGCTTTCTATGGTTACAAAGTGATCGGATTTTTTGCTGATGCGGCAGATGTTACCAAATCACCTACACAGGATGCAGCCGCTCCCGGTCGGTTTAAGTATGCAGATATCAATGGCGATGGCAGGATATCTGACCTCGACAGGGACTTTATCGGCAATCCCAATCCAGACTTTACCTATGGTCTGAACGTAAACCTGAATTACAAAGGATTTGACCTGGGTGCGTTCTTCTACGGTGTTGCTGGTAAAGATGTGATCAACTACACATCATGGTGGACTGATTATTTCTCTTCATTCCAGGGTGCTAAATCAAAAGCAGCACTGTATGACGCATGGACTCCATCAAACCAGAATGCAAGACTGCCTATCGTGGAAAACAGTTCCAACTTTAGTAACCAGGCGGTGTTTAACTCAAGATTGATTGAGAACGGTTCTTACCTGCGTTTGAAAACATTGATCCTCGGTTACACGCTTAACAGAAATGCATTGGGCAGAACCGGCATTGACAAGCTCCGTATTTATGTACAGGCAGCCAATTTATTCACCATTACGAAGTACAGGGGATTAGATCCTGAGTTCATTGGCGGGGATACGGCCTTCGGTATAGACTACGGTAACTATCCTAACCAGAAACAATTCCTGATCGGCGTTAATGTTGGGTTTTAAACAAACAAAAAATCAATTAGTATGAAAAAGAAAATAATCAGAACTCTTTTAATCATGGCAGGAATAACGATCATCGTTTCCTGCGGCAAGAACTTCCTGGAGCAAAAGCCCCTGGGTGCGCTTGATGAAAACGTACTGGCAAACCAGGCTGGTGTGGAGGGACTGCTCATCGGTGCCTACTCCCTGCTGGATGGTTATGGTGCAGGCGGTAACTGGGATGCATCCGGTTCAAACTGGGTATACGGCGGTGTGGTAGGCGGAGATGCACACAAAGGATCAGATGCCGGTGACCAGGGTGATATTGTACCTATGGAAAAGTACACGGCTACTGCTACCAATGGCTACTTCAATAATAAATGGAGAACCGTTTATGAAGGTGTGGCACGTTGTAACAACACACTGAATATCCTGGCAAAGGCTGCAGGAATTTCTGCCGCTGATCAAAAACGCATAACAGCAGAAGCACGTTTCCTGCGCGGCCATTATCATTTTGAGGCTAAAAAAATGTGGAACAATGTTCCTTATGTTGATGAGAAGAACACCAATTTGAAGCCCACCAATACTACTGATATCTGGCCAATGATCGAAGCTGACTTCCAGCACGCATATGATAACCTTCCTGAAACGCAGGACAAAATCGGCCGCGCTAACAAATGGGCCGCTGGTGCTTTTCTCGCAAAGGTGAAAATGTTCCGTAAAGATTTTGCCGGCGCAAGGCCAATACTTTCCGCGATCATTGCTAATGGTAAAACTTCCCTGGGTACCAAGTATGCATTGAATGCAAGGTTTGATGCTTCTTTTGATGCAGACACCAAGAACAGTCCTGAAGCCGTATTCTCTGTTCAGTATTCCGTTAACGACGGTGCAAACGGAGACAATGGCGGTTGGGGCGATGTGCTTAACTTTCCTTACACAGGTGGTCCGGGCGGATGCTGCGGATTTTACCAGCCCACGCAGGACCTGGTAAATTCTTACCAGACTGATGCTGTTACCGGTTTGCCGATCAGTGTTGACAATAACTATCCCACCGGTGGTTATAATGTGATCAGGACGGTTAAGAACGATGAAGGTCTGGCTAGTGCAGATCCCTTCACACCTGAAACCGGCCCTCTGGATCCAAGACTTGACTGGACCGTAGGCAGAAGGGGTATTCCTTACCGCGACTGGGGTCCGCATCCCGGCCAGCAGTGGATCCGCGACCAGTTATATTCAGGTCCTTATGCGCCCATTAAGAATACTTACAAAAAATCACAGGAAGGTGTATTGACTGATAAGTCATTCTGGACCTCAGGTGTAACTGCCAATAACTATACCCTTATCCGTTTTGCTGATGTGATCCTTTGGGCCGCTGAAGCAGAAGTGGAATCAGGTACATTGGCCCAGGCGCTGATCTATGTTAATATGATCCGCCAGCGTGCTTCTAATCCTGCTGGCTTTGTTAAGAAATCAGACGGTACCAATGCAGCTAACTACAGAATCGGTTTGTATCCCGCATTTGCTGACCAGGCAACTGCACGCAAAATTGTTAAGTTTGAAAGGAAACTGGAGCTCGCCATGGAAGGCCACCGTTTCTTTGACCTGGCAAGATGGGGCGATACCCAAACCACCTTGCAGGCATACGTAAATTATGAATCTACGTTACGTGCATTCCTGAAAGGGGTTACTGTAAAGGCTACCAGCAATTACTTCCCAATTCCGCAAGCTCAGATTGACCAGAGTTCTTCGGGAGGTAAAGCTACTTTAACACAGAACCCGGGTTATTAATCTGGCTATACACACGATTGCTTTTCATAAAAGGAGCAGGGTAAAACCTGCTTCTTTTTTTTGCAATAACTCGGGTGATTTTTCCTAAATTTCCTTCCTGATCCGGCAATAAATTTCCTGCTATGTTGAGAACCGCCAACTACCTGCTTGCTATTGTATTACTATGTGCCTGTTCTTCGCGTAAGACGCGGTTTGAGACGGTTTCTTCCAATGCATCAGGCATACATTTCAATAACCTGATCCAGGAATCGGATTCCATCAATGTACTGGATTTAGAGAACGTTTACAATGGTGGAGGCGTAGGCGTTGGTGACTTTAATAATGACGGGTTACAGGATCTTTATTTTACCGGTAACCTTGTTTCGAATAAACTATATCTCAACAAAGGAAATTTTGCATTTGATGATGTTACTCAATCCGCGGGAGTAACAGGGGAAGGCAGATGGAGCAGGGGTGTGGCGGTAGTGGATATCAACAACGATGGCTGGCAGGATATTTACGTATCTGCTACCTTAATGCGCAACGCGCAAAAAAGAAAAAATCTTTTATACATTAACAAAGGCGCGGGCGCCGATGGTAAGCCCCGTTTTGCAGAAATGGCGCAGGCGTATGGCCTTGCCGATACCAGTCATTCCACGCAGGCCGTTTTCTTCGACTATGATAACGATGGCGACCTGGATATGTACCTCGTAAACAACGAGATCATCAAAGGTGATTTTCCCAACCGCTTCAGGCCCTCCATGAAAGACGGTAGTCATCCGAATACGGATAAATTATTCCGCAACGACTTTGATCCGAAACTACAGCATGCTGTGTTTACAGATGTTTCCAGGCAGGCCGGTATTTCTATTGACGGATACGGCCATGCGGCCACGGTTGCCGATATCAATAACGATGGATGGAAAGATATTTATGTTGCCAATGATTACCTCTCCAACGACCTGCTATGGATCAACAACCAGGATGGCACTTTTTCTGACCGGATGACTACCTACTTTAAACACACATCTGCCAATGCTATGGGCAATGATATCATTGACATCAACAATGATGGTCTGGCCGATGTGGTTACACTGGATATGAATCCGGAAGACAATTACCGAAAGAAAATGATGCTCAATCCCAACAGTTACCAAACCTACCAGAACAGCGATTATTATGGCTACGGTTACCAGTATGTACGCAATACCCTGCAGTTGAATCGCGGGCCGCGGGTGGGTCCAAATGACAGCATTGGTGCACCTGTCTTTAGTGAGATTGCCTTTTACAGTGGTATTGCA
This sequence comes from Chitinophagaceae bacterium, assembly GCA_031424835.1. Lineage (GTDB taxonomy): Bacteria > Bacteroidota > Bacteroidia > Chitinophagales > Chitinophagaceae > Sediminibacterium. The sequence goes on from JANPIE010000165.1 coordinate 50,162, forward strand.
GAAACAGACTGGAGCTGGACACCGGTGGTTGCCGATTTTGACAATGATGGCAACCGCGATATCATTATCACCAACGGATTTCCGAAAGATGTAACCGATCATGATTTTGTTGGCTTTCGCAATATGTCGTACAGTGTAGCCAGTAAACAGCAATTGCTGGCACAGATCCCGGAGGTAAAACTCCATAAATATGCGTATCGCAACAATGGCGATCTCACATTTTCCGATGTATCCAAAGACTGGGGTATGCATGCGCTTTCGTTTTCCAATGGCGCCGTATATGCGGACCTGGATAATGATGGCGACCTGGACCTAGTGGTGAACAACATCAATGATGAAGCCACCCTGCTTCGCAATACGGGCAATGATAAAGCAGGGGAACAGAAAAACAATTATCTCCAACTGGCATTTGCAGGTGACAGTCTTAACATGGGTGGCATTGGCGCATCGGTGAAGATCATTTACGACCATGGAAAGCAACAGGTATGGGAATACACACCTTATCGCGGGTATCTTTCCAGCAACCAGCCTATCGCGCATTTTGGTCTTGGTACCGTTACAACTATCGATACATTGCTTGTACAATGGCCAAATGGAAAACAACAGCGCCTGTATAATGTGGCCGCGGGTAAATTGTTGAAAGTAAATATCAGGGACGCTGTTACAGTAACTTCCAGGGCAAATACGGTTCTCAATTCAGGAAGTCTTTTCAGGGAAGTTACGGGATCGGTGGGTATCAGTTACCTGCATAAGGAACGTGATTTCATCGACTTCAATATCCAGAAACTTCTTCCGCACAAATTTTCAGAATACGGTCCTGGCCTGGCGGTAGGTGATATCGATGGCAATGGCCTGGAGGATATTATCAGCGGCGGATCTTTTGAGAACAGCGCTGTGGCTTTCCTGCAACAGGCAGATGGCAAATTCAGCACAAAAAAAATACTGGCTGCGGACGGCAATGCCAAAAAACGCTGGGAGGATCTTGGACTTTTGTTGTTCGACGCCGATGCTGATGGAGATCTGGATCTTTATGCTTCCAGCGGGGGCTATGAGAATGAACGTAACACGGAAATTTACCAGGATAAATTATACCTGAATGATGGGAAAGGAAATTTTACCATTGATGCCGCTGCCTTACCAGTTAACTACACCAGCAAATTCTGTGTGCGTGCCATAGACTATGACCAGGATGGCGACCTGGATCTTTTTGTAGCTGGCAGGGTTGACCCCTGGAATTATCCCAGGCCCGTGTCGAGTTTTATCTTTCGCAATGACTCAAAGAACGGCTCACCCAAATTTACAGATGTTACCAAAACGATAGCGAAGTCACTCGAAAACATAGGGATGGTTTGTGATGCATTGGTTACCGATTTTGATAACGATGGCTGGCAGGACCTTATGCTGGCCGGTGAGTTTATGCCTGTTACGCTTCTGAAAAATAAAAAGGGTGTTTTTACAGACATTACCAAAGGCACGGGGCTGGAAGATAAAAAAGGCTGGTGGAACTCAATAGCGGGCGGTGATTTTGACAACGACGGAGACATTGATTATGTAGTAGGCAACCTTGGCCGCAACTCCTTTTTCAGGGCCAGCGAAAAGTACCCAGTAGCGGTCACAGCGGCTGATTTTGACAAGAATGGTTCCCTGGATGCTATCCCTTCTTTATACTTACCCTCCAAAGACGGCACTAAAAAAGAATTCCCGGAGCCACTTCGTGACGACCTTGTTAAGCAGATGATAAGCATGCGAACCATTTTCCAGAATTACAAAACATATGCCACCGCAACGTTAGATAAAGTGCTTACGGCGGAACAGCGAAAATCTGCCCTGCGCGTGGAGGCCAATTATTTTTCTTCTGTATTCCTGCGAAATGAGGGCGCGGGGAAGTTCTCAATGACACCGTTGCCGTTTGATGCGCAGGTTTCGGTATTGAATGGAATGGTGGTGGAAGATTTTAATGAGGATGGCAATCTCGATATGGTTATCAATGGTAATGACTACGGTACGGAAGTTTCTGTTGGCCGGTATGACGCTTTAAACGGCATTTATTTTAAAGGCGACGGGAAGGGAAATTTTCTTCCGCTCACCATACTGCAAAGTGGTATTTATTTGCCCGGTAATGGAAAAGCGCTGGCGAAATTACACAATGGCCAGGGGAAATTGTTGCTGGCTGCCAGCGAGAACCGCGGCCCGTTGAAAATATTTGAAAGCCGCGGACTGCAAAAGTCTGTACCCGTATCTGCTACCGAAGTAGCCGCAATGATCAAACTGAAGAATGGGGCCGTGCGAAAGCAGGAATTGTATTTTGGCTCTTCTTTTCTTTCGCAGTCCAGTCGCTCCATTACAATAGGCGCCATGGTTGCGTCAGTTGAAATCATGGATCAGAAAGGCAATGTCCGCAGGGTAAATAATGAATGATTGGTGAGCTATGGAGACAAACTATCTGGTTTTGAAATATCTTTCGCTCATGCGTTGTTGTTGCCTGTGCGTCGTTTTTGGGATGGGCTCATGCAAATCAGAACCCGAGATAGTCAAGGGTGTGAAGCAGGGTACAATCGCACAGCTCGACACTAACCAGTATACTACCATCACATGGAAGGATACCTTAATCGATTTTGGAAAAGCAAGGGAAGGCGATACGGTGCGGATGGATTTTTTCTTTAGGAATACGGGTGAGAAACTTTTGTTTATCAATGATGTAAGATCCAGTTGTGGTTGTACGATCGCTGATTATCCAAAAGACCCCATTGTTCCGGGAAAAGGAGGCAAGATCACGGCAATGTTCACTACGCTACGGCATCCCGGTGAACACAGGAAACTGGTAATGGTAAAGGCAAATACAAAAGGACGTACCCATCACAAACTTATCTTTGCGGGTGAGGTAATGCCCGGTAACAAATCAAAGCAAAAGTCTGTTGCCGGATCAAAATAAACTGCTATGAAGAAAATCATATTCCTGTTGGGCGTTGTTATTATCGTGGTGGGCATTGGGTGCAGAACACGCACCAGTACCAGGCCAAGTGATGCGGATATCCTGCACCAGAACCAGGACCAGCTTACCCAGATCATTATCTATGATGTTTTTTCACCGCCGGTTGCGAGCCGTATCTATGTATACTCCTCACTGGCATCGTATGAGGCCATACGTTTTGCAAAAAAAGATGCGCCTTCCATTGCAGAACGGATGAATGGATTTTCAGCAATGCCGGTACCGGAGAAAGGAAAAAAATATGACTATGCCCTGGCAGCCACCCGGGCGTTCTTTACGGTAGTTCATAAAGTAGTATTCTCACTGGATTCTTTGAAAGCCTATGAAGAAAAGACCTTTAATGATTTTAAGCTGATGCTTGATGAAGAAACCTATGAAAGGTCAGTGGCTTTCGGGGAACTGGTGGGGAAAGCGGTGCTTGCAAGGGCGAAAGAAGATGGGTATGCCAAGTCGAGGAGCAAACCCAAGCACCTGGGTAGCAATGAGCCTGGTAAATGGCGACCCACGCCTCCGGATTATCTTGACGGCGTAGAATGGTGTTGGAATACGATGCGCCCCTTTGTACTGGATACCTGCTCACAGTTTATGCCGGTACGGCCGCCAGCCTACAGTACGGATACGACGAGTAAGTTTTTTAAAGAGGCAAAGGAAGTGTACACCATTGGAAACAATCTTACAGAGGAAGAAAAAACGATTGCCAGGTATTGGGATGACAATCCATTTGTCATCGAACATTCCGGGCATATGATGTTTGGTAATAAGAAAATTACACCCGGGGGCCATTGGATGGGGATCGCCGCTATCGCCGCACTTCAGACGAAGGCAGATGCCGTAAAAACTGCACAGGGGTATGCATTAACTGCTATTGCATTGTATGATGCGTTTATTGCCTGTTGGGATGAAAAATACCGCAGCAATGTTGTAAGGCCCATTACGGTGATCAATGAATTGATTGACAGAAACTGGACCGCTTTTTTGCAAACGCCGCCATTTCCGGAGTATACCAGCGGGCATAGTACCATTACTGCTTCCGCTGCCACTGTACTGAGCCGCCTGTATGGTGATCATTTTGCATTCCTGGATACCAGTGACCTGCGATATATTGGTATGCAGCGCCATTTTGATTCTTTTCAGCAAGCCGCTGCCGAGGCTTCAATCAGCAGGGTGTATGGAGGTATCCACTACCGTAACAGTGTTGATGCGGGCGCTTTGGCCGGTAAGAAAGTGGGGGCATACCTGGTAGAGAAAGTATTTGGGAAGTAGCGTGCGGAAAGGGGTAAATTTAGTTACGGGCCGGTCAGCTTTTCAAAAAATTGACTGACCCAAGCTCAAACAGGGGCCTGCTATCGATGCAGAGTAGATCATTGCTCACGCGTAAGTCAACAAAATCCCCGATTACTTCGCATGCGCCATGCAACAACAGTTCTTCGCGGGCAAATTCATTACCGATCCCGATGGAATACATACCTGCCGCGCGCGCAGATTGTATACCACTTATGGCATCTTCAAACACAAGACAGTTTTCCACGGGCATATTCATTTTTGCGGCCATCTTTTCATAAGGCTCCGGGTGGGGCTTGCCGTTTTTTACATCTTCTGCGGTTATGAAATGGGTAAAGTCCTGATCAATACCTATTGCGGAAAGCATTTTCAACATGCGTGAGTGATGTGAACTGGTAACCACACCCAGCGGTATGTTTGCATTCTTCAAAGAGTGTACAAAGTTTACGATCCCTTCCATGGGCCCTGGTTGCATATGGCTGTCAAAAATGTACGCCGAATCCGTAATCTCCGTCTGGCGGATAGGCGGCAGGTGGTCAAACAATCCGCTAAGTGTATCGCCTACTTTTCTTCCATGGATCCATTGTCTCACCAGTGCATCTGTAAGATCAATATTTTCTTTGTCGGTCCAGCTTTTCCAGAATGATTCGATGGCCGGATTGGAATTAATGATCACACCATCCAGGTCGAAAATAACTGCCTTGATTGTTCCGTGCATAGACTACAGTTGGCCATTAGGGGCACAAACGTAATTTACTGAAATCAACCTGTAAAAACAGGGTTGTTTCCATAAGTTTTTGCGTTATAAATGGTAACTTGTCAGCTCTGCTTTTTACATTAAAAAAGTGTTGCCATATGAAAAAAATACTTGCCCTTGCGGGTATATTCGGATGCCTTGTATCCAATGCCCAGCCAGGCAAACCGGCAATCGCCATTATTCCGGAACCTGTATCCGTACGCACAGGCAGTGGTAGTTTCACCTTGCCAAAAACCGTTACGGTAAATGCAGCCATGCATACGCAAATGAAGGAAGTGCTGAATGTTTTGCGCGACCGGATGGGTCGATCTACCGGCAGCAATATCGTGCTCAACAATTCTGCCGCTGATGCAACCGTCAAACTTATTTTAAACAGTACTACTGATAAACTACTTGGTGCGGAAGGGTATAAGCTGTCTGTTACTACGAGGAATATTGTAATCAGGGCCAACCAACCTGCCGGTTTGTACTATGGTGTACAAAGCCTGATGCAATTATTTCCCAAAGAAATTGAAAGCACTACCCGGGTTACCCATACCAACTGGACCGCGCCCGTAGTAGAAATCACAGACTATCCAAGGTTTGGATGGCGCGGATTGATGTTTGATGTATCGCGGCATTTTTTTACCAAGGCAGAAGTCAAACAGTATATCAATGATATGGTACGCTATAAATACAACCTGCTGCACCTGCACCTTACAGACGATGAAGGCTGGCGCCTTGAGATCAAGGGCCTTCCCAAACTTACGGAAGTAGGCGCCTGGAATGTGAAGAAAGTAGGATACTTTGGCACTTTTGCACCACCAGCTCCTGAAGAGAAACGCGATTTTGGCGGGTTCTATACACAGGATGATATAAGGGAGCTTGTTCAGTATGCTAAAGAGCGATTCGTGGAAATCCTACCCGAGATTGATGTGCCGGGTCATAGCCTGGCAGCAGTGGTTTCTTATCCTGAATTATCCTGCACCCCCGGCGCAGAAAAATACAGCGTGCGCTCAGGTGAAGTCATCATGGATTGGTCGAAGGGGCATCCTCCCATTGCGCTGGTTGATAATACGCTTTGCCCGGCCAATGAAAAAGTATATGATTTTCTCGACAAGGTGATGACACAGGTAGCCCAGTTGTTCCCATTCGAATATATTCATGTGGGTGGTGATGAGTGCCCAAAAAATTTCTGGGAAAAAAGTCCCCAGATCCAGGCATTGATGCAGCGTGAGAATTTGAAGACCATGGATGAGGTGCAGAGTTATTTTGGAAAGCGGCTGCAAAAGATCGTGGCTTCCAAGGGTAAAAAATTTATGGGTTGGAATGAGATCATGCACGGTGGCCTCGCACCAGGAGCAGCGGTGATGAGCTGGCAGGGAATGGAAGCAGGTATAGAAGCTGCCAAAATGAAACATGAAGTCGTGATGAGTCCAACTACCTATACCTATATCGATTACATGCAGGGCGATCCTATAGTAGAACCGCAGATTTATGCAGCATTGCGGCTGAACAAATCCTATGAGTTTGAGCCGGTACCCGATGGTGTGGATCCAAAATATATAAAAGGCGGCCAGGCCAATCTGTGGACGGAGCAGGTGTACAATATGCGCCATGCGCAATATATGACCTGGCCAAGGGGCCTGTCAGTTGCGGAAACTGTATGGTCACCAAAAGAAAAAAAGAACTGGAACCATTTCTTTACGAAAGTGGAGGACCATTTTGGCAGGCTTGATATGGCGGAGATCAAATACGCACCAAGTGTTTACGATCCTATTTTTAATGCGGGCAAAACGGATGACGGGCAGCTGCAGGTAGAATTGGATAAGGAGGTAGATGCCCTTGACCTGTATTATTCCTTTGATAATTCTTTTCCCGACAATCATTATCCAAAATATACAACTCCCCTGGTGCCACCAAAAGAGGCTGTCATGTTAAAAGTAATCAGCTATAAGGGAAACAAGCCCGTCGGCCGCATGATTGCAATGCCCATTTCTGAATTGAAGACCCGGGCAAAAATAACGCCCTAATGGCTTAGCGATGCCTCAGGTATCTTCCATCCGACCCCAATAATTAAAAAGTATCAGCTGTTTTCACGAACAGCTGTTATTTTTTGCAAAATATATTAACGCCCACTTTACAGGCAGGGGAGCTTTTATGCGTATTTTTAGCAATAGTCTGTGGCCAGGTTAAATCAATTGCTACCAGTGTATGACCCGTCATGA
>JANPIE010000166.1:0-24204 GCA_031424835.1 Chitinophagaceae bacterium
CCTTCGCCCGATTTTTGTATATGTTAGCATTAAACATTTGCTATGCAATCCAAAGGCTACCCTGTCTACATCATTGCCCATAACCCCAATACCCTTGCCGAAGCTGATGAGGCCCTAGCCCTTGGCGTCAATGCGCTGGAACCGGATATCCAGTACAATGAATATACTCGCGACCTTTGTATTGCACATGATGCACCCGGTAAGGACGACCATCCCCCCACAGTTGACGCCTACCTGGAACATGTGAAAACAAGGCTGGAAAAATACCCCGGTCTGTCCCTTATTTTTTTTGATATCAAACTGGATGAACCCGCATACAATGGCATTCCCATAGCTCAATGGGGCACCCGTTTGCAGCGGACAGCTAAGCGCATATTGGGTAACCAGGACCTTGTCTTCGTGTATTCAGTGTCCAAGAACAAACAGGCAGGCATTTTTGATGAACTGGCATTGTCACTGGGTCCAAAAGAATGCATAATGGTTGACCAGGAAAGCGATGTGGAAGAAGTGATCACCCGTTTACAACCCCTGATCGGCCAGGGCGTAACACGAATTGCCTATGCAGATGGATGTTATGCTTACCTCCCCGACCTGGGTGTGGCCCGCCATGTGCGAAACGCCATTTACCGGCGCGCTGAAAAAGGACTGCCCTTATTTGTTGCCACCTGGGTGCTGCCGGCAAAAGACAGTATCCAGCAATACCTGCGCATGGGCATAGACGGAATGATCGTCAACAATGACAGTATCCAAACGGCACTGAAAGTACTGCAGGAGGAGGAGTTTGAAGGAAGGCTACGGCTGGCCGACAGGAGCGATAATCCTTTTCATAACCACATGCTCAATTATGGCGTTGAAATAACCACGCTCAAGCGAAACCTCGCCGGTACGGATGCCATGGTGAAGTATACATTGTCTGGCCCGAAGAATACGGTATCAACCAATATCGATACAGAACATTGGCGGCCCTTTAAAGGCGGATCAACTACCAAGGACAGCCTCAAAATGCTGAATGCCGGCATACCGCTGTCCATTTCATTGTCGCACGACGGGGCAGGACTCGCTTCTGACTGGTTGCCTGATATTGTTCATGTGTACGAGCATACCACCGGGCTGGATGTATATGCCTGTTTTGGAGAATGGATAAGCAAAGGAGAAGTGCATACGCGTGAAATGGGTACTCATCGCTATACCCTCATCGTTTACACAAGTGATATTGACAAAGCAGGTACGGATGCTGATATCATCTTTACCGTGGAAGGCTCAAAAGGATCCGTAACACGCAGGGTGAATGCAGCCGCCCAGGATCATTTTGAACGCAATAACATAAATATGGTAGAGATTCCGGGAGCTGATATCGGGCAGGTATTGAATGTGAAAGTGGCAACCGATGGAAGCGGTTTTGGCGCAGACTGGCACCTCGATAAAATTGAAGTGTCTGTAAATGGAAATGCAGCAGGAACTTTTTCATTCAATACCTGGATCCAGGGAGACAAAAACCTCGCGAGGTAAGTCATCACATCTAACCGTTTTTTTGATTGTTCTCTACGCTTTTTTCTAACAACCCCTGCCATCGTGTAACGGTCTGGCTCCCTATGCTCCAGCAGCAGCAGCGTACAACGAAATTTCGGGCATGGTTCGGGCGGATAGCAGGGCTGCGCCATATTTTTTTGGGTATTCTTTGATGTTCCTAAAAGATGTATCTTCAAAACTCAACGGTTGTCCAAACTAATTTGCTATGCCAACAGATTCTTCCGCTGCGGCTCCTAACATACATTCAGGCAATACACACACCTTCGATGCCATTGTCATTGGATCAGGTATCAGTGGTGGTTGGTCGGCCAAAGAGTTGTGCGGGCATGGGTTAAAAACCCTGCTGCTTGAGCGAGGTAAAGACGTGGTGCATATCAAAGATTATCCTACGGCTACAAAAAATCCATGGGACTTCCCGCATCGTGGTGATATCATTCCTGCCGTAGCCAAAGAAAATCCTGTTCTCAATAAATGCTATGCATACGGTGAAGCCACAGAACATTTTTTTGTAAAGGATAAGGAACATCCTTATGTGCAGGAAAAACCATTTGACTGGATTAGGGGCTACCAGGTAGGTGGTAAATCGCTGCTGTGGGCGCGGCAGACTCAGCGCTGGAGCAAATACGATTTTGAAGGTCCGGCCCGCGATGGCTTTGCCGTTGACTGGCCCATACGTTACGATGATCTTGCTCCCTGGTATACACATGTAGAAAGATTTGCCGGCATCAGTGGCAACAGGGACGGCCTCGATACATTACCAGACGGCGATTTTCTTCCCGCCTGGGAAATGAACTGCGTAGAGAAAGAAATGCAGCAGAAGATCATGTACAGGTACAAGGACCGTCACGTGGTTCAGGGCCGATGTGCACACCTTACCCAGCCACGCGATATTCATATTGAACAGGGACGTACACAATGCCAGGCAAGATCGCTGTGCGAGAGGGGTTGTCCTTTTGGCGGCTATTTCAGTTCCAACGGTTCCACCCTTCCCTGGGCGCAGAAATCGGGTAACCTTACCATGCGTACCCATTCCGTAGTTCATTCTATCATCTATGATCCGGCGAAACAGAAAGCAGTGGGCGTTCGTGTGATCGATGCTGAAACAAAAAAAGCAACAGAATATTTTGCTAAGATCATTTTTGTAAATGCTGCCTGCCTCAATACCAACCTTATCTTACTGAACTCCACTTCCAGCCGCTTTCCAGATGGCCTGGGAAATGATAACGGGTTACTGGGTAAATACGTTGCCTTTCACAATTACCGCGGCAGTTTGTATGCATCGTATGATGGGCCGCAGGATAAATATTATTATGGCAGAAAACCAACAGCCGCAATGATGCCCAATTTCCGGAACGTGCACAAACAGGAAATGGATTTTCTGCGCGGGTATATGGTTCACTACAGTGCCAGCAGGGGCAGGGCAGGGGCGGAAGGCATCGGCGCAGCGTTTAAGGAAGCGCTTACCGAAGCGGGAAACTGGGGCGTATTCATGATGATGCAGGGAGAAACCATTCCCAAAGAAACCAATCGTGTTTACCTGAGTAAGGAACTCAAAGATGCATGGGGCATACCACAACTGGTTACCAATGTTGGCTATGACGATAACGATGAAAAACTGCTGAAAGACTTTTTAGCCCAGGGCGAAGAAATGCTGACCGTGGCCGGTTGTAAGGATATACAGGTGAACGACAGCAAACAGGCGCCGGGTCTGGACATTCACGAAATGGGTGGGGTACGGATGGGTAAGGATCCCAAAACATCCCTGCTCAATGCATGGAACCAGTTGCACAACTGCCCCAACGTTTTTGTAACCGATGGTGCCTGCATGGTATCCACCAGTACGCAAAACCCTTCACTCACTTTCATGGCGATTACAGCACGCGCTGCCAATCATGCGGTAGAGGAATTGAAGAAGGGGAATCTTTAGGAGTAAAAAAGTGAAAAGTCAGAAGTCAAAAGTGAAAAGTGAAAAGTCAGAAGTGAAAAGTAAAAATCGTAGATCGAAAATAAAAAGCTCGTAGCCCGCAGCTCATGGCTCGCAGCGCATAACAAAACCAGCTAAACCCCAAAACCACGAAACCATGCCCACAGATTCAACCAGCCTCAACACCAAATCCAAAGCGCAGAATACATTTGATGCCATTGTTGTCGGTTCAGGAATCAGCGGGGGATGGGCCGCGAAGGAACTGGCGGAAAAGGGATTGAAAGTATTGATGCTGGAACGTGGCAAGGACCTCGTACATATCAAGGACTATACAACAGCGGGTAAGGACCCATGGGAATTTGAACACCATGGGCGAACAACCGTTGCGCAGAAACAAGCCTATCCCGTGATCCATCGTGGCTGGGCAGCGAGTGAACCGGTAATGGATGCATGGGCCAACGAAAAAGATTCACCTTACACCGAGGTAAAACCCTTTACCTGGTGGCGCAGTTACCAGATGGGTGGACGGTCCATTCTATGGGGCAGGCAGAGTTACCGCTGGAGCGAAATGGATTTTGAAGCAAATGCAAAAGACGGTATCGGCGTGGACTGGCCTATACGTTACAAGGATATTGCTCCCTGGTATGACCATGCTGAAAAATTTGCGGGTATCAGCGGATCGAAAGAAGGATTACCGCAGTTACCCGACGGACAGTTTTTACCCGCGATGGACCTTAACTGCGTGGAAAAAGATGTAGCCGCAAGGATCAAAGAATTTTACAAGGGCGAGCGCCATCTCTTTATTGGACGAGTGGCCAATCTTACCGCGCCCATAGAAGGAAGAACCAACTGCCAGTACCGGAGCCGTTGCTGGGAGGGTTGTCCGTTTGGTGGTTATTTCAGCACACAGTCATCCACCTTGCCCGCCGCCATGAAAACAGGCAACCTCACTGTGCGTCCTTTCTCCATAGTTACCAGGCTTATTTATGATAAGGACAGTAAAAAAGCAACAGGTGTGGAAGTGCTCGATGCAGAGAACAACCAGACCTACGAATACCATGCAAAAATTGTATTCCTCAATGCATCGGCACTCAATTCCACCTGGGTTTTGTTCAATTCTGCAACAGATATATGGCCCGAAGGTTTGGGTAGCAGCAGTGGTGAACTGGGAAGAAATGTAATGGATCATCATTACAACCTGGGCGCTTCCGGTACAATAGAAGGGTATGAAGACAAATATACTTTCGGAAGAAGACCCACCGGGTTTTACATTCCACGCTTCGCCAATCTGGGCAATGATAAAAGGGATTTTTTACGTGGATACGGGTACCAGGGTGCTGCCAGCCGCTCAGGCTGGAGCCGTGAAATTGCAGAACTCAATATCGGCGCCGATTTTAAAGAAGCGCTAACCGAACCCGGATCATGGAATATTGGCGCTACCGGTTTTGGAGAGATACTGCCTTACCATGAAAATAAGATCACGCTGGATAAAACAAAAAAAGACAAATGGGGATTGCCGGTACTATCCATGGACTGCGAGCTCAAAGAGAACGAAATGAAAATGCGCAAATCCATAGTAGCCGATCTGAAAGCGATATTCGAAGCAGGCGGCGCAAAGAATGTCCGCACCTGGGACAATGGTCATGCCATTGGTCATGGTATTCATGAAATGGGTACCGCAAGAATGGGCAGGGATCCCAAAACATCTGTACTGAATGGTACCAACCAGGTTTGGGATGCGATGAATGTGTTTGTGACAGATGGAGCATGTATGACTTCCTCGGCCTGCCAGAACCCATCACTTACTTATATGGCCCTCACTGCACGTGCCGCTGACCATGCTGTGAGTGAATTAAAAAAGGGGAATATATAGGGATAGTGAACAGATGAACAGATGAACAAGGAACAGACGAACAGGGAACGTCGAGGTCTCACGTCATCATTCCTTGTTCAATAATCATCTGTTTCCTTACCAACCACCCTGAAGCCCTTCTGCCAGGGCCCGGCGGTACTTGCGGAGAACGAATGAATAGAGATAGGGGGCTTTGTGGGCGCCGCCTTTGCGGGTTTCCGCTAATCTTTTCAGGATACCATACCCCATCATCCGTCGCTGGAAATTACGCCTGTCAAGTTTTTTATCGAGTATAGTCTCGTATAATTTCTGCAATTCAGGCATCGTAAATTTTTTGGGCAGCAGGTTATAGCCAATAGGCTGGTGGTTTAATTGCAGGCGTAATGTTTCCAGCGCTTTGTCGAGGATATGTTTGTGGTCCATAAACAACTCATGGATATCATGCAGGTCCCACCACGCACAGGCAACAGAACTGATATCGGGAACAGGCGTTACATGCGCAAAGTCAACCAGCGCATAGTAACCCACCGTTAGAAACCGTTGCAGTATCCAGTTGTCGGGTTTTACCTGAATGCCGTCTTTCCTCAGCATATCCAGGTGGAATTTCTTATCGGCCCTTTTGGGGTGGCCAAATACATGAAACTGCTGCAGAAAAATATCGTCTATGCCCGTACGTTCTTTCAGTACCCGGGTGGCGGCCTGTTCTATGTCTTCATCCTTGTAGATAAATCCACCGGGCAATGCCCATTTGTCGGCGCTCTTCATTTTGAGCAGCAATACTTTTAATTCATTTTCATGAAACCCGAAGATTACGCAATCCAGTGACAATGAAGGCATAAAGTATTTGCCACCGTCCTGTATTATGTCCTGTACTGCCCGTTTGTGTGCCATTGTACACCGAAAATAATATAAAAAACGCCGATTTTATTGGGTTTTGAGAAATGAATAAATTATCATTGTGTCATTAAGACGCATTGAAAATGAAAAAACTTGCCAGACACCCCTTACTTCTTGCGGGCGCCACCATCGTTGTTTTGATCTCTATCCTTTCATGGAACAGCACTGGTAAAGGATCGCTGGCCGCATACCGCGACCTGAATAAAAATGGCAGAATGGATATCTATGAAGATCCAAAGCAGCCTGTGGAAAAAAGGATCAATGACCTGCTGTCGCAGATGACGATAGAAGAAAAAGCGGGTTTGATGTTCATCAATGGCTCCCGTATCAATGCAGACGGGTCATTGGAGGAAAAAGCCGGTGGTACGGGATTTTTTGCGGCTGTACCTACTGCCCCCTCGCTGATCACGGGTAAGAAAATGAATCATTTTAATTTATGGGAAGTGCCGGCTGTAACCGCGCTTGCTACCTGGTATAATAACGTGCAGCATTTTGCACAACAGACAAGGTTGGGCATACCCGTAACCATAGCATCTGATCCGCGTCATGCATTCAGCGCCAATATTTTTTCAATGGCTGCCAATGGATTTTCTCTCTGGTGTGAGCCATTGGGATTTGCCGCGATGGACGATACTTCGTTCACCAGAAAATTTGCTGATGCCGTACGGCAGGAATACCTGGCAGTGGGTATCCGCGAGGCTTTGCATCCGATGGCGGATCTCGCCACCGAGCCACGCTGGCCCCGCATCAGCGGCACATTTGGTGAAGATGCCGCCATATCTGCCCGCATGATCAAAGCCTATGTGGAAGGCTTGCAGGGTAAAACACTTTCTGCAACCAGTGTTGCAGCAATGACTAAACATTTTTCGGGTGGCGGTCCGCAGAAAGAGGGATTGGATCCGCATTTTGAATTTCAGAAAGGACAAATTTATCCCGGTAAGAATTTCGACTACCATGTGATCCCTTTCAAAGCCGCATTCAACGCGAATACGGCGGCCATTATGCCTTATTATGGCATCCCGGTTGACCAGACAAATGAAAATGTGGGATTTGCATTCAATAAAATGATCATCACTGATCTTTTGCGTAACAAGTACAGGTACGATGGCGTGGTATGCACAGACTGGGGCCTGGTTACGGAAACCAATATGGGCGGCTTTATTTGGCCGGCACGTGCATGGGGCGTTGAAAGCCTTTCGGCAGAGGAGCGCGTTTTAAAAATTATCAATGCAGGTGTTGACCAGTTTGGCGGTGAAAGTGTTCCCGAACTGGTGGTTAAACTGGTAAAGGACGGTAAAATCACAGAGAACCGGATCGATCAATCTGTAAAGCGATTGCTGCGTCAGAAATTCCGGCTGGGTTTATTTGACGATCCCTTCGTCAATGTTGAAAAAGCCCAAGCAATCGTAGGCCGCGCAGATTTTGTAAAAGCGGGAGAGAACAGCCAGCGCAGATCCATGGTGCTGTTGAAGAATGGTCCCGCAGCAAAAGGGTTAACACTTCCCCTAGCCACCGGACGGTATAAAATTTACGCAGGCAATATGGATCCCAAAGTGGTAGCACTATACGGAACAGTAGTAAACAAGCCGGAAGAGGCAGATTTTGCGATACTCCGTTTGCAAACACCCTGGGTACCTGTTGATACAAAGAATTTTATCGCGCGTGGTTTTCATCACGGCGACCTTGATTTTAAAGGGAAAGTGAAAGACAGTATTCTGCAGATCATGAATACGGTACCCTCCATCGTGGACATTTATCTCGACAGACCGGCAGTGATACCCGAGATAAGTGCGAAAGCCAAAGCACTGCTCGCAGATTTTGGCGCCAGTGATGCAGCGGTACTCGATGTGATCTTTGGAAAAGCAAGGCCCGGTGGTAAACTGCCTTTCGAGTTGCCATCTTCCATGGAAGCGGTGCGTAACCAAAAGGAAGATCTGCCTTATGATTCAAAAGATCCTCTTTACAAATTCGGATTCGGCCTTCGTTACTAAACCATTCATTAAATTGTCTCACAAAAAATACCTACTTATGCATAACCGCAGATCATTCCTCAAAAACACCGCGGCCATTACCGCCGGAAGTTTATTGTTTACCAACGAAATGTTCAGCCGTACCAGCCACCCTGCAAAAATGCCGGGTGCGGGCTTGCAACTGTTCACTTTATTCAATTCGATGGATGCCGATGTGCCAGGTAACCTGAAAAAAATTGCTGCCATCGGGTATGAAGAAATTGAGTCGGCATTCAGTCGAAAGGGCGGTTATTACGGTCTTTCTCCCAAAGCATTTTCTGCATTGGTGAAGGACAACGGAATGCATTGGCGCTCACACCATGTTTTGGGTGCACCTTTCAAAATGCGCCCCGGTGCCAAACCACCCACCAATGCCGACGGTACGCCTATGGTCATTCCCCCTATGAAAAACCTTCGTGACAATATGCAGGAACTGGTTGACCAGGCAGCAGAAGGCGGTGTAAGCTATCTTGTTTGCGCAAGTACACCCATCACCACGGGAGATGAAGTAAAAGCATCCATCGAGGTATTGAACAGGACCAGTGAAGCCGCAAAGAAAGCCGGTCTTTTATTTGCCTATCATAACCATGACGCAGAATTCAGGATGGTGGATGGCATAATCCCTTATGAACTGATGTTGTCACAGACAGACAAGGATACCATGAAAATGGAACTTGATCTGGCCTGGGCCATCAAGGGTGGAAAGGATCCCGTTGCGCTTTTCAAACAACATCCGGGACGTTTTCATTTATGGCACGTGAAGGACCTTGATAAAGAATATACGCAGGTATTGGAAGTGGGTAAGGGTGTGATTCCCCTGCAAAGAATATTCGATAATGCGGAAATCTCCGGAATGAAATATTTTTTCATCGAACAGGATGGTGCGCCTGCGCCGCTGGAGAATATTGCTACCAGTATGAAATATGTGAAGGAGAACTTTCTAAAATAATCAACTCACCCCCACGGCGATGCGCCCGTCACCCCTCTTTGCGCAGCAGAGAGGGGTGAAACACAATTTTCCCCTCTCTACCTGTAGAGAGGTGTGACGGGCGCAGCGAACTAGGGGTGAGTTTATACGCCCACAGAGTCATACACAATCACCTGCTTCCACAAATGCTTACAGGTATCCACAAAATGCAAATGGATAGGATCTACCTGGTAGGCATCCTGTTCTTCCGCGGTATCAAAGACCACAAGCCAGGATAGCGCGTAACTGGTCTCGATCACATCGCGGTTGGTGCTTGCCGGTACCCCAATATGAAATTGTTTGATGGCTGGCACTTTGCTCAAGGCTTCTAATCCTGCGCGCAAAGATGCTTTGTCTTCTGCATTCGCAGGATTGCTTAGCCAGAAGTATACGTGGTGGATAAATTGGTTGGGTGAAAGCATGTGTGGGTTGTGGGAGTTAAAAAATGTTTAAAGAGGTTTAAGGGGGTTATGGGGTTGTTATTGGGATAGCGAATACCGAATTGATCTTAAAATTTATTTTTTTATGGGTAATGCGAATGCGATGTAGCTATCACCTGAATGTTTTCCCAATTTACCCCCACCGCAGGCGATTACAATAAACTGGCGGCCGTTTTTTTCATAAACTGAGGGAGTGGCAAAACCTGCAGCGGGAAGTTCATGTTCCCATATTAATTTTCCTGTACGCTTGTTGAAGGCACGTATCATTTTATCGCTAGTAGCTGCAATAAAAAGCAATCCCCCGGCGGTAACCACCGATCCGCCATAATTTTCCGTACCGGAATGGATGCCTTTTGCTTTCAGTTCGGGGTAGTCTCCTAAAGTGTTTTTCCATTCCAGTTTCCCGGTATGTAAATTGATCGCACTCAATGTGCCCCAGGGAGTATCAACTGCAGGATAACCTTCCCGGGTGAGAAATTTATGATAACCCGTGGAAGTATATGGCATTTTGAAATAGCTGTTTTCAGCTTTCTCGGGCGCGAGGTAATTTTTTTGCTGTAATCTTTTGTCGTCCAGCACCAAAGATGCCAATGCGTCTTTGTCATTTTCTGTAAGTTGCCGGAATGCGGGCATCATGCGTTTTCCCGTGTTCAGTAATTCCTTTAACGTAACGGCTGTGTATTTTTTATGCATGTTGGCCAGCGTGGGATTATTGCCCGATCCTTTTCTGTCAGGCCCGTGACACGCCATGCAGGTTGTTGCGTAGAGTCGTTTACCCGCATCGATATTTTTTTCCTGTATCCTGTTAACGGGATTGGGTGTAAGATCCACCATAGTGAGTATCCATGGCATTTCACTTGCATTTACATAAAGGATACCGGTTGTTGGATCATAAGAGGGCCCGCCCCATTCTGCGCCACCATCATATCCAGGAAAGATGACGGTGCCTTCTTTGGATGGAGGGGTGAACAGGTTATCATGTTTTGTTTTTTTCCAGCGTGCAAGCAGCTCGCTGTATGAGGAATCGCTTACCACATGGTTGAGTTCTTTTTCAGTGAGCAACTGCCGCACAAATGGTTTTGGAAAAGAGGGGATGGGTTGTGTGGGCCAGGGCTCTTCTCCAAGTAAGTTTGTTTCTGTGGGAACTTGCGTTTCAGTAACAGGGTACAATGGTTTACCAGTCGCCCGGTCCAGTAAGAATATAAAACCCGATTTGGTTGCCTGTGCAATCGCCGCTATTTTTTGGCCTTCTTTTGTAACGTTCAATACCACGGGTGCTGTTGGAAGATCGCGGTCCCATATATCATGGTGCACGGTTTGAAAATGCCAGATCCGTTTGCCCGTAGCTGCATCCAGCGCGAGAACACTGTTGGCAAACAGGTTCTGGCCTAATCTTTTTCCGCCATAGAAATCATAAGAGGCCGAACCTATGGGTGCAAACAAAATTCCTTTTTCTTCATCCATGCTAAATCCCGCCCATGCATTGGCGCCGCCAATATGTTTGTAAGCATTTGAGTCTGCCCAGGTTTCAAAGCCTTCTTCGCCCGGCTGCGGAATGGTATGAAAGATCCACCGTAGTTTACCGCTGTGTACATCATAGGCACGTATATGTCCGGGTGCCGCCGCCGCTTCTTCCGCCACCCTGCTGCCGATGATAATCATGTCCTTATAAATGATGCCGGGCGTTGTTGCTGCCACATACAGGTCCCTGGCATCGGCCCTGAGATCATTGTGCAGATCGAGTTTGCCTCCCTCTGCAAATTGCGTAACCGGTTTTCCTGTAGCGGCATCAATGCAAAAAAGGGTTGGACCCGCTGCATAAAATATGCGCGCGTCTTTTCCTTTGTCGCTATAGTAGGTTACGCCACGACAGACATTCATCGAAAAATAACCACGACCCTTGTTTGCCTGTGAAGTATCTATCGGATTGAATAGCCATTTTCGTTTACCGCTGGCGGCATCCAGTGCAAACAATTTCAGTTTGGGTGTAACGCCATACAAAATGCCATCAATCATCAAAGGGTTTACCTGTATCTGTGTCTGTGAATCGGAATCCCCGGTATGGTGTTCCCATGCTACCTGCAGTAGCGCAACATTATTCGTATCCACTTCTTTTGCTCCTGAATAATGATCATTCGCTTTGCTGCCCCCATACACCTGCCATTCGTTCTTTTTTGATGAACACGAATAAATAATTATCAGAGTCGTCAACCCCGCCAGGTATATAGGAAAGTTTCTCATAAGCAATGATCATTCGTAAAAACACCTCTGCGAAACCTCTCTGTTCTCATGTTCTCTGCGGTTCGAAACGCTCCGAAATGGAAAATTTTTGCTATTCTAAACGTTTTTTCACCGCAGAGAACATGAGGGGCAGAGTTTTCGCAGCGTTAAACAAAATGCCTTGATGATATCAAAGCATTTCTACATTCGATATTCCCTGTTCGATATTCATTAAAGGATTAGGTTGAATAGTCTCAATTACATCTGCAATACCCGCTACCGATTTTTTGTATACCCGCTCAGAACCCTTATTGGCTGCCCCAAATGTCTTAATGCTTCCGTGTAGCTCTGTGTATTCTGTGGCTCTGTGGTGCACCCTTCGCACCAATAGTAAAGCGAAGGCTGCACCACCGAGCGCACGGAGTTACGCAGAGTGATCTACATGCTAATCTGGGTGCGGCTTTGCGTGCATTCTGCCTAACCCTATATTCATTATTCCAGAATTCGCTCAATGATCTTACCGCTCTGCTTGTTTTTCAGGATCAGTTTTTTTGCACCATAATGGGTTATCTCTTCTTTTACGAGATAATGCTCTGCATCATGTTCTACCAGGTGGCTTTCTTTACTGAGGCCGGTTTTTCCTCTCCAGATATCGAGTTGAACAGGTTCCCATATTTTGCTTTTGGCAGAGCGGTAGGCCGCATCAAGAATGGCATTGACCACGTAGCCGTCATAAAAAGTTTCTTTGGGGTCAACACCTTTTTCCATGGCATTGAACATATCCATGAACATATGGTTGTATCCTAATTCATTCAACTCATCACCTACAGGAAATAGCCAGCCGCTGTTGCTTTCTGCTTTTTCTGCTACATAGTCGGCACTTTTACCGGTAGTAAACATTTCAAAACCCGTTCGTAAAAAACTGTTGATCCATATCGTTCCCTCCGTGCCCATGACCTCATCGCGCAGGTCCAGACCGCCCCGGAAGGTCCAGCTCACTTCAAACTGTCCTATGGCTCCATTCTCATACTTTACAAGACCGATGGCATGGTCCTCCGCATCAATGGGCTTTACCTGCGTATCTGCCCAGCACATTACTTCAACCGGTTTGATATCCTTGCCGATATAGCTGCGTGTGATCTCCACGCAATGGCAACCCAGGTCGAGTATGCAACCACCGCCCGCTTTTTCTATGTCCCAGAACCAGTCACTGTGCGGGCCGGGATGTGTTTCCCTCGACTTGGCCCATAATATTCTTCCCAAGGCACCATTCTTTACACTTTCATTTGCCTTGATGAATTTTGGGGTGTATACCAGGTCTTCCAGGTACCCGTTGAATATGCCTGCTTTTTCTACAGCCAGCAACATGCGTTTGGCCTCTTCGGCATTACGACCCAAAGGTTTGGTGGTCATCACCGCTTTTTTGTGTTTGCAGCAAAGCATCACGGCCTCTTCGTGCAGATTATTCGGTAACGCAATACAAACAATATCTACGTCGGGATGTGCAATGCTTTCTTCCATATTGAGTGTCCAGTGGCTGCATCCATAATCTTCCGCAAATTTTTTAGCGCTTTCTTCCCTGCGGGAATAAATGCTTACAACAGTGTCGCGGCTGCGATAGCCCTGTAAAGAGTCTGCATAAAATCGACCGATAAATCCGGAGCCGAGCATGGCAATTCGTTTCATAGTGGGTGTTATTTTAAGTTAAAAGTCGAAAGAGAAAATTTAAAATTCAAAGTCAAAAGTCAAAAGTGAAAAGACAAAAGTGGTACAGCATTAGCTGATTTCTTTTTCGGGTAATTTTTTCTCTTTGAAAAAGAGGATAAAATAAATCAATACGCCAAGGGCAATATAGGCGGGTACGAACCAGATCTTTTGCCAGTCGTGGGTTTCCCCGGTTTTGTATTGATCTACGATATATCCTGAAAACCAGGTACCGATGAACATACCTACGCCATAGGTTGCGAATGTGAACAGGCCCTGGGCGGCGTTTTTGATTTTTTCGCCGGCTTTTTTTTCTGTATACATATATCCTGTTACGAAAAAGAAGTCATAACAGATGCCGTGAAGGATGATTCCTGCATACAGCATCCAGGTATTGGCGCCTGCATCGCCATAGGCGAAGCAGATATAGCGTAGTATCCATGCGGTCATGCCCATCAGTAGCATTTTCTTTACGCCTATTCGGTTAAAAAGAAAAGGAATGGCCAGGATAAATACCGCTTCTGATACCTGCCCCAGGGTCATCTTACTTGCCGCGTTGGCCAGGTTAACCTCGTTCAGGAACGGATTGGCGAAACCATAATAGAAAGAGAGCGGTATGCAAACCAATATGGCGGCGATGAAAAAAATGAGGTAGGGCCTCTCTTTAAATAAAACAAAAGCTTCGGTGCCCAAAGCTGATGATGCACCTGCTGCTTTGCCTTTTGGGGGCGTATTGGGCAGTACAAAACTTAGTAAACCCAGTATGGCAGAAACTGTTGCAGCCATGTAAAAAGTAGACGATGTTTTTTCTATACCCAGGGTGCCGATCAGTATACCTGCTGCGATCCAGCCCAGGGTTCCGAAAACGCGGATCCACGGGAATTGTTTGCCGGGATCGCTCATTTGTGAAAAAGCAACGCTGTTACTGAGCGCGATGGTAGGCATATAGAGCAGTGAATACAAAAGTATGATCCAGTAAAAAGTACTGCTTTCGGTAATCTGCGTGGCCAGGAAAAGCAGGAGGGCTCCTACCAGGTGAAGTACGCCCATGATCTTCTGTGCCGCAAAGAAACGGTCAGCAATCATGCCCACAAAAAAAGGCGAGATCATGGTGGCGATGGCCAGCGCGCTGTAGGCGGCGCCAATTTCCACGCCGCTGGCATTCAGGTGTTCCCCCATATAGGTTCCCATGGTAACATACCAGGCGCCCCAGATGAAATATTCAAGAAACATCATAGCGGCGAGCAGCGAACCGGTTTTTGGTTTCATACAGCGGGAGTTTTGGTTTTCTTTCGTTAGATTTAGATGTTCATTGACGGAGGTTGAATGTAAGAATAATTGGTAATTAATGATGAGCAATTACTAATTATTTCTAGACCCGTCGTCTTAGGATTGCTTCATCATTTAAAATATGTACCCTTATGAACCGCATCATTCGATATGCCTGCTTTGCCGGACTCACCTGCCTGGTCCTTTCTTTCGTTGTGAAAAAAAAGAATCCGCGTATCCTGGTCTTCTCAAAGACAAAGGGCTACCATCATGCCTCCATTACTAAAGCCGCCCCGGCCATTTATAAATTGGGCCTTGAAAACGGGATAGATGTGGATACCAGTTCGGATGCCGCTGTCATTACCAGGAAGAACCTTAAAAAATACGCGGCAGTAGTATTCCTCAGTACCACCGGTGATATATTTAACGATGAGCAACAGGAAATATTTAAAAAATATATCCAGTCAGGCAAAGGCTTCGTTGGCATACATGCCGCTACAGATACAGAATACGGCTGGCCCTGGTATAACCAACTGGTAGGCGCGCAGTTCAAGAGCCATCCGAAACAGCAGGATGCGGTACTGAACATTGTTGAAGCCTCTGATGCATCCACGGCCCATTTGCCAGTCAAATGGAAACGCTGGGACGAATGGTATAATTTCAAATCGATACAGAGCGGTTTGCAGGTGCTTATCACCATCGATGAAAAGTCATATACAGGCGGCGAAAACGGCGACCTGCACCCTATGGCATGGAAGCACGAATTTGATGGTGGCCGGGCCTTCTATACCGGCCTGGGCCATACCGATGAATCCTATGCCGACCCCCTGTTTATGAAACATTTACTGGAAGGCATCCGGTACGCCATGAATAAATAATCAACTTATGGAAAGTTGAAGAATTTCCAAAAATTTACCCTAACCATCCTTCACCCTAACTGCTATGATCCGATACCTCGCATTGCCCCTTTTCATTGCCGCCCTGTTCAGCATTACAGCATGTAACCATGTTCAGAAACACGTAAATGTGGATGAGGCCGATGACTGGGCACTCCTGCCTTTTGTAAAGGCAGATGCGGCTAATCCTGTACTGGTGCCCGACACATCAACCTTCATGGACCCTATCTGGAAAAGGCCGATGGCCTGGGAACAGAAAGATGTATTCAATCCTGCCATTGTGGTAAGGAACAATAAGGTATATATGCTCTACCGTGCGCAGGATACTGTTGGGTTGCCTGGCGGCACGTCGCGTATCGGGCTTGCTGAAAGCAGCGATGGGTTGCATTTTGTGCGCAAAGGGGGTCCGGTGCTGTATCCCGATAACGATGCATTCAAAAAATACGAATGGCAGGGCGGGTGTGAAGATCCACGCATTGTTGAAGACGCAGCGGGTGTTTATTATATGACCTATACTGCCTATGACGGCAAACTGGCGCGCTTAATGGTGGCCAGTTCAAAGGACCTTGTTCAGTGGACAAAACACGGTCCGGTGTTCGCAGATGCTTACAAAGGAAAATACCTGAACAAATGGTCAAAATCAGGAAGCATCATTTCAAAATATGTGAATGGCAAAGTGATCGCTGAAAAGATCAATGGAAAATACTGGATGTATTGGGGAGATGTATTTATCTATGCCGCCACATCAGACGACCTGGTTCATTGGACACCCGTTGAACTGCAGGCCGGCGAAAAACCTTCTGCGCCACTGAAAAATGAAGCGCTGAATATGCCCGACCTGAAGATAGTGGTGGCTACCAGGAACGGTATGTTTGACAGCGATCTTGTTGAATCGGGTCCGCCGGCGATGTTAACCGATAAGGGTGTTGTACTGATCTATAACAGCCGTAACCTGAAAGCAATCGGTGATACAAGCCTTGCTGACGGTACATATACCGCCGGACAGGTATTGATTGATTCGAACGATCCCCTGAAAGTTTTGAAGCGCCTCAACCAACATTTTATGCATCCTGATAAACCTTACGAGATGACGGGCCAGGTAAACTATGTATGCTTCGTGGAAGGCCTGGCGCAGTTCCAGAATAAATGGTTCCTCTATTATGGAACGGCAGACTCGAAGATAGCGGTTGCGGTAAAGGAATGATTGTGGGGTGAGGGGTGAAAAGTGAGACGTCAAAACGTGAGACGTGAGACGTGAGACGTGAGACGTGAGATGTGAGATGTGAGATGTGAAAAGTGAGCGGTGGATTAATCTAAAGTGGTATTTTTACCAACTCATTTCTAAATTTGCGTCTCTCGTTTGACGTCTCTCGTTTGACGTCTCACGTTTGACGTCTCACGTCTCACGTCTGACGTCTCACGTCTCACGTCTGACGTCTCACGTCTCACGTCCCCGAATTTCACGCTTACTGCCCCAGAATGCCCACATGCTTCCGTGGAAAATATTCCCCAATGATGTTCGCATTCTTTTTGCATCCCTTTGGTAAAACCAGGTATATGAAAATGAATGAAGCCACTCACAACCGTCCTGCAGGCACCCGGGTATTGGATGCGCCTTACGTGGTAACGGATATCAATTCCGCGTTGTCACAGTTAATGGCGGAAGAAGGTTGGGAAAAAACCGATTGCAATGGTATCACACTTTTCAAGACAGATAACATTACCACGGTATTGATCGCAATGCATACAGGCTCACGCATTGGTGAGAATTGTATTGATGGTACGGTAACCATGCAGGTGATAGAAGGTGAAGTGGAACTCACCGCTGATGAAGAAGTGGTAACGCTGCATACGGGACAAGTGGTGATGCTGCACAACAACGTTAACCATAGCCTGCTGGCTACCGAGGAAACTGTTATGCTGCTGACTAACCATGTGTGCTGTTAAGATCAGCAATTCGAAAGAGACTGCATGATATCCTGCAGTATATCATTCTTGTGTTCAAGTCCTACGCTGATGCGTATCAGCCCGGGTGTAATGTTAACGGCCTGCCTTTCTTCCTCTGTTAATTTAGCGTGTGTGGTGCTTGCAGGATGTGAAGCAATGCTTCGGGTATCCCCAAGGTTGGCAGTTAAAGAAAGCATTTTGAGGTTGTTCATAAAATTGCGGCCGGCTTCCAGTCCGCCTTTCAATTCAAAACATACAATCCCTCCACCATTCTGCATTTGTTTTTTTGCGATTTTATGATGTGGGTGGCTATCAAGAAACGGGTATCGCAGCGAAGCGATCTTTTCATGATGCTCCAGGGCCTGGGCAATGGATAAAGCATTGGCTGAATGCCTCTCCATCCTTACATCCAAAGTTTCGAGGCTCTTGCTTAAAACCCATGCGTTGAATGGAGACAGTGCCGGGCCGGTACTCCTGCAGAATAAATAAATTTCTTTGATCAGTTCTTTTTTCCCCACGACAACTCCACCCAATACGCGACCCTGCCCGTCAAGCCATTTAGTGGCGGAGTGTACCACCAGGTCTGCGCCAAACTGTATGGGCTGCTGGCCAACCGGAGTGGCAAAACAGTTGTCCACGTTGAATATGATGGAATGCTGTTTAGCTAAATTCCCGATCATTTGCAGGTCAAGGATATCGAGCCCGGGATTGGTGGGCGTTTCTACGTAGATCATTTTGGTGTTGGGCCGGATGGCAGCCTTCCATTCTTCTTCAGTCGCATTCGCGCCGATATAAGAATATTCGATACCAAATTTGGGCAGGTATTTCGAGATCACAGTATGGGTGCTGCCGAAGATGGCGTTGCATGAAAGCAGGTGATCACCCTGTTTGAGCAGCGCGAGAAATGAGCCCGATACAGCACTCATCCCTGAGGCCGTTGCGTAGCCGGCTTCGGCTCCTTCCAGCGCGCACATTTTATCTGTAAACTCTTTTACACCAGGGTTGCTGAAGCGGCTGTAGATATTATCCTCCGTCTCGTCTGCAAAGGCCGCGCGCATATCCTCCGCATTGTCAAAGCAGAAACTGCTGGTCAGGAACAAAGGGGTAGAATGCTCCATCTCGTTGGTACGGTCTGTCTGGATGCGGATGGCGTTTGTTTGCTGGTGTTTTGATTTCATCATTTTGTTTTTATCTCTGCGGTAACCTCTGCTTCTCTGCGCCTCTGCGGTTGGACGGGTACAGAAGATCCTGTCAGTCCGAAATTTGGGTGAGTTCCAACCGCAGAGAACATGAGCAGCAGCGTTTAGGCAGCGTCTTAATTGATTTTCACGTCCCACTCGATCACGCAACCTGCTGCCCGCAGCGTGGCTGCTACCGAACAATATTTATCTATTGAGAGGGCACAGGCTTTTCGTGCTTTATCTTCATCAATAAGTCCCTGGAACTGGAAAAGGATATGGATGTGTTTCCATAGTGAGGGCTCTTTTCCCGGTTCCCTGTCGCCGTCAATGACCATGTTGAACCCGCTGACTTCCTGCTTTTGTTTTTTTAAGATAGAAAGTATGTCTACACCCCCGCAACCACCCAAACCCATGAGCAATGCCTGCATCGGCCTGATACCTGAATTATGCCCGCCAATAGCTTCTGCGGCATCCATACGGGCAGTATTTCCATGCTCATCGGTGGCTTCAAAGGCGAAGGCATCATCCACTCTTTTGATCTCAATCCGGGCCATTTAAAAGATTTATACAAATGTAATTTAACCATGCCCTTATTTTGCTTGTGAAATGCGGAATAAAAACCTATGAAATTTTTCGACTACAATGAGCCCTTTGCCTTAGAGAGCGGTACGGTATTGCCTGCTATCCGGGTGGCTTATCACACCTATGGCAGGCTGAATGGCGCTAAAGACAACGTGGTATGGGTATGCCATGCGCTTACCGGTAATTCGGATGCGGCCGATTGGTGGACAGGATTGGTGGGAGAGGGATGCCTCGTTGACCCTGCCCGATACTTTATTGTTTGCGCCAATATGCCGGGTTCCTGCTATGGTTCCACCGGACCTACCAGTATCGACCCGGTGATGGGGGAGCCTTATTATTCAAGTTTCCCGCTGGTAACCATTCGTGATATGGTACAGGCGAATATCCTCCTTCGCAAGCACCTGGGCATAGAGCAGGTTCACCTGCTGATGGGTGGAAGCATGGGAGGCTACGAGGCGCTTGAGTGGAGTGTGATGGAGAAAGAGGTTATCCGACAATTGTTCCTGATAGCCACTTCTCCCTCGGAAAGTGCATGGGGCGTGGCAGTACACACCGCGCAGCGCCTTGCCATTGAGGCTGATGATACCTGGCGCGCCCGGTCGCTTGATGCCGGTGCAAAGGGGCTGAAAGCGGCCCGTGCGATCGGGATGCTTACTTACCGCAACTACCGGACCTTCCAGGACAAGCAGACGGATCCCGATCCTGAAAAGATCGATGATTTCAAAGCTTCGTCTTATATCAATTACCAGGGTGATAAACTGGTCAGGCGCTTCAATGCTTATAGCTATTGGCTGCTCACCAAAGCAATGGACAGCCATCACCTGGCAAGAGGGAGAGGCGGCGACCTGATATCGGTATTGCGTTCGATTCATCAACCCACCATGATCATTGGTATCACCAGCGATATACTTTGTCCGCTCGATGAACAACGTTTTATGGCTGCTCATCTGCCGGATGCGCAACTGGTAGAGATAGATTCGGCCTATGGCCATGATGGCTTTATCATTGAGACCGGGCAGATCACGGAACATCTCGGCAAATGGCTTGCCCGCTGAACTTTTGAAACGATAAGGAAAAAATTCAGGGCTGATCTGCTTACCTTTATGTAAATACTAACTGATGGGCGTCTGGAGACAAATAGCCGAATACCTCTACATCAAAAAAAGGGATCCCAATGAACCCCGTACGCAGTGGATGAAGTATATGCATGGCATGAATCGCATTTCGCTGATCATGTTTCTTGTTGCTGTACTCATCATTATTTTTAAGCTGGTTATCCTTCCTGTGTTAAGGTGACGGTATAACTATTCACCCCTGATTGCAGTGAGTTGATAAATGTTGGCAGCAGCTTTTGCAGATGCATGTCCGCCTGCGGACAATATATTTTTCAGCTTTGCATAGTCGTCTTGTAAAGCCTGAATCCTGCTCTTGTCACTGAGTATTTTTTGCAATTCTTCGATTATATTTTCCTTGGTTAGGTTGTGTTGTATGAGTTCCTTCACCACCGGTTTATCCATGATCAGGTTCACGAGTGAAATGTATTTGATCTTTATCAACCGCTTTGCTATTTGGTAACTGATATTACTTCCTCTGTAACAAACAATTTCAGGAACGCCAAAAAGCGCTGTCTCGAGCGTAGCTGTGCCGCTGGTTACCAAAGCGGCCTTTGCTTTTGTGAGCAATGCATACGTTTGATTGCTTACTGCAGATACATTGGGATAAGGCGAAAGAAGGGGTTCATAAAATGCCTCATCCAGCCCCGGCGCCCGCGCCACCACAAATTGATAACCGGGAAAGGAACTGGCTACACTCAGCATTACAGGCAATTTCACGGAGATCTCCTGTTTGCGGCTACCGGGGAGGAGTGCAATGATTTCTTTGTTGATCGTCCATGGTCCATGGTCCATGGACTTTGCTTTTTCGATCACTTCAACGAGCGGGTGCCCCACGTATTCCACTTCCCAATTCCAACGCTGTTTATAATAATTTTTTTCAAAGGGCAGGATGCAAAGCATTTTGTCTATGCATTGTTTCATTTTTTTTACGCGGTTTTCTTTCCATGCCCATACCTGGGGAGAGATATAATATACTACCCGAAGGCCCTGTTTTTTTGCCCAATCCGCAATACGGAGATTGAAGCCGGGATAATCAATCAATACAAGAACATCTGGTTTATAGGAGAGTATATCCTGTTTGCAGAAGCGGATATTGCGGAAAATGGTGGGTAGGTTTCTGATCACTTCCGCAAAACCCATAAATGCCAGTTCGCGGTAATGTTTTATGAGTACAGCGCCGGCCTGCTGCATAAGATCACCGCCCCAGCAACGGATATCCGCATCCGCATCAAGCATCCGCAGTTCTTTGATAAGGTTGCTGCCATGCAGATCGCCGCTTGCCTCCCCGGCTATGATGTAGTACTTCATTCAAATGCAAAATAATCTTTTAGTTGACTGGTTGATCTTGTGCTTTTATCATCTCTGCGTAAACTCCCTGCTATCCTGTTCTCTGCGGTGAATATGCATGCAACAACAGTAAGTACGCCTTTTTTCGAGGCTTTTTTTCACCGCAGAGAACGGGAGGAGCAGAGGTTTCGCAGAGGTGCAATTGCAGAATCAGGCGTTTCAACGTATCAGCCATTCAACTTTCGCCAGAGACGCCTAAAAAAATAGTTTGTAAACTAAGTAATTAGTTATTACATTTGGATGAGTAACAAAAACGACCCCCCAAATGAAACCACTTACCAAAGCAGAAGAACAGATCATGCATAGCATATGGAAGCTGGAGACTGCCTTTTTAAAAGACATTGTAGAGGCGCAACCTGAACCGAGACCCCATTCCAATACCGTAGCTACCATCGTAAAGATCCTGACTGATAAAGGATTTGTGGGTGTAACACCCATCGGCAGGGTACACCAGTATTATCCTTTGGTATCCAAAGAAAACTATTCTTCCAATAGTATCCGCAACCTGGTGGAAGGGTATTTTGAAGGATCGTTCAGTGATGCCGTGTCATTCATGGTAAAACAGAAAGACATCAGCGTAAAAGAACTGGAGCTGTTGCTGCAACAGATCAAACACACCAAAAAATAAGTGTCATGCTTACAACCGCTTATTACTTTTTACAGGTAGTGCTCTGCAGTGGGTTAATGATGGCCTACTACTGGCTGTTGCTGCGTAATAAGCGTTTTCACCAGTATAACCGTTTTTATCTGCTGGCCATTACGCTGCTGGCGTGGGTGGTTCCATTGATCAAGATCAAATGGAACCGCGGGACAATTGCAGAAGAGCCGCAGGTATTACAGTTGCTATCCGTTGTAGCAGATAACAATTCGCAGATCGATGCCAGCCTTACCGACCAGGGATTTCAATGGAGTGGCGCATTCTTGCTGGGCTCATTCTACTTTATTGTCACTGCCATCGCATTGTTTTATATGTTCCGTGCGTTTGCCCGCTTATACCGGTTGCTTAAAGAACATTCCTGTAAAAATTTCGGTGATGTATACATTATTCTCACGAATGCCAAAGGCACACCGTTTTCGTTCTTCCGTTATATTTTCTGGAATGAAGAGATCGATATGCGCAGTGCAGCGGGTAAACAGATACTGGAACATGAACTAATGCATGTAAAGCAGAAACATTCCATCGATAAGGTATTTATGCAGATTGTATTAGTGGCCGGCTGGTTCAATCCTTTTTTCTGGCTGATCAAAAAGGAGATGGATATGATACATGAATTCATCGCCGACAAGCATGCGGTGAGCAATGGTGATACCGCTTCACTGGCGCAGATGCTGTTAACCGCCGCTTATCCGCAGCAGCAGTTCAGCCTTACCAATCCCTTCTTTTTCTCGCCTGTCAAAAGGCGCCTGCAAATGCTTACCCTCAATAAACATCCGCGTTTCAGTTATATCCGAAGACTGGTGGTACTACCACTGCTGGCTCTGGTAACCATTTTGTTTGCATTCCGCAATAAGGAAGAAAGAAAGGATGCTACGATCTCTGTTGCATCAGTCATTGAAAAAGTGATGGCAGCAGCCCAGCCCAAAGAGGAGGAGCTACAGGAGTTCGTACCCGGTTCAGATACGATAATTGTGAAGGACCGCACGCCGATTATTGTAAACACGGATGCAAAAGGCCAGGTTACTGTAAAAGCTTTGCCGTCAAGCACCACGGTCAATGAAAATTCAACCGCCAATGTATTGTACATCGTTGACGGGCAAAAAGCAGATAAGCGCGTTCTTCAAACAATACTGCCAAACGATATTGCCTCTATTCAGGTGCTGAAAAACAGCGCTTCCACAGATGTGTACGGACCTGAAGGTGCAAACGGAGTGATATTGATCACTACCAAAAATTCGGCAAATCTTATCATTGATACTTCATCATCAAAGGCGGTCGCCGGCTACCAGGTACCGTTGGTCGATACCATCAGGCCCAGGTCCGCTGATACTTCATTGCCGTTAACGGAAATAATAAGGCCATTAGGTGTATCGGGCACCCTCCAGGGCGGATCATTCAGCGGCACACTTTCCGCCGGCACAATACGCGATGAAGAAGATGTACGGCAGTCAAGAGAGTTCCAGGCCCGTAACACTGAGATCGCGTATGCCTACTTTATGAATACGCCGCTGCGACTGGCTGTGCGATTAAAGGACGGAACCATGGAGACGTATGATATGAATTCACCAGACAGTAAAAAAAGGGCGGAGTCCAAATACGGGAAGCTGCCACAGGTCCCGGTTTTCTCTTCTGGTTCAGCAGTGGCTACATTGGGTACCTTGAGCGC
>JANPIE010000167.1:0-2652 GCA_031424835.1 Chitinophagaceae bacterium
TGGAAACGTTTCTATTGCGATTAACAGAAGCCAGTTCAGTTGTGCGGACCTTGGTTCCAACCCCGTAATTTTTACCGCGACCGATGCGGCCGGGAATACGGATACCAGGACAGTTTCCGTAACTGTGAAAGACAATAGGGCGCCCCTGGTGATCACGCAGAATATTACTGTGCAGTTAAACAGTGCCGGTGTAGCATCAGTTACTGTTGCGCAGATCAATAACGGAACAAGGGATAATTGCGCTGTGGTTACCTACCTGCTTGACAGGTCTGATTTTAGCCGCGCAGATGCGGGAGCGAATACCGTAACCCTTACCGCCACTGATGCAAGTGGTAACAGCGCATCGGCAACCGCAATCGTAACGGTGAAGGATACTGCGACACCTGTTGTCATTACGGGCATCGCGAGTCAGGCGTTTTGCGCGAGTGCGACCGGTACGTATACCATTCCTGCAATTTCAGCAAGCGGATCCGGTATTGTTTCAGTGGGGTATGCGGTTACCGGCGCTACTTCCAGAACGGGCACAGGTACGAATGCGAGTGGTGCGTTTGCAACGGGTGTGTCGGTTATTACGTGGACAGTAACCGATGCCAGTGGTAGAAACTATTTCGGCAACGCTACAGTTACCATTACTGAATTACCCTCAGCAGCGATCACTGTGAGCAATGCGGATGCAAACTGCAATAATATAGTGTTGAAAGCAACCTGCAGCAGTTCCGCCGCTTCCTATAAATGGATCTGCGCCAATAGCGTATTCGCAAACACACAGCACATCACACTGGCACAGAATAATGGTGACGGTGTTTATTCGGTTTATGTAACTGTGAACGGATGCACTGGGCCCGCTACGAATTACAATTTCCAGAAACAACAGATCATCAGCAGTTATACCATTCTTGCCATGGAGAGTATTCACCTGGGTGAGAATAACAACGTGGCTTCCGGCAGCGTGGGAGTTATGGCGGCTTCAGGAAAAATATCGTTGCGCCGGAATAGTTCAGTGGCTTCTGCAGGATCTTTTGTAAAAGCAAGATATATTGACAGAAATGGATCAAACATCAGCATAGCCAATGCAATCTATTCACCGGCAACCGGACTGAGTCTGCCTGCTATGCAGTATAATACGGCCAATACGAACCAACTTCCCAGCAAGGATGTTGCGCAATATTCCAATACAACGCTGAACGGGAACTACAAAAACCTTACCCTCAAAAAAGGATCGCAAACCATTCTTACAGGCGATACCTATGGAACGATCAAAGTGGAACAGGGTGCACAGGTTCGGTTTACTTCTGCTGTGTTGAGTATTGATAAGCTGAAAATTGACAAGGGCCCGCGCAACGGGTATAGCTATGTACGATTCGCCCCCAATACAAGTGTAAAAGTGGGCGGTTCGGTATCCATCGGCAGCCAGGTGTATGTTAATCCTGATAACCATGTGGTTACTTTCTACCTGGGTGATAAGAAATCGGGTAACGATAAATCGGGCGAAGATAAATTCACCGTTAAGGGTGGCGATACCCGGGTTACGGCGAATATCTATATGCCCGCTTCTAAATTGAAAATAACCGGTGGTTACAGC
Source organism: Chitinophagaceae bacterium (assembly GCA_031424835.1). Taxonomy (GTDB): domain Bacteria; phylum Bacteroidota; class Bacteroidia; order Chitinophagales; family Chitinophagaceae; genus Sediminibacterium. Next base: position 1,583 of record JANPIE010000167.1, read on the forward strand.
TATGGTGATTATGGCAACGGCCGCGGCGATTGCGACCGTGATGACGATGATGATAAGTACTATGGAAAAGGAAGCACCAATGTGTATATGACAGGATGGTTTATTGCTGAGGAAGTAGAGGCACAGGGTAAAAATATTGTATGGAACAGCTTCAGCTGCGGAATGGAGCCGGTTATTGTGAAAACCAATGCACTTACCCAAACGATCAACAACGAAGAAAAAAGTATTCCCGATGAAACTCTAAAGGTGACCGTTATGCCTAACCCAAGTACAACTTTCTTTACACTGAAACTGGAAAGCAGGAATCAAGCTCCGGTGAGCCTGCGCGTGATGGATGCTAATGGCAGGGTAGTGGATGCAAGGACTAAACTGGGGGCAAACAGTACGCTGCAGGTAGGACACAATTACAGCAGCGGTACCTATTACGCAGAACTGTTACAGGGTACAAACCGTAAAGTGGTACAACTCATCAAGGTAAGAGGATAAATATCAGAATAGGTATCGTCAAAGGAAAACGGGCCGCCTTTCAAGGCGGCTCGCCCTGTTTTAAAGCTACCCAGTGTTGAAACATCACTTACCCCTTTTGCAGCGCCCCACCCATTATGGGTATAGTCTGCGTTTATCCAAAATCCAAAAATGCCTGGCTCGATTTCTGTGTATTCTGTGGCTCCGTGGTAAAGCCTTCGCTTCGATCATTTTGCGGAGGCTTTACAACAGATTAGCGGAGTGCGCAGAGTAATCTTCAACTGAATAATACAGGTATCATACGGGAAACCGAAATATTGGTCAGGCAATTCGGGATTCTCCAACCTTCAATTTTGCCTCTTCAAAACTGCAATCAATTAACAAAGATGTCGAATTTACTTTTTGGCCTGAGTGAATTAAGCCATTTAAAACCCCTCACGCGCAACTCTTCATGATTTACCTGGCGCATAGGATACATGGTGCCATTGAAGTTATTAATAGAAGTAACTCTCTGCGGTTTGCTGTCTTTAAAGAGAATCTGCAATACATCTGAACTTGACTTATTTACCCCGATAAATTTTTTTCCTTCATCCTGGTTATAAAAT
>JANPIE010000168.1:0-29992 GCA_031424835.1 Chitinophagaceae bacterium
AGCGCATGGCCGCCATCGAGGGCGGGGATGGGTAATATGTTCATGAAGGCAAGGATAATGGAAAAAATGGCGGTTAATGTCCAGAATTTTTCCCAGTCCCATACGCCCGGGAATGTATTGCCGATACTGATTACGCTGCCCAAAGAATCACTGGCGGCCACTTTGCCGGTGAACAGTTGTTTCAATCCTGTAATGTATCTGTCAAGCGTTGCCCAGCATCGGTTCCAGCCCTCGGGGATCGCTTCCCACAAAGTGTATTTGCGGGTTACGGTTCCGAAAAGGGTGGCAGGACTCACCGCATAAAACCCGATGGATCCTTTGCTGCTCTCTTTCACTTTTACTTTTACCGTATCGGCACCGCGCAGAACGGTGAGGGTTACGATTGAGTCGTTGTATCCTTTTTTCAGTCTATCAAACTCGTTATAAAATTGAAAGGGCTGGTTATTGAAACCAACCAGGCGGTCGCCTTTCTGCAAACGGTTTTCTTTAAAATCAGCGGTACTGGCTACAGAATCCACAATGGCCGGGTAGCGTGGATACACCATGCTGCCGAGTTTTTTGTTTTTGATGATCTTGCTGATAAAACCTTCCGGAACAGGAAGGCGCACCTTTTGGCCATTGCGAACAATGTTCAGGTCGCTTACTTCTTTTAAAACTATGTCGGATTCGAGCGTGCCGAAATTTTCAATGGGGCGGTCATCAATTCCTACAATATTGTCACCATCCTGTATGCCGATGCTTTTGGCAAGAGAATCTGCGTAAATGCCATATTTAAGATTTTTAACCGGCAGGTTTTCTTCTCCCCAAACCCAGGTGATGCCGATAAAAATGACAATAGCGAGTATGATGTTAACGATTACACCGCCAACCATAATGATCAAACGTTGCCAGGCCGGCTTTGCGCGAAACTCGTATGGTTGCGGGGGCAGTTTCATCTGCTCCTTGTCCATACTCTCATCGATCATACCGGAGATCTTTACAAATCCGCCAAAAGGTATCCAGCCGATACCATATTCGGTGTCGCCAATTTTTTTCTTCCAGAGGCTGAACCAGGGATTAAAGAACAGGTAAAACTTTTCTACCCTGCATTTGAAGTATCGCGCGGGAAGAAAATGCCCCAGTTCATGCAATACCACGAGGATAGAAAATGACAGGATGAACTGTGCTGCTTTGATACCTGCACTTGCCCAATCGATCGCTAATAAAGGAATACTCATATTGCCCAAAGTGGATTTATGTAAACGATTGCTGTTGATTTTCGCCGGATCACATGTGGATCAGCGAGGCCGCGAAGTTACGTGCCTCTCCATCGGTTTCAAAATACTCTTCTAAGGTGGGATTTTCAATATAAGTGATCCGGCTCATGGTCTGTTCCACCACTTCGGTCATGTCAAGGAACCCAATCCGGTTTTTGAGGAAGGCATATACGGCTATTTCATTGGCTGCATTCAGTATACAGGGCATATTGCCCGCCTGTTTCATCGCTTCCATGGCCAGCGCCAGGTTGCGGAAGGTTTTGATATCGGGCTCTTCAAAGCTGAGGGTACCCGGCTTACGGAAATCATACCGCGGAAAATCGTTGGGTATCCTTTGCGGGAAAGCCATGGCATACTGGATGGGCAGTTTCATATCGGGCAAACCCATCTGGGCCTTGATACTGCCATCCTCGAACTGCACCATGCTGTGTATGATGCTTTGCGGATGAACCAGTACCTGCACCTGGTCGTAACTAAGGTTAAACAGCCACTTGGCCTCTATCATTTCCAGTCCCTTGTTCATAAGGGTGGCAGAATCGATGGTGATTTTGGCGCCCATGGTCCAGTTGGGATGCTGCAGTGCATGGTCCTTTTTTACGTTCACCAGGAAGTTGGGCTTTTTACCCAGGAAAGGACCACCACTCGCGGTGAGTATGATCTTTTCAATTTTGTTTTTTCCTTCGCCCACCAGGCATTGAAAAATAGCGGAATGCTCGCTATCCACGGGGATAATGGGGATGCGTTTTTCCATCGCCGTGCGCATAATGATATCTCCGGCTACCACCAACGTTTCTTTATTGGCCAGCGCGATGGGTTTGCTTATATCTATGGCACGTAATGTAGGGCGTAGTCCCGCATAACCTACTATGGCTGCGAGCATCATATCATAATTATCAATACCCGCCACCTGCTCCAGAGCTTCTTCACCTGCATATGTTTTAATAGACGTATGGGCCAGGGCCTCTTTAACACCCAGGTATTTTCTTTCATCGCCTATGACAACGGTATGTGGATTGAATTGCAATGCCTGTTTGATCAGCAATTCATCATTTGTCTGGGCGGTAAGTATATCCGCAGAAAAAAGGGTTGGGTTGGCGGCTATCACGTCAAGTGCCTGCCTGCCGATAGAACCTGTGGAACCAAATATTGCGATACGTTTCTGAGTCATGAATCTTGTAAAGGGCTACAAATTAAGTGAAACTAACCTAAGGAATTGCCAATTTTGGGGTGGGTACCAATGCGTGTTCACATTCGCCGGATCAAAACTCCTTTGTCATAACAAAAAAGGCTGTAGTGCTTCTGCAATTTTCCTGTCATTGCTTAGCCGCGCCACTTTGTTCTGCCCGCCCAGTTTGCCGATAGAACGCATATAATCAATAAAGCCGTTCCTGCGCACCCGGCTAATGCGGAGTGTTTCCAATATATTCCCGGCGATCAGGTCGTCATAATACACGTTCTTCTCCCGCAGGTTTTGATCCACTACCTGGATAAATTGCTGCATGTCTGCGGGTTCCTTTTCAAATTCAATAAACCATTCATGGTAGCTTTTACCTTCTCCCTGCCGGATAAATGGCGCTACCGTAAACTCGGTGATCTTCACATCCTGTTCTACTGCCGCTTTTAACAGAGCATATTCCACTTCTTCCCCAATCACGTGTTCCCCAAATGCGGAAATAAAGTGTTTGATACGGCCGCTGACCACGAGGCGGTAAGGATCCACACTCAGGAATCTGACGGTATCGCCCAGGTTATAACCCCACAGCCCTGCATTGCTGTTAATGACCAGCGCATAATTCTCTCCCACTTTCACCTCTTTCAGGCTGAGCCTGGTTGGGTTTTCTGCAAAGATCTCAGCCGCAGGAATAAATTCATAATAGATGCCACTGTTGGTATTCAGCAGCAGGCCCTCATGCTGTTGCGAGTCCTGGAATGCAAAAAATCCTTCGCTGGCCGGGAACAACTCTAAATAATCCAGTTTCCTGCCGATACTCTCAAATAATCGTGCCTTATAGGGTTCGAAATTCACCCCTCCCTGCACCATCAGGCTGAAATTGGGGAAGAGTTCACCAATTTTCTTACCGCTTTTCTCCATCAGGCGGTCAAAATACATCTGCATCCATGGCGGAATGCCGCTGATCAGGGTCATGTCCTTATCCATGGTCTCTGCCACAATCCTGTCCAGCTTGGTTTCCCAGTCTTCAATGCAATTGGTTTCGTAACTGGGCATCTGGTTGGCGCGGAGGTAGCTGGGAACATGGTGGTTAACAATACCACTCAGGCGTCCGGTAGGAATATTACCCACCCTTTCCAGTTCCGGAGAACCGCTGAGGAAGATGAGTTTGCCCAGCGCAAATGACGTATTACCCGTTTCCGCCATATAACACAAAAGCGCATTACGGGCAGATTGAATGTGGTTGGGAATGGAATCTTTGGTGATGGGGATGTACTTTACCCCACTGGTGGTACCACTGGTCTTGGCAAAATAGATAGGGCGCCCCTTCCAGAGCACATTCTGCCTGCCTTCTTTTACCTGCTCGATATAGGGCTTGAACTGCTCATAGTCCCGTAATGGAACCGCCTGGCTGAATGAAGCATGGTCCGATAGCTCCGAAAACCGGTGGTCCTTGCCAAAAACCGTTGATTTTCCGCCTTTTAGCAACATTTTAAGGATAGAATCCTGGTCCTCACGGGCCGTTTGCATCCCTTTTCTTGTCTTATTATATATATAATTGGCAAATGGCCGTGCAAGGAGCGATTTCAGGTTCATGTTCGTCTGCTGGGGTCGTTAGAAATGCGAAAGTAGCTTATTCAGTCTGTAGTCTGGGGTCTGGAGTCTATAGTTGTTGGAAGTTTTTGGTTGATGACTACAGACCCTGGACCACAGACCAAAGACTCTCCCGGCATATTCACACATGGGGAGAAGAATTATTCTCGAAATGTTTCGTTTTTTTCCGGCAGAACTCATACCTTTGCCGTCCTAATTTTGGTACGTTATGTTAGCAGTTGTAAAAATCGCGGGTCAGCAATTTAAAGTAGAGGCGGGACAAAGCCTGTACGTTCCTCACCTGCAGGGTAAAACCGGGGATAAAGTTGAGTTCAAAGAAGTGTTGTTGACAGACAATGCTGGAACCATCGCAACAGGTAGTGCGGTGAAAGCTGTTGTAAAAGCAGAGATCATCAGCGACCTGGTTCAGGGTGACAAAGTGATCGCCTTCAAAATGAAAAGAAGGAAAGGCTTCCGCAAAAAGCATGGTCACAGAACTCATTACACAAGAATTAAAATTGAAAGCATCGCTTAAGCAGCGATACTTGTTAGAGACAGGCAACAAGGTTGCGCATGTTTTTAATTTTTAAAACAATACACTATGGCACACAAAAAAGGTGAAGGTTCCGTAAAGAACGGACGCGACTCACACAGCAAACGTTTAGGTGTTAAGATATATGGTGGACAACCGGCATTAGCGGGCAACATCATCATCCGTCAAAGAGGAACAGTATACCATCCTGGTAAGAATGTTGGTGTAGGATCTGATTTTACTTTGTTCGCATTAACAGATGGTTTGGTTGAATTTAAGAAAGGAAAGAACGATAAAACCACGGTATCCGTAAAGGCCGTTGAAGTGGCGGCTTAAAAAAAATTTTTTGTTATTCCAAATAAGTTTTTACTTTTAATGTATTAACTAACCATTAAATCTAAAAACATGGCAACAGCAAAAAAAGCTGCTAAAAAAGCCGCTCCTAAAAAAGCAGCTAAAAAAGCCGCTCCAAAAAAGAAAGCAGCAAAAAAAGCGGCTCCTAAAAAAGCAGCTAAAAAAGCAGCTCCTAAAAAGAAAGCAGCTCCTAAAAAGAAGGCAGCTAAGAAGAAGTAATTCTTCTCTCTTTTTAAGAGAAATAGATTTAGAGTCCCGGGATTTTTTCCCGGGATTTTTTTTATGCATACCTTCCAAACCCAATACCAGCAACGTTATGGACAATTACCAGATAGCCGAAAACTTTTCCCTGCTGGGCAAGTTGATGGATATACATGGCGACAACAGCTTCAAGGCAAAATCGTACTCTTCTGCTGCTTTCACCATCGACAAACTACCCACACCACTGGCTGAATTACCGCGTGAAAAGATCAGCGGAATCAGGGGTATCGGAGATTCGATTGCAAAAAATATTGTGGAACAATTAGAGACCGGACAGCTCTCCGCACTCAATGAATACCTCCAGAGGACCCCACCGGGCATTTTGGAGATGTTGACCATAAAAGGCATCGGACCCCGGAAAATAGCCACAATCTGGAAAGAACTGGAAATAGAATCTTTGGGCGAATTGCTGTATGCATGCAGCGAAAACCGGCTGAGTTTATACAAAGGCTTTGGTGAAAAATCGCAACAGAATATCAGAGAATCGATAGAATTTTATTTAGGTACGATAGGCAGTTATTTGTACCAGCAGATAGAATCTTATGCAGAAGCCATTGATGCCAAACTACGGCAGGCTTTTGGCGAAAAGGCAGTTGCCATCACCGGTGAGTTCAGGCGGCAACTGGAAGTAATCAATAAACTGGAATGGGTTACTACTGCAACGCAGGCGCAGTTAACGCAACTATTTACAACCGCCGGCTTTACAACAGAAGCATCGTCCGCGGAATATATTTCCTTTAAAGGAAAGGAGAATGTGTTACTGGGATTTCATTGCACATCAGAGGAGCGCTTCTGTACTACGCTTTTCAAAACAAGTTGCAGTGATGCATTTCTTGATGCATGGGTGGAACAAACCCAATGGGATGCAAATGCTGTGCACGCCTGTGAGGAAGCTATTTTTTCAGGGGCAAACACAGGATTTATACCAGGTTACCGCAGGGAAAGCGGCTCAACGATCCTGCGATCAAAAGCGGGACCCCTTGCGGATGTTATCCAGCCCTCAGATATCAAGGGCATCATCCATAGCCATAGCAACTGGAGCGACGGTGTTCATACCATTGAACAGATGGCAACAGCGGCCAAAGAAAAAGGGCTGCAGTACCTGGTGATCAGCGATCACTCCAAAACCGCTTTCTATGCCAATGGCCTTTCAGAAGAGCGGATTAGGGCCCAGCACCAGCAGGTAGATGAACTTAACGCACGGCTCTCTCCATTTAAGATCTTCAAAAGCATAGAAAGTGATATCCTGAATGAAGGCAGCCTGGATTATGCCAACGACGTGCTCAATACATTCGACCTGGTGATTGCTTCGGTACACTCCAATCTGAAAATGACAGAAGAAAAAGCAATGATGCGGCTGTTAAGGGCCATTGAAAACCCCTATACAAGCATATTGGGCCATATGACGGGCCGTTTACTCTTAAGCCGCAATGGCTACCCGGTAGATCATGCCCGCATTATCGATGCCTGTGCCGCAAACAATGTGGTAATTGAACTCAATGCGCATCCCAGGAGGCTGGATATCGACTGGCGCTGGATTGAACTGGCACTGGAAAAGAACGTACTGATATCGATAGACCCTGATGCGCATGCGATAGATGGGTTTGATGATTGCCGTTACGGGGTACTGTCTGCGCAAAAAGCCGGGCTGCCCAAAGAGAAAAACCTGAGTAGTTTTTCATTGGCTGAGTTCGAATCCTTCGTTGCTACGCAAAAAGCAAAACGATAACTCCGTGTACTCTGTGATATCTCTGTGCTCTCAGTGTTGAAAAAGACACCAATAACGACAATAATCTTCTTACCAATAACAATTCTTTTTTAACACAGGGCACGGAGGGTACACAGAGTTCACGGGGTTATGTTCGTTATTCGATATTCCTTGTTCGTTATTCTATATCGGCTTTCGGCAACCGGATATAGAACACTGTTCCCACTCCTTCTGCTGATTCAAACCAGATCTGGCCATTGGCTTTTTCAACGATGCCTTTGCAGATAGCAAGCCCAAGGCCAGTTCCCGATGATTTGGTGGTAAAGTTGGGCGTGAAAATATCTGCCTTCATATTATCCGGTATTCCGCCCGACTCATCCCTCAACGAGATGCGTATATGATCGGGTTCCAACTGCTGTTTGATGGCCACTTTCACTTTCCGCTCAGGATGCACATTGGCTTCTATCGCATTTTGCAGCAGGTTGGTAAACAGGCGGCTCATCTGAACACGGTCGGAATATATTTCATATCGCCCTTCATCTTTATACCATTCGATCTGGATTCGGGGATTGGCACTGTATAAGCGTATCAATGATGACAGCACTTCCGTAATATCAAATCTTTCCATCCGGGCGTTGCCGATATTGGCAAACTGCGAGAAATCGCCGGCTATCTTGGAGAGCTGGTCAATCTGTTCGATCAGCGTATCGGCCATATTCTCTGAAAGCTCTTTCACGTTGGGTGCACCCCGCTGGATGGCATTCTGCAGGTACTGGATGCTTAGTTTCATAGGGGTTAGCGGGTTTTTGATCTCGTGCGCTACCTGCCTTGCCATCTCACGCCATGCACCTTCCCGCTCGCTACGGGCGAGTGCCTGTGCGCTCTGCTCCAGTTTTTTTACCATTTTATTGTACTCATCCACCAGCATGCCGATCTCATCATTGCGATTCCATCGTATCTCTTCATTGATCTTTCCAAGGTTCATCTCCTGCATTTTCTTACCGATCAGGCTGAATGAATCGGTGATCCTGCTGGTCAGGAAAAATGCTATGGCACCCGCTACCAGGAAGATGAATGCGTTGAGGTTAATCAGCGTTGCCAGAAATCCCGATATCTCCTGGTTCAATTCACTCTGCGAATTCAGGTAAGGGATATTCAGGTAGGCATAATTGTTACCGGACTCGTCGGCCAGCGGCATGTATATACTCAGGTATTCAAAAGAACCAATTTTTTCAGACTGCAGGTAACGGATACTGTGCCTGTTACGCAATTCCCTGTAGGCACGCGGCTCCATTTTAGCACTTAGCAGGTGCTTGTTATAGATATAGGGTTGCGTGGAAATGACCAGGTTTCCCTGGAGATTATAATAGTTGATGTCTACATTATGCAGATCGGATATTTCAGCAATGGTTTTTTCCAGTTCCGAACGTACCCCCAGGTTATCAGGTACATCGTCAAAAGCCTGTAAAGAATTCATCTTGCTGTTCACCTCGTTGGCCATTACCTGTATGGATTTAGACAAACGATCTTCATTGCTCTGGTTGAAGCGAAGGATAAAAAATGATACCGTGGCCACCCCTATCACCAGAAAGGAGAATACACTGAGGAATATGATCGTGGCCTGTATCTGCGACCGGATATTCAACCGCAGCATTTTGCGCAGCTCCCTGAAATTGAACCGCGCTATTACCACGTAACTGCCTACATGGAAAAGCAGAATGATAAATAGAAAAGAGCAGAAGAGGTACGCAAACAGGGTAACCGCCTCAATAAACCAGGTATTTCGCTTCACCACCAGTACCTGCTTGTTGTTACCACTATTGTACAACAACTCATTGTATGCGCCCACATTCCGATAGGAGAACTCAAAATCAGGTATCTGGTTCCTGTCGAGCTGGGAGGGGAAGCTATAGGTATTGAAATGATTGATGATCTTTCCCTTGTTGTACACCGCATAGGCATAGTTGGTGTTCAGGTCCGAGGCGATATCCTGCACCTGGTTAAACAATTCAGGATACAATGCCTCGCTTTTGTAACGTTTTGATTTGATGATCACGAACAGGTAGCCAAGTACGCTACCCTCTTTACCAATCTTTTTCTGATAGATATAGCTGAACCCCTCCGTAGAATTATCATAACTGTACAATTCCGCAATCACCGTTGGCTTGGCCTGGTTGAGTATGATGGTTTTGATACTTGCATAATTGGTCGAATCCTCGTTGAACAATGGATGAAAGAGGCTATCGTAAGTATATATCCGCGTATCGTACTTATTCAGGTACCCCGAGAAGTTCTGGTTGATCAGGCTGTCTTTGATGAATTTGTTGGAATATTCACTTTCTGCCAGCCTGTGAAAATTATCTACGAGGAATGCGTCATCAAAATTGGTTGCGGCTATATTAAGCAGGTTCTCGCCCGATGGATCGGTTTGCAGCGCCAGTTTTTCGGCAATGCTTTTACGCTGACCGAACTCAACAATACGGTTTTCATAAATTACAATGGAAGCAATAGACATGGTAAACAACATCACCCAGAAAATAAAAAAGGATGATTTAAGCAATGGCTTGTCGATGTCCTGCTTACGCAGGTTTAACAGTGCAACATAGAGGAGCAACCATACCAGTATCCACAGGTAAGTGCGCATATCGGCCACCGCTGTAAACAACATCAGGCACAGGCAGCCCGACGCTGCTACCGCTATCAGTTGCTGGTACATCGAAATGCCTTTCCTTATAGCGGGTTTGAGTAAGATTTGCGAAAAATGGAAAAAAGAAAGTACCAGAAAACAGAGCACGATAATACTCATCACACTGTACACCGTGAGGCTGAAAATATTGGTAACATCAAAAGATATTTTCGAGTCGCGCACAAGGCTGATGATCACACCACCCAATAAAAAACAGATCATCGTAAGCGCCGAAAGGCTGCCAAAGTTGTATACGTTATCGGGAAACCTTCTGGTAAACCAGTGCCGGTGATCATGGTGGTTTTTATAAAAACTTACCAGCCAGAAAAGCAGTACGGAGTTCACAAACAGGTCGCCCAGCGAGGGATGCAGGAAATTGGATGCATAAATCGAAGGATCGAAAAAAGGCAGCTTGCTGAAATCAAAGGGAAAGGAAAACTCATAGGAGATAAACCTGAGTATCAGCACGGAATTGAGCAGGAACAGAAAACCTGTACGGAAGCGGTGCGCCACCAGCAGTTCCTCTGCTACCGAATGAAGGAAGATCAGCAGCATAATAATGGCTAATACCCTGAGCAGTATGGTAAAACCGTCATATGCGATAAAGGATTTCCCTTCCTTCAGTTTGATACGGAACAGTTCCTGGCCACTTCCATTTACAACGGGCAGGGCCAATGGGTCGGCGCTGATTTCGTACTGCTCACTCAGCCCCCTGTATCCCGCAAAATCACTGTGCAGGTATTTATTCTCGATAAAGTAGGACCACCGCACGGGCAACATCCCGAAAACCGCGTATGGTTCGCCCCTGATGGTGTCATACCTGCGTACCATTTCAAAATCGCCGTTCTGTGTACCCACAAAAAAATTACCGGGAGCACCGCCTACATCATCATTGTCTACATACATCCGGTTGGTGTTCCAGTAAACCATGGATGGTGATGTCTGCGATTTTCCTAAATGGTAGATAAATAACCCGATCTCTTCACCCAACGGGCTGGGCGTTTCCGGGGACTGGTTGATGAGCGCCGCCAGCAGGGCTGTATCGGCGACAATCTCTGCAAATTGCCGCTCCTGGCGATGCAGGCCCTGCTCAAGGCTGTTCTTAACTTTTTGCGGTGAGGAATGATAACTCCAGTAATTACTAAAAATAAAGGAGATCGTATACAACCATGCAGCCGTAATAACGAGGTACCCGTGTTTATAAGCAGCCTGTCGTAATGATGAGATCAAGTATGAGGGGTTTTCTTTTTTATTTCATTCCAGATGGCGTCCATCTCTTCAAGAGACATGTTTTCCAGCTTTTTACCCTGCTCCAACGCCACAGCTTCCATACGCTGGAACCGATAGATGAATTTTTTATTCGTCCTTTCCAGCACTCCTTCGGCATCTACCTGCAAAAACCGTGCATAATTCACCAGGCTGAACAGTACATCCCCAAATTCATCCTCTACCCTATCCTGTTCGCCGCTTTGAATGGCTTCCTGCAGTTCTCCCATTTCTTCTTCTACCTTCTTCCATACATCTTCTTTATTGTCCCATTCAAAACCCACCTGCTTCGCTTTTTCCTGAATGCGGGTCGCTTTTACCACCGCTGGCAATGATGCGGGCACACCGCCCAGTACAGATGTTTTGCCTTCTTTCATCTTCAGCTTTTCCCAGTTACGTTTTACATCTTCTTCGCCGGATACGGTTACATCTCCGTAAATATGCGGGTGACGAAATACAAGTTTATCGCAAATGCCATTGATTACTTCATCCAGTGTAAACCGCTCCTGTTCCGTGCCAATCTTTGCATAGAAGAGTATGTGCAGTAACAGATCACCCAGCTCTTCCCCGATGCCCTTCCAGTTTTCCTCCGTGATGGCATCCATGAGTTCATAGGTTTCCTCTATGGTAAGCGGGCGAAGGGTATGGATGGTTTGTTTTTTATCCCATGGACATTGTTCCCGCAGTTCATTCATAATCCTGACCAACCGTAAAAAACTCTCTGATGTGGCTTGCATAAAAAAAATTAAATGGACATGGCAGAAAAAATAAAGAAAATAGTGAACAGCAGCGTCATGATCAGCAGGCCCAGGAATAATAACAACATGTATTTCAGAATGGTCTTTGCCCGGCGCTGTTCATAGAAATTGCGCATGCTTTTGTACCAGTAAAAGAAACCGCCAATGGTAAGAACCACGTTTACCCATTCCGGTGCCGAATAACCAAATATCCGGAAGATCCCCTCCAGGGCCATCCCCGCCAGTATGATGATAAAAGTGCCGCAATACAGGTGAATCGTAAAGATCACGTGGTTCACATAGTAAAATTTTTTACGCCTTACATAGAGCAGCTGTAAAGCCAGCGCAAGCAAAGGCAGCGACAGAAACAATATCTGCGGAAACAGGTTTTTAAACTTTTTCAGTATCGCTTTCAGTATGGCACTGCCATCACTGTTGTAGGCTTCCTTCAGGTGAATATTCTGGCGTACAAAGCGCCGCTCAATATAGCTATCGCGCTGCTCTTCCGGCATTGCGGCCTGCGCAGAATCATAGGCGGCTACGTTGGAGTAGTCGGTACCCGCAGTGCCACCCATAAAATTGAAATTGCCCTTAATGGAACGCAGGCTATTTTTTGCAGTGGTGTCTTTTCGTATCAGTACCAGGTCACTGTCTACAACCGCCAGCGCCTTTTCAATGGGTTTTCTGGCTAAAGCGGGCATACTGTCACGCAGAGATTCCTGGTAGTTCTTCTTTTTCTTTTCCAGGCTCTTCACAATATCGGCCGCATTCCGAGAGGTATCAGTTACCCTGATCACATTCTCCTCCTTACCCATACTGAAAAAAATAAGGAAAAAAATAGCCGAGGTGAAAACGTACATGCGTATGGGATGCAGGTAGGAGGCTCTTCGCCCGCGGAGGTACTCATGCGACAGATAGCCAGGTTTGAACAAAAGGTATTTCAGCGTGCTGAAGAACTTGCCGTCAAAATGCGTTATATCATACGCAAAATGCGTTACCAGGTGCCAGAAGCTTTCTTTTGGCTCAATATTTTCCTGCCCGCAAACATGACAATACCTTCCGTGAACTTCGGCGTTACAATTCAGACAAACCTTTTCCTTCCTTTCAGTTAGATGAGACACTTGTTAACGTTTGACTAAAAATACACAACTAAACCGTTACGCAATGGCATTAACAGGATGTTTTTGGATTGTTGAAAACTGAGCGTGTACCTTTGGCGAAAATCCGGCTACCCCTCATGCGCTTCGTCCTAACCTTTGTTTGCCTCCTCTTTCTTACCAGCAGTTACAGCCAGTATTATTTTAATGATATCGTGTCGCTGCAAACGGGTAGCGATCAGTACAAAGCATTGCGGGCACAGAAAGTCAAAAAAATAAAAGCCACAAGCTTTGAGTCCGACAATACCCCAACAGAAGGATTTTCGCTTGAAGAAGAGATCAGCATGGATGGAAAGAAAATCACGCTCAGAACCGCTACGTCGGGCGGTAAGTCTGGCGTTACCACCCGAACCTATGAACTCTCCAGATTAAAACGCATACAGTCATTCAGTAACAATATTGAAAACAGGACCGATTATTTCTATGATGCCAAAGGCCTGGTACAGAAAATACAGTTCACCACTACGGATACAGCCATGAAGTATGTATCAACGGAAATTCATGAATGGACCTATACGGATGCGGGACAGCCTTTGTCTATGCTGAGGATCAAAAACAAAACAGATTCCACCTCCATTGAACTTATAAAAGACGAAAAGGGACTTGTGGTAGAAGAGCGTTGGAAAAAGAAAAACCGCAGGCTGGAAACCTACTATTATTACTACGATGCCGGCAACCACCTTACGGACATTGTGCGTTTCAATAACCGGCTGCGCAGGCTTATTCCCGATTTCCAATATGAATACGATGCCAATGGACGAATGAGCCAGATGACGCAGTTCTTTATGAGTAGTGCGGGTTACCTGGTTTGGAAATATTCCTACAATGAAAAGGGACTGAAACTTTCTGAAGAGGGGTTTGACAAGGAAAAAAAACTTGCGGGCCGGATCGTGTACAATTACGAATAAAACAGCCGGGGTTTTATTCTGTAATGGCCGAATTGGCGTAGTTGGGAACAGTAAGCGTGAACTTGGTACCCTGGCCGAACCTTGAACTTACATTGATCTCTCCTCCTATCCGAGTGAGCGCTTCTTTAACGATGTACAGGCCGATGCCAAGCCCGTTGCGGTAATCGGTGCTGCGGAAAAAAATCTGGAATATCTTGTTCAGGTGGTCATCAATGATGCCCACCCCGTTGTCTTCAATAAAAACCACCGCTTCGTCTTCTGTCACATTCACTTCAATGGAGACTTTTGGGTTGGATTCATCCTGTCGCTGGTACTTGACAGCATTGGAAATAAGGTTGTTCAGTATCAGCGATAACCGGAAACTGTCACTCCTGAATTCTACGGGCTGGTTAATCTTTGTTTCGAATCTTAACTGCGGGTTCTGCATGTTGCAGAGGCTGATGCTGTCATCCACCAATCCCTGGAACTCAACAACCTCATTCACATTGTCTACCCGAATCCCCTTGTAATACTCGATGATCTTATGGATAAACATATCCATCTTGGTAACGCAACCCTCAATCATGCCATAGTAATTATTGGGATCGTCAATGGGCGATTGCAGTTTGGCCACGTTCAAAATACCCAGGATATTGGCCAGCGGCGAGCGAAGATCATGAGAGGTGCTGTAAACAAAACGGTTCAACTCATCATTGGTTCTTTCCAGCTCCCGCACTTTGTTTTTTAAGGCAAGACGGGTGGTATAAATTTCGTGCGCGTTTTGAATAGCGGTTTTGAGCTCAAGGTCATCCCATGGCTTTTTGATATAACGGAAAATTTCACCTGTATTGATGGCGTCAACCAGCGCTTCAATATCTGAATAACCGGTGATCAGTATGCGCATGGGATCCGGATGCGCTTTGCGTACGATGCTGAAGAATTCCACCCCCGTTATCTTGGGCATACGCTGATCTGCAAGTATTACATGGATCTCGTTATCATTTAAAACCGTGAGGCCTTCTGCAACATTGCTAGCGGTAAATATTTCGTAATACCTGCGGAAGCCTGCCTGGAAAGCCAGTAAGTTATTGGTCTCGTCGTCTACATACAGGACCCTGATCTTATTATCCGACTTTTTATTCATGAAAGGGGCGGTTAGGTGATGGCTGACTCCGGCAATGTGTGAAATAAAGTTATTATAAATTCCGCACCATTCCCCGGCGATGTTATTACTTCTATTTTTCCTTCATGGCGCTGGATGATTTTGAATACGATGGACAGGCCCAGCCCTGTGCCTTCCCCTACATCCTTTGTAGTAAAAAATGGATCGAATATCTTCTGCTTTACCTGTTCGGTCATGCCAACCCCGGAATCTTTGATATGGATCTCTATCTGGTTACCTACATCATTTGTACTGATGGTAAGCGTTTCCTCCTCAGCCTGCGCCTCTTTTGCCCTGATGGCCTGCAGTCCATTACCAATAATATTCATGAATACCTGGTTCAGTTTGCCCGGCAAACACTCGATGGTACCGTTTGCCTGGAAATCCCTGATGATCTTCACATTGTCTGGAACCTGGTTCTTTAACAGTATTAAGGTGGAATCCAGACCTTCATGAATATTAACCGTCTTGATATCACTTTCATCAAGCCTGCTGAAATTACGGAGGCCCAGCACGATTTCCGCCGTGCGCTCCGCACCATCCTGTATACCCTTCATCAGGTTTTCGATCTCTGATTTTACATAGTCAATATCGATCTGCTTTTTAAGTTTGTCAATCTCTTTGAGTTGACCCGGAATTTTATCACTGTCGGCAAGGTGCAGTTTGTCATATTCATCAATCACCTCCAGCAGGTCTCTGATATCCAGTTGCAGGGGCTTGATATTCGACTTGACAAAATTGATCGGGTTGTTGATCTCATGGGCAATGCCCGCTGTAAGCTGCCCCAACGAGGCCATTTTTTCTGCTTCCACCAGTTGTATCTGTGTGTCTTTCAGGTCCTGCAAAGCCGTACTCAGGCTGGTATTGGACGCCTGCAGTTCTTCAGTGCGTTCACTCACTTTTCTTTCCAGCATCACATTCTGGTCGCGCACCAGTTTTTCATTCTCGAGCGATGCGGCGAGTGCCTCTGCCTGTGATTTTTCTTTTTCGCGCCTGAGTGAATTGATCTTATCTGCCAATGCAATGGAGAGCAGTATCCCTTCAATAGCCGAACCCACATACAGTATATAAGTAGTAAAATTGTTATACGGAAGAATATTAAAATTGCGCAATACAAAAATGATCATGCCCCCCAGGAAGGCCACCCATGCCACAAAATAAAAATAAGCCGGTTTGTAATGTTTTATGCGTGCTATATACCAGGAGGCAGACAATAGTATCAGGCCCCCAAGCAGGCTGATGCTGTTGAGGATATTGTAGCTGATACCATTCTGCCCCATAAACGACAACACAATGCCTGCAGCGTAAATAAGCAAGAGCAGCAGCAGTACCCAGGTTAGTTTAGGTGTATAATACCGTATCCGCAGAAAATACAGGGCGAAACTGATGCCGGTGATGCCGGCAAGTGACGATGTGACCACCAGCGCATGATCATTCACAGCGGGATACGAGGGCCAGAAATATTTAAACCCATATCCTGACAGCGTTACCTGCGCCATGGCAAGAAAGAGCAGATACAGCACATACACAAAATAGCTTGTATCCCTTGTTGAAAAATAAAGAAAGAGGTTGTACAGGAAGATCGCCAGCATAATGCCCATATAAAGACCTATCACAAGTTCCTGCAAACTCATAGACGCGTCTATGGCATTGCGGTTTTCAACAAATAAGGGCAATAATACCTGGTGCTTACTGCGGATCTGCAAATAGTAAGTGGCCGAATCACCCATAGCAAGCGGTATACGGTAGATGTAATTGGGACTAACCTGTTTTTTTCTATCAAACGGAGTGGCATTGCCACCCTCCTGTACAAGGCCCAGCACTGTGCCTTCTTGTTTATAAAATGCGATGTAAGAAATATTTGAATACTGCAGGTCAACGAACAGAATGGAGTCGGCTGAGCGATTGAGAAGGGAAAATTTCACCCAGATGGTACCTTTTACTACCGGAAAAATGGGTATGCTATTGCTGGATTGAACAAAACCCGGAGCATCCGCTACCGTTTGCGCAGTATACCGGTCGCTGCTGTCGATAAGGATAGAAGTACTGGCCCCTATTGAAAAAGGTGATTCTGCAGTAGTTACTACCGATATGTTTTGCGTACGCGCAGGCATTGCCATGCATACCAGCCATACGAAAAGCACCCATTGCCGCGTGGGCAATAAGGCTACTAAACGTTTGCGGGTAAAAAGAGGCATAAGCAATGTATGGTTTACCAAATAAAAGGTATTATCCGCTTGGTTTGCTTTTTATATGCGAGGTACTGGTCGCCAAAATACGCAGAAAGCATCTCTTCTTCCACGCCGATGCGCAAATAATAGGCAATGGTCATGGACAGCACAGCGATCAATGTGGCCCACCACGCATTCAAAAAAACCGGGCATCCCGCAATGGCCATAAACGCGCCAAGATAACTGGGATGCCTCACCCAGCGGTAAGGGCCCGACCGTACCAGCCGGTGGTCATTGGTTAGGGTAACCGTAGCGGTAAAATGTTTTCCCAAAGTACGAATGGCCCATACACGTATGCTAATGCCGGTAATGAGCAGTGCGGCACCTATTGCCGTCATCAACACAGAAGACTCCATCGCGTTATTAAGGTAGGCCCATTCTGAAACAGAAGCGACCACACTAAGTGATGACATGATCAATATCACCAGTATCGAAAACCTGTCGCTTCCTTTATCCCTTTTGGTTTCTTCAGTACTAAACGCGGGCTGGCTCAACCATAGGCATGCTGCAGACAGGGCCAGCAGCAGTGATTTGTAATGGAATATCAGTTCTGGCTTCGCGGCTAAAGGGGCAAAATTGAGTAACAGGATAGCTACGATGGTAAAAATAACTTTGTTCATGCAGCAGTTATTTTGGCTTCAGGGGTATTTTGAATTCTTGCGGGTTAGCGCCTTTGATGGCAAGGTCATAATGCACGGTAACCGCTATATCTTTAAAAGGTGATCGCTCTTCTGATACAGAGGTGAGGTTTTTGCGCAGGTGCAACATTTTTTCCCTTTCCCTGGGGTGGGCATGTTCCAGGGAGTCGGCATCGGAAAGAAATACGGCAGTGGCCAGCAGGTCGATCTTGGGATAATAAAAGGTTCCGTCATTTCCCACTGTCTTCAATATGCTGCTGCCTATCCACTGGTTAAACCGCACGGTGGCTGGGGAACAAAGTGAGAACATGGTGGTCAGCCCCAGTTGTTCCGCAATTACCACTGCTGCGATAGATGGAAAAAGGCTCCCGATACCCAAACCGGCTACCTCTTTTGAGTTCCACAAACCGCAGAGTTCTCCGGTGCCATGCTGCGCGCAGATGGCCACAATATCATAGATCTTATCATCCATATAACCCGTGGCATCTTCAATTGGGAGCCTGGTAATGCCATCTGCCGCATGTACCCTTGCGCCCCCGTAGAGTTTATTGCCGTCAAGGGTTTCCACCACAATAACGAATACGGCGGGATTATTGGCCCACTCATTATTGGAAGAAGTTACTTTAATGATGCCGTGGTATTCCAGTACACTTCTATGGCCGTCAATAAATTTCTGGCAGGTTACAGGATCATCTACAGCCCTGAAGGCCCGGATTCGAATCTCGGTATTTAGTACGGCATCATCATACATCAGGGGAGAAGTTTGTAGTGAAACAAAATAACAAAACTCTGCGCGCTTTTATCACAATTATTATCTGGAATCTTTGTTTTTGCCTAATTTTAGGTATAACCCCCTTAAATCCTTGAGAAAACATGGATGAGAAAAAGATCAACGTACTATACGTTGATGATGAGCCCAACAACATCACTTCTTTCAAAGCTGCATTCAGGCGAGTGTTCAACATCTTCACCGCTGAATCTGCAGAGGAAGGGCGGGCTGTGCTTGACAAGGAAACCATCCATATCATACTCAGCGACCAGCGGATGCCACGGATGACGGGCATCGAATTCTTTCAATCCATTCTTTCCACCCATCCCGATCCTATCCGGATACTGATCACAGGTTATACTGATATCAATGCGGTGATTGATGCGATCAATGTGGGACAGGTCTATAAATATCTCTCCAAACCCTGGAATGAAGAAGACGTTAAGAATTTTATCTTCAAAGCCTACGAGGTAATTGAACTAAGGCAAAAGAACAGGGAGCTTACAGAAAAACTGATCGAAGCCAATGAAAAACTGGAGTTCCTGGCACGGCAGAACCTTCTGTCCTGATACCTCTGGGGTGTCATTACTGCTACTGCTGCAACACCGTTTACCCAATGTACCTGTTTAGCCTGCCACGCTGCACACAAGTCAAAACTCCGAAGCGTACTTGATGCGGTTGGTTGTATTTATACTTCCATTTTGCAGGCTATCAAATCTTACCACCAGGTTTTTACTGTCAACCGTATCAATGGTATACAGTCTTCCTTTCCATGAGAAACTGGGTAAAGGCAATCCCGGTATCGAATAAAATTTACCACTGGGTTTGGGTTGCGGATAGTTACCGGACAACTGTGTTTCTTTTGAGTTACCATCCAGGTAAAAATTCACGCGCTCATTCTGGTACTGGTCTGCTTTTAGTGTATAATAACTTACCCAGGCTTTTTGCTGAACACCCTGGATAATTACCAGTTCATAACTAAGTACATCCACGGGGCGCCAGCGCTTACCGTCGTTCCACAAAAGGGTAGCGATAGAATCGGCAACCTTTAGTGTTCGGGTTACCTGCCTGCCGCTGTTCACATACAGCGAATAGGTCTTTGATTCAAGCAATGCACCGGTATGAATGGTGCCATAGAGCGGCACCTGTATCGAATCAGGTTTCACCGCGGCCGGTGAAACAATCAGGTATACCTTGGTCTTAATGTTGGTACCGATCACATTCCATCGGATTAAGGAACTTCTCCTGTACCCTATCAATGTATCGTCAATAGAAAAATCTTTGATAATGCCCGTTGGCGTATTGGGTACCGGCGGAATGCTGTCAATAACAACAGGGGTGGCATCGGGCGATTTTGTGCAACCGATCATCTGCATTGCCAGTAGCCCTGCCCCAATAAAAATGCCGGCCTTGAGGGACAGGTAAACCTTTCCCCGCAAATCTTTAAAGACCTGTTTGACAGCTGGCATAGCTAATATTGATGTCACAAGATAAGAATTGTTACTACATAAAACCCTATACAACTACTACATGAATGCGGGATCAGATTATTTTTGTTGAAAATTAATTCGTCGATTATTCTGTAATTTATTATATATCAATTAGTTACAAAATTAACGGGACTACCCTTACACGAACGCGAAAACCGGTGCACGGATTGGGCAGCAGTCGCCCCTGACAGGCCATCCTCCCATCAATTTTTTATTACAAATCGAAAGAGTAAATGGTTTACGCATTGCAAAAGGCATTGCTGGGCTCTCATCAGAACGAATATTTCGACTGGTTGCAAGTGGATTTAAGACCACGCACAATACACGGTTTACTGAAAGATGCCTGGCAGAAACAAAAAAAGTTTTACCTGGTCTCCCTAAGCCTTTAGCGAATGAGTGTCTGGCTGCAGTTAGGCTTTTTGGAATAGCCCATTCAACAAGCAGTAATGTGGCGCATCAGTTACCCATAGTGGCCTTATGCAAAACCTGCAGCGTTGGCTCCGTGCGGAAAACTGCAGAGAGCATTCCGGTCCTGTCATACACGGCCGTGAAGGGGAAAGTTCCTATCTTAAAAAATGCGGGTACCACAAACGCATTTCCTTCTGTACCTGTTTTCACATTTGAAAACCTGAAGAGTTTTAATTCCTGGCTGAACTGCTGCAACTCGGCCAGCGGAAAATGAGAGATAAGCAGGATCTGCGTGTGTTTGAAATCATTTATCCGGCCCGTCAACTTTTTGATAAACACACGACAATGATCGCAGCCCGGCGCAAAATAAATGAGAATGGTTGACTTACCCGGCAACAGGTTTTCCCAGGTAAACACACTCCTGTCCGTTAATTGCAACCTGAAACGGGGATAGCCTTTTTTGATGGTAGATGACTGGCAGGGGGCATCTCCAGTGAATACAGCCATTATCAAACATACCAGCAGCATTTTTACCATCATACAAATTTTAGCCTGGGAAAAAATATGGTGCACCAAAGGTGCACCATACCAAAATTACGAATTAGCCTGCTTTCAAAAAATCAACTTAATATCCGGGATTTTGTACCAATGTGGGTTTGCCATCTTTTTGCGAATTGAGTATTTCATCCTGTGGCAGGGGATAATAATTATTCTTAACTGTAAAGACTTTGCCCGCCATATAGGTGCGTTTGTTGAATTTTCTTCCGGAAGGTTCCGTACCGGGCACAGATTCTTCCTGCGCATACCGGTTAAGTACTTTTTCCGCAATACCCCAACGCACCAGGTCGAAGAAACGATGGCCCTCCATCGCAAATTCAAGACGGGTTTCCATATACACCGCATTCTTTGCGTAAGCTGCACCATTGGCTACGAATGTGCCAGCCGGATACGGTTCTATTTTGTATCTCACTGTGGCATCCTGCACGCCACCGGTTTTAGCGCGGGTGCGTATCCTGTTTACCAGCGTTTCAGCAGCCGAAAGGTTTCCTAACTCGGCCTCACATTCTGCGAGCCACAATATGATGTGCGACAACTTCAATAATCGGTAATTGTTGTTCACATTACGGCGGCTGGTTGAATGCGTGGAGCTGTTTTCTTCACCGAGATAATACATCCATTTTTTTCCGGTGTACGGACCGGCATAAGCCTGGTCACGTATCCAGGATGCACCCGGCATAGGTCCCCAATCGAGAAAGTTAACTCCTCTTCTTCCTACCGTCCAGTCAAGACGCGGATCTACCGGAATTGTTTTATCCAGCGTAAAAGCAGCATTGGCCGCAATGCCCTGGTCGTTGGGAAGATCTATTTTGTTATAAGTGTCCAGCGAACCGTCTACCGCTCCGCCTATCAGTGGCAGACCCGTAGCGTTATCTGTTTTAAAAGCATTGACAAGATTCTGCGATGGCTGGTAAAAACCACAGCAACCCCGGCCGGGAGCAGTGGAAGAATAGGGCCAGTTAAGGTTGTCCCCCGCATTACCATTGTTACCGGTAGTACCGTCATTTACAGAAAACTGCACTTCGAAAATGGACTCGGCATTGTTATTTGTTACCGACCTGAAATTATCATGGTAATCATTCACCAGTTTTTTACCGGAATTGTTTAAGATATCTTCCAGCACCGGTTTTGCAGCGGCCCATTTTTTCTGGAACACATAGGTTTTTGCCAGGTAAGCTTTTGCCGCCCATTGCGTTGCTCTGCCCTTCTGTACCTGGGTACCAGGAAGATTCTTAGCCGCAAAATCGAAATCGGCTTCTATATCTTTCCAGATATCTGCGGTGTTAGGGATTTTGGTGGAGTTGGGATCATCACGGTTATAGATTTTCTCATCTATGTACGGTACCATGTTCCACATTTTCTTAGCCTCAAAATGATAATGCCCCCTCAGAAAACGCGCCTCGGCAATCGCCTGTGTTTTCTCTGCCGGTGTCATGTCCACAACGGCTGCACTGTTAACGATCTGTATTACTTCGTTGCAACGTGCCACACCATCATAGGAATGCTGGAACTTTCCCAGAAAATAAGAATTATCTGCCAGCCAGTTGTATTGCTCAATAAAGGATTGCTCGGGCTGATCACCAGCATCCGTTCCCTTTACCGCATCATCGCTGGAAATTCCGCCAAAAACATAATTAGAAATGGTTGACTGGCGTCCGGTATTACCTGCCCCTACCCCATCCATGAGTGAATAGGCGCCGATCAGCAAGGCGTTCACTCCGTTCTTATTACTCAGTTGCTCAATGGATGCGCGTCCCTGGGGCTGCACATCGAAGAAACTCTTTGAGCACGAGTAGAGTGCTGCCAAAGAAGTTGTAATCAATAAGGTGAATAGTATCTTTTTCATTTTTAATTCAGTTTAAATCAGTTAATCAAAGACCAATGCGTACACCTACCAGGTAGGATTTGGCAACCGGATATGCACCTTCATCAATACCCATGTGTATATCCTGGTTATTATTGCCCGATGTTCTCAGGTTAATATCAGGATCAAGCCCGGTGTACTTGGTAATGGTAAATAAATTCTGACCCTGAACATAGATCTGCGCGCTGCCAAGATGCACACGTCTTAATACGGAAGATGGAATGGTATACGTAAGCTGTATGTTCTTTATACGCATATAAGAGCCGTCTTCGATAAAATAAGAAGATATCTGCTGACTGGTTGCATCGCCCGAATTGAGCCTTGGTAATTTGGCAACATCGCCTGGCTTCTTCCAGGAATTGTACAGGATATCTTTTGAGCGGTTACCCTGGAACGTATTAAAGTCTGTCCAGTACCTTACATAGTTGAAAATTTCATTACCCTGTGAACCCTGTGCAAAAATCGTGAGGTCCCAACTCTTGTAACCCAGGTTAACGTTTACACCATAGGTAAAATCAGGATGCGGATTGCCAATGATGGTTCTGTCAGCGGCTGTAATAACGCCGTCGTTGTTCATGTCCCTGAAATTAAATGTACCCTCGCGTGTATAGGTACCAAATTTAGCGCCCTTGGCCGCTTCACCTGCATCTTTAAATACACCATCTACTATATAACCGTAAAAGCTGGCAATGGGTAATCCTTTGCGGGTAGCTGATATAGCGGGCAGACGTGTAGTAAATCCGAATACCGTAGCATTGGGATCATCATTCAGCTTCAGCACTTCATTTTTATAATGCCCAACATTCACGCCCACCTGGTAACGGAAACTGCCGCTCTTATCGCGATAATTTACGCTCAGGTCAAAGCCGCGGTTCTGCATTTCGCCAATATTGGTATAAGGAATGGTAGCCGTACCCATTGTTCGGGGAATGGCCACCTGTGTTAACATGTCGGAGGTAATTCGGTTATACCAATCGAATACGATCTCCAGCTTGTTTTTCAGGGTGATCAAATCAAAACCGATATTGGTAGAAGTGGTTGTTTCCCATTTACCATTGGGGTTACCAAACTGGCTGTTATCAAATCCCCCGATGATAGAAGAGCCTGTTCCGTTGATATCATAAGCGTTGTTGGAAGGATCAGACTGGTAAAGCGTATACGCATTGTAAACGTTTGGAATTAACTGGTTACCTGTTTTACCCCAGCCTCCGCGTATCTTGAACTCATCAAGAAAAGTTACTTTTCTCATGAAGGCAAGTTCTGTCATACGCACCCCCAGAGAAAATGCAGGAAATACCCCGTATCGGTTTTTTGCCGAAAAGCGCGATGACCCATCACGGCGTAAAGTAAAATCCGCCAGGTAAATATTCCTGTACGCATAGTTCACTTTTCCAAACTGCGAAAACAGAGCCGATTTTGTAGCGCCGCCACCGCTGTTACTTAAACCTGAAGCAGATCCTGCATCCAGGTAACGGTAGTCGAGGTCATCAAAAGCGAAGTTGCTCCTGCTGGCTACGGTTCCCACTGCATAAGTAGTAACTGCCTCTGTACCTACGAGTACATTTACGGTATGGTCACCAAATGCCCTGTTATAATTGATGGTATTAAACCAGGTAAGCGACCTGTCATAATCGTTTCTCACGTTTAGGCTGTTGGCATTCCTTGGTTCGGCTGCCTCAATATCCCTGTGAAAATACTCCGACCTTGAATACTGGTTGATCTCAGCGCCTACGCTGGTTCTGGCTTTCAGGTTTTTATTGAGCTGCACTTCCACAAACGCATTTCCGAACAGGTGAAGGCCTTTGGTGACATTGTCTTTTTCACGGTATAACCTTGCAAGCGGATTTGGTGCATTTCCCAGGTTTACGCCGCGACTGCCTGCAAAGCCGTTGTAGGGTGATGTGTTGGTACCACCCAATGCAGCCGGTCCGCCTGTAATGTCAAAAACAGGAATGATGGGGTGTACACGGATAGCGAACATGATGGGATTGCTCTCATCGTTATTGGTGATACCCTGTCTTTCATCGTAGGAAAATGTTACGTTTTCACCGAAGGTGAATATCCCTTTGGTAAACTCGGTGTTGGCCCTTACAGAATAACGGCGGTACTTGGTATATTGAAGGATACCATCCTGTGAGAAATAGTTACCCGATATCGCATACTTACCGGTCTTGGAACCACCAGTGGCACCTAACTGGTAGTTGGCAATGGTTGCGGGTTTAAATATCACACGCTGCCAATCGGTACCTTCTTTATTGGCCTTTGTTATATTAAATGCCGTTTTACCCAGGTTAGGGTCAGCAATATCATTTGTATAAGTGTAGTTGGCGGGTAGCGCACCAAAAATATTGGGATAAATATAATCTGCAATCGTCTGCTCACCATTGGGTCCAAACCGGTACTGCGCAGATGGTGAGGTTACGGAAGGATTTTTTCCCGCGCCGATATCAGCAAGGTACAGGTACTGGCCCAGCTCTGTGGTGTTTAGCAGGTCCAGCATCTTTCCGGGTCTTTGTGTGCCGGTGTAATAATCGAATGTAATATTCGATTCACCTATTTTCCCTTTTTTGGTAGTAATGATCACCACCCCGTTTGCGGCACGCGCACCATATATGGAAGCCGCAGAAGCATCTTTCAATATCTGCATGCTTTCAATATCATTGGGGTTTATCTGGTTAAGGGTTCCCTGGGTAGGCACGCCGTCAATAATGTATAAAGGGCTGTTGTTGTTAACCGTACCAAACCCGCGGATACGAACCATGGTTCCACCGCCGGGCGAATTGTCATTTCCCACACTCACACCTGCCGCACGTCCCTGCAGCATTTGTGTAACAGAGGCCGCTGGCAGAGAGGTAAGTTGTTTGGCATTTACAACGGTAACCGCACCGGTAATGTCTTTTTTACGCTGCGCAGAATAACCAGTTACCACTACTTCCGTTGTCTGGTTTTCATCTTCAACCATGCTTACGGATAAAGTAGACTGCGACCCTACGGTAAGGGTGCGGGGAATGAACCCAACATAAGAAAATAATATCCGGTCGCCGGGGTTCTTAACGGCGATGGTATATTTTCCCTCCGCGTCGGAGATGGTATTGGCTGAGGCACCTACAACGGAGATGGACACTCCCTGTATTGCCTGTCCCCGGGCATCTGTAACTACGCCGGTGACCTGCCGGTTTTGTGTCCATGCTGTAACGCAAAGCATTAGCAGCATTGGCAGCACCAATAAAAATCTGGCAAGAATCAATCGTTTTTTCATGGAAAGCTGGTTTTGGTATTATGGTGAATAAATGGTGAACGTGTTACAGCAAAAAATTAAAAGAGCCAATACTGCTCTGCACAATATTGGCTCTAGATATACTGGATCCAGAAACAACTTAAATGGCTAGCAAGGTTTGTAAGGATAACACTCTATTCACATTCATTTCACCGGTTCGGGAAATCCCTTCACCTAAAATAACAAATTATTTCACAATTCCTAAATTATTAGAATCTTATGTTTTCAGGATTTACCAACAGTGGTTAGTTTCTTACTCTGCAGTAATGCCCACGGGCATTTGAAACGCAGTGGGTATGATACTATACAGAGGGGGGTTTGTGCCGGGCAGGCAGGATCAAATGGAATAGTGCGCCGCCCTGACCATGGGATTCAGCCCAGATGGCCCCATAATGATTTTGTACAATTTTTTTACACATGGCCAAACCTATCCCCGTACCTGAATAAGATGCCCGGCCGTGAAGACGTTGAAAAATGTTGAATATCTGATCGGCATATGCCTGGTCAAATCCAATTCCGTTATCCCCGCAAATAATATGATAGTACTGCATGCCTGCATCCGCTTCGAATTGGTTGATAGGGCCCCCACCTTCCCATATACTTGCCGAGATAGTGATTTCAGGCAATACCTCCGCTCTAGCAAACTTCAATGCATTGGAAACCAGGTTTCCAAACAATTGAGACATCTGCAATGGAATCGCCTCGATAGTGGGAAGCTGTTTAACATTGATGACAGCGCCTTTCTGTTCTATCATCAATTCAAAATCATTTTTAACGGTATCGATTATTTTTTCAAGATCCACAGCCTCAAAAATCTCACTTTCCTTCGACAGGCGTGAATACGCCAGCACGTCCCTTATTAATGTGAGCATCCTGGCAGTAGCAGCATTTATTTTACCGAGGTAATTACGGGAACGATCATCAATATCGGTTAAACTATGTCCCAGCATTTCAGCAAAGGTGCTAACCTTACGCAATGGTTCCTGTAAATCGTGTGACGCTATATAGGCAAATTGTGCCAGCTCGGCATTGGATCTCTGCAGACTTTGGTTAGCCTCAGCCAGTTCTTTTGTGCGGCTGGCTACCACTTCTTCAATTTGTTGCCTTGCAATAACCTGAGCGGTTACGTCAATGGCAATGGCCAATACTCCGGAAATGTTACCGTTAGGTTCTTTATATGGCGCATACACAAAGTTTACATACACCGTTTCCAATTTACCCGCTCGAGGAAGCGTAACGGGAATACCCTGTGCGGAAAATGTTTCACCTGTGTTTAATACATTCGCCAGCAATCCCTCAAAGCCCTGGCCACTCGCTTCCGGTACCGCTTCAAAAAGTGGTTGACCGATAACGCCGCGCGTGCTTTTACCCCACAACTCAATCATACGCTCATTGGCGAGCTCAACAATAAGTGCTTCGCCTTTCAAAAAACACATGGCAACCGGTGCCTGCAAAATTGTGTTGCGGAGATTTTGTTCGCTGTCGCGCACTCTTTTTTCAGCCTCTTTCCGCTCTGTGATGTCAATACCTGAACTGATATAACCCGCAAACGATCCATCCGGCCTGAATCGCGGCTGTCCTTTTGATAACAGCCACCGGTAACCTCCAATGTTATCGCTAAGTCTGAATTCTCCCGCCCATGGTTGCTGTTGATGAATTGCAGAAAGATAAACATCCATAAACGACTGGCGATCGTCTGCATGAATCAAATCTACCCAGCCCAGGCGGAGTAAATCTTCCGGCGATCTTCCCGTTAGATCCGTCCATGCCGTATTGAAATAGGTAGCCCGGCTGGTTTCATCGCTGGTAGCTATCAACACATCGGTAGCTTCGGCCATAGTACGGAACCGATACTCGCTTTCCTTGTAAGACTGCTCTGATTGCATCCGTTCGGTAATATCTGTGTTGGTTCCAAACCAACGGATTACCTGTCCTTTATGGTCTTTTATGGGAACCGCACGCGACAAAAACCACCTGTAGTTACCATCTATCCCGAGCAGGGGAAAGGTATCTTCCCATTCCTCTGCCTGTTCCAGTGCGGCAGTAAATCTCTCCACCACGCCATTTACATAATCGGGATGATGAACTTTCTGCCATCCCCAACCCTGCATTTCTTCCAGGGTTGTGCCGGTATATTCAAACCAGCGCTGGTTGTACCAAAATATCCAGCCTTTTTCATCCGTCATCCAGGCCAGTTGAGAGATATTGTCAGCCATCGTTCGGAAACGGGCCTCTCCTTCCTTGAATGCATCAATGGCTTTTCTTTTCTCCGTGGTTTCAATAACGGTTACCAATACACCACCTACTACTCCATCTTCCCTGTAAATAGGGCTGTAAGAAAAATCGAAATAGCATTCTTCCACAAATCCATTCCGATTAAGCGGCAACATAAAATCCGGAAAACCTACAGCCTTTCCCTTCATTACACCGTCAAACATCGAACCGATTATATGCCATATCTCCTGGAAGGTTTCGCGGGTACTGATACCCAATGCCGCGGGATGCTTGCCGGATCCCAGAATGGGCCGGTAACCGTCGTTGTATATCTGTGTAAATTCATCTCCCCAGGCAATGTACATCCCAAAGGGATTGTTGAGTATTACCGAAACCATGGTCTTCAAACTCTGGGGCCAGCTATGCGGATCACCTAAGGACGTTTTACTCCAGTCTGTGGCGCGGATAAGTTTGCCCATGTCGCCGCCACCGGAAAGAAAATAGAGTTCATCAGATGTGGAATGCACTTTCAATGGCTTTGATCAGGTGTAAGAAAGAATCGTTTCATTATTTCAATAAGATCCTGGAACTTATCAGGCTTTGTAATAAAGTCGTGGGCACCCAATGCCCTGGTTGACGCAATGATTTTTGTATGAGAGGTAGTAGAAAAAATGATAACAGGAATCTCTTTTAAGCCTGGAAGCTTTTTGATCTCCACCAGAAACTCCTGCCCTGTCATGATGGGCATATTCAGATCCAGAAAAATACATTCCGGTAGTACCTTGTTTTGCTGTAATCGATGCAATGCATCAATACCACTATCCACGGTTTCACATGCTACTTTATCTGCTACCTTGGCCAGAGCCGACAAAAATATTTCCTGGTCATCAGGATCGTCATCAATCAGCATTATATTCCGGTAACGCACACTAATTAGTTTAATGAAAATTAAATAATAAATGTGAATCAAACGGGATATGCGGTGGCATGATTTTTATAGGAATACATTTCCGCTTACCTTGTACAAACTTTTGTAAACCATTTAGTTCAGAACATTCCAATGGAAAACAAATCACTATCCGTACACGGCTCCATATTTTTCCTGTTAAGAAAGTACATCATACACCTTCATACAGAAGCGGTATGGAAAAAACTTACTGAAGACGCAGGTGTTCCGGAAGAATTTGAGCTGACAAAAAACTATCCGTTAGCCGCCTTTCATTCACTGGTGGCAGAAGCAGCAAGGTACGGCAACCAATCTGCAGCAACCATCCAGGAGAACTTTGGTGAATACCTCGTGCCCGATCTTTTTGTGCTGTACAAAAATTACCTCAACCCGGAGTGGAGAACATTTGAAGTAATTGAAAATACGGAGAAAGTAATGCATGGCGCGGTACGGCGTTTAAACAGTACGGCCAATCCGCCTATACTCAATGTAAGTAAGATCAACCCCAAACTACTGGTTATCGATTACTATTCGGAAAGGAGAATGGGCGGTCTGGCTATCGGTATCATTAAGGGTATTGCCCAATACTACAATGAAGCCGACCGGGTCAGTATCCAGGCAATGTCGGCCTCGGATGATGCGCGGGTACAAATCAGGTTAGATTTTCAGTAATGTTTGGAAGGCTTCCCCCATTAAAGTGGTCAGACTTCCAAAATGACCGTCTGTATTATTCCATGGGCAAGAATGAGAACCAGGTTCCCTTATGGTGCCAGAAAAAGCGATCCTCCTTTGGCGAAAATATCGCCGGATCAATACGAAAAATAAAC
>JANPIE010000169.1:0-10404 GCA_031424835.1 Chitinophagaceae bacterium
CTGTGTATTCGTGTTAAAAAAACGGTGTCTCTATCATCTCTGATCAAAGCTGAGGTTTAAAAAACAGAGGCCAAATATCCACAAAGGGAAAGGAACTATGAGCTTACCAGCCTAAAAGATATGCGAATATCAATGGCACCACAATGGTCGCATCACTCTCAACAATATACTTCGGCGTATGTATATCTAATTTACCCCAGGTAATTTTTTCATTTGGCACCGCGCCGGAATAAGAACCATAGGATGTTGTTGAATCACTTATCTGGCAGAAATAACTCCAGAAAGGAACATCGTGCCATTCAAGGTCCTGGTACATCATTGGTACCACGCAAATCGGAAAATCACCGGCAATGCCTCCACCAATCTGGAAAAATCCAACTCCTTTGCCACCACTGTTCTGACGGTACCAGTCGGCCAGCCATACCATGTATTCAATACCACTTTTCATGGTGGATGCCTTCAGTTCATTTTTGATCACATAAGATGCAAAAATGTTTCCCATGGTGCTGTCTTCCCAACCCGGTACCACGATGGGAATATTTTTCTTCGCCGCCGCAAGCATCCAGCTATTTTTTGGATCGATCTCGTAATGCTGTTCCAGTACACCGCTCAGCAACATCTGGTACATATACTCATGTGGAAAGTATCTTTCCCCCGCCGCTTCGGCATCGGCCCATACTTTATGAATATGCTGCTGGATACGCCTGAAAGCTTCTTCCTCAGGAATACAGGTATCCGTAACCCGGTTATAATGATTTTCCAGCAGGTCCCACTCTTCCTGGGGGCTCAGATCGCGGTAGTTAGGTACGCGCTTATAATGACTATGCGCAACCAGGTTCATAATGTCTTCTTCCAGATTGGCGCCTGTACAACTGATGATGGCCACTTTATCCTGGCGGATCATCTCGGCAAGACTGATACCCAGTTCCGCTGTACTCATGGCGCCTGCCAGACTGATCAGCATTTTACCGCCTTCGGCAAGATGTGTCTCGTAACCTTTAGCGGCATCCATTAATGCGGCGGCATTAAAGTGACGATAATGGTGTTGTATAAATTGGGAAACAGGTCCTTTCTGCATGGGAGTGAATTTTATCCCGCAAAAGTAGTTGTTTTGCGTTATCGGGGACCCCCGTAATACTGCAAATTAACCAAATGGAAAGACGTTACTTTAAAGAGTACTATCACCTGGAACGAAAAAACTGGTGGTTTACCGTACGCAGAAAAATACTAAAGGAACGTGTGGCGCACCTGTTAGGCAATCCGCAAAACCTGTCTATCCTCAATACCGGCGCAGCCACGGGCAGTACCTCGGAAATGCTAACGGCATTTGGCAACGTGGTCTCGCTTGAGTATGATGCGGAATGCTGCGCGTTCACCCGGGAGTTCATGTCGCCCCCGATGGTATTGGGTTCCATCCTTGATCTCCCCTTCGGCTCGGAAAGCTTTGATCTTGTCTGTGCCTTTGATGTGATTGAACATGTTGAAGACGATGCAAAAGCCGTAGCAGAGATGTACCGTGTTTGCAAACCCGGCGGGTATCTTGCTATTACGGTTCCCGCTTATATGTTTTTATGGGGTGATCACGATATCATCAACCAGCATTACAGGCGTTATACCATGCCACAGCTGGAAAACCTGCTGGCAGGTAGCCGCGGCAGGATCATTTACCGCAGCTATTTCAATTCAGTGCTGTTTCTGCCGATAGCCTTATTCCGGGTGGGAATGAAACTATGGAAAGGCATCCAACCAACAAAAAAGAGCCATACTGAAGCATCATCCGATCATGAGGTATTGGGTACAGATGGCTTTTTCAACAAATTATTTGCGGGTATTTTTTCCATTGACAGGCACCTGCTGAAATTGGGAGTCCGGTTTCCGGCGGGTGTATCTATTATGCTCTTTTTTAAAAAAGATGATACCAAAACCGGAGCGGTATAAAATGATTTTCTATATTGAGCGGCATGCTTAAGAAAATTATGCTCAAGGAAATCCGGCTGGGAAAATCCATTTCCCTTCCACTGGCCTATTGCGTATGGTTCCTGCTGGCTATCATAGCTGTCTCAACCGAGATGGCGCGGGGCAAGGGATCTATCGACAACTATCTCCTGTTCCGCGGGGTTTTTTACCATGTTCTCGAGCAAAAGAATTTATTCATCTACTATCCCGATGAATATGTTTCCTTTAACAACTATGGGCCGGCATTTTCAATGGTGATAGCTCCTTTTGCGCTGCTGCCATTATACCTGGGCTGTTTCCTGTGGGTAATGGCGAATGCAGCCGTATTGTTGATCGCTATCCGCATGCTGCCTATAAGCAAGAACAATCAACTCTTCATCGTATGGCTGGTTTCTATTGAACTGATGACCTCGCTTCATAGTGTACAGTTTAACGCAATGCTGACTGCTGCTTTTATTTTCGCCTTCATCTATACGCAGCGGGGAAAGGAATGGGCTGCTACTTTGTTTATCGCCATTGCAATACTTACCAAAGTATATGGATTGGCAGCATTGGTGTTTTTTTTCTTTTCCTCCAATAAAAAATCATTTATTCTCTGGTTAACATTATGGCTGGCCGTGTTTTTCTTTTTCCCGATGCTGTATTCAGGCTATGATTATATTATTCAGACTTACCACGACTGGTACAATCAGATATTGATGCGCAACCAGCAAAACATTGAAGGATCGATAGTGGGCGGCATGCAGGATATATCCGTGCAGGGCATGATCCGGCGCGTTTTCAGTTACCAGGATTTCCCGGATATCCTATTACTGGCGCTGGTAGCCATCGTATACCTGGTTCCGCTTACCCGCAAAAAGCAGTTTAACCACCCGTATTTCCGACTGTATTACCTCGGAGTTACACTCATCAGCATTGTGGTCTTCAGTACCGCTGCGGAAAGTCCCACTTTTGTGATTGCCGTTACCGGTTGTGGTATCTGGCTCGTGTTTCGTGAGCGACCGTTAACTGCCGGGGTAATCATGACCCTGATTCTGCTGTATGCACTCACGATCTTATCTCCTACAGACTTGATTCCTTCGTATATTAGGGAACATTTTGTAAGGGCTTATTCCCTGAAAGTGTTACCGCCCTTTATTGTATGGTGCTGGATGGTGTATGAATTGTGGCGGAAAGATTTTACCAAACCTGTTATTGTATGAGTGCCCCCCGTACAGCCAGTGTTGCCATTGTAATTCCCGTATGCAATGAAGAAACGAACATCCCGGTGATCGTTACTGAAATCAAGCGGGTGATGGATGCCACTTCTTATCGATACCATATCACTTTTGTAGACGATGGTAGTGAGGATAATACATTGGGGGTACTTAGGGAACTGGCGGGATCTGACAACCGCATTTTTTTTATCAGCCTTTCGCGAAATTTCGGTCACCAGTACGCTTTGAAGGCGGGCCTCGATATTATTGAAGGGGACTGTGTGATCATGATGGATGGCGATATGCAGCATCCGCCCGTATTAATACCCGGTATGCTTGCCTCATGGGAGGCAGGTTATGATATCGTGTACACCATACGCCGTGATCACAAAGAAATACCGCTGCTGAAACGCAAGACATCCGATTTGTTCTATAACCTCATCAATAACCTATCCGATATTGAACTCGAAGCGGGTACCGCTGATTTCCGGTTGATGGATAGAAAAGTGGTGAATGTTTTCAGGAATTTTACCGAGACCGACCTGTTTATGAGGGGACTGGTAAAATGGATGGGGTTCCGGCAGCTTGGCCTGGAATATGACCCTGCCCAAAGGGTGCATGGAAAGTCTAAGTACACACTCAGGAAAATGATCCGCTTTGCCATACAGGGCATCACATCATTTAGCATCAGGCCACTGTATATAGCGGTATACCTTGGCTTTATTTTTTCCTTATTGTCTATTCTCTATATTCCCTATATCATTTACAGTTACTACATGGGTCAGACCATTTCGGGCTGGTCGTCCATTGCGGCGGCGATCGTTTTTTTTGGCGGTTTACAATTGATGATACTGGGCATCATTGGCATGTATCTGGGAAAACTATTTATGCAAAGCAAACAAAGACCGCATTACATCATCAAAGAATCAAATCTCCACTGATGAACCGCTATGCGCTCCTGAGTTTTGATGTGGAAGAATTTGATATGCCGCTGGAATATAACTTTCCTATCAGTGCCGCCGAACAGATGCGCGTGGGAATAAACGGGCTGAATGCCATTGATCCGATATTGAATGATGCATCAATCGTATGCACATTATTTACCACCGCAAATTTTGCCATGCAGTTTCCTGATTCCATCAGGCAGCTTTCGGCCAGGCATGAGATCGCTTCCCATACATTCTATCATTCTACTTTCCGGAATGAAGACCTTCGCTCCTCAAAAGAAAAATTGGAAGAGATCTGCGGTAAACCGGTTACGGGCCTACGCATGCCCAGGATGCAGAAAGTGGGCATGGAGCAGGTGCGGAGCGCGGGTTACCTGTATGATTCGTCAATTAACCCCACCTGGATACCGGGCCGATACAATAACCTGCACCTGCCCAGAACCATGTACCGCGAACAGGGAATACTGCGCGTGCCTGCATCCGTATCACCGGTTTTTCGCCTGCCGCTTTTCTGGCTGAGTTTTAAGAACTTTCCCTATACCATTTTTAAACGGCTGGCTTTACAGGCATTGCAACACGATGGCTACCTATGTCTTTATTTTCATCCCTGGGAATTTACAGACATAAACAATTATGGTTTGCCCAACTATGCAAAGCGGCTGAATGGAGCGCCCTTGCTGGAGCGCCTGGAAAAGCTGGTAGTGGATCTTAAGAAGGAGTGCGAATTTATTTCCATGGATGACTATGCCCAACAAAAAGGCCCCCGCATATAGCAGGGGCGCCTTCTATCACAACCTCAACCTTAGGTTATTTTTTTACTCCGTGGTAAACACTTACGGCACCATACAGGGATACTTCCAGTATTTTTTTTGTCTGGCCGTTGTCCAGTGATACATAGTAATTCTTCTCACCATCCTGGTCAAATTCGATTACCTCTTCTATTGAAGATGATGCGTAATCCTTTTTGATTTTCTGAATCGCATTTAATGGCAATCTTTTGAAATCAATCTTGCGGCTGGTTGCGATCAACTCGCCATCAACCGAAAAGAATGCTTCAATACGCTCCTCACCCAGGTTAAAAGCGGCTTTGGTAAACGTTTCACGGCTGCTCCATTCTACATTCTGGGCGCCGGCAAACTGTGCGTCGAAAGCATTTTTTACTTTGGTGCTGAGTTTAGTTACATCAGAGGCGAAAGCGCTTCCTGCTACTGATACAGCCAAAAGGGCTGCGAAAAATAATTTCTTCATGGTTCTTTGTTTTAGGTGTTTTACATTTTTAATTTGATTCGTCACTTGCTAATGACAAACCAAATGTATAACCCTTCTATTTCGCTTACCTGTCCTTTGTGATGAACAGCAAAAGGCGGATAGCCGGCAGGTATGAGTGGTTGAAAAATTTCCTGCAACAAGTTCGCTGATGCGACGAAATGCAATACCAGTAAGGGTTTCAGGTCTTTTCTTAATAAAATCATAAATGCGGTTTTAACCCCCTCACATATTTATGTGGTTGAGGATAAATGGAAAATGCGGGGTTTTTGGGAGGGAGGAAAGCTGTGCGCTTTGGAGGGAGTGGGTTAGGGAAAAATAAATTTGGCGGGAAGAGTATTTATTTAGACATTTGTCTAAATATACAAATACCTAAATACCTTGAACGCAGTTTTTAAAGCCCTGAACGACCCTACCCGGAGGGAGATACTGGAAATACTCAAACAAAAGGACCTTACGGCCGGCGAGATCGCAGACAGGTTTCACATCTCTAAACCAAGCATCTCCCACCATCTGGACCTGCTCAGGCAGGCGGAGCTGGTAACATCGGTCAAGGAAGGGCAATTCATTTACTATTCGCTCAACACCACTGTTATGGATGAGGTGTTGAAATGGTTCATACAATTTACCAAAAACAAAAAAAAATAAACATGAAAAAGTCTGTATCGATAAGCCCGCTCGTGGTACTGCTTGTCACCATCCTGCCATTGCTCTATACGGCCAGCATCTATTCCTCGCTGCCCGATACGATCCCTACGCATTTTAACCTGTCGGGTACAGCGGACCGGTTTGGACACAAAAGCAATATCTGGCTGATCAGTGCACTAATGGCCGCAGTTTCACTGTTTGTATATTTGCTCTTCAGCAATCTTCCAAAAATCAATCCCAAAAGAGCCGCACGCCAATCGCCGGAATTATTCCGCAAGATCGGATTGTTCATCAGCGTTTTCATCTGTGCTGTATCACTGATGCTCCTCTATGCAACCAAAACCCAGTCATTCCATGTAGGCAGGTTTCTTTTACCACTAATCGGCCTGCTTTTCCTGGTAATGGGTAACTATATGCATAGCGTAAAACCAAATTATTTTATTGGCTTCCGTGTTTCATGGACACTGAACAACGAAGACAACTGGCGCAAAACCCACCAGGCAATGGGGAAATTATGGGTGGCTGGCGGACTGGCCATTACCCTGTTTACATTGTTATTACCTGTCAAACCCGGTGCTGTCGTTTTTGCATTGATCATGTCCATCATGATCATCGCACCAGGTATATACTCCTACAACTATTTCCGCAACCACCAGCAGAGAAATGCTTAACCCGGGGGGGCCGTGTATTTTATGATACAGTTAATTTCTACACCCGGCAATAGTTAGCCAAACGGAGATTGAAATGGTTGATGCAAATTTTTTACAGGGCGAATGTCCCCTAGGGACAATACAGTTTGAATGGCCTGTCGTGTAGGGACAGTACGGTATAGTCAAAATCCCAAACGTAAAGAGCGGCTCCTGCGGTAGACATCGCAAATGGTATGTCCTGAAACGACAATAGCTTTGCAGTACCCTGTCTCCCCGGGACAGGCCGCAACTGATACCGGGATTGAGCGGCAATTATAAGTATATTCATAAAAAAAGCTGGCTGCCATGACTGGTGGCTAACTATGCCCATGAATTATCTGGCCCACGCATATCTCTCTTTCCGGAATCCCCAACTCGTTGTGGGCAATATGATCAGTGATTTTGTAAAAGGAAAAAAACAATTTGATTACCCGGAAAGCGTACAGGCAGGTATACGGTTACATCGCGCGATAGATGCGTTTACTGACCATCACCCCGCTACCCTTGAGGCTAAACAATATTTTAAAGCATCTGTGGGTCCCTATGCCGGTGCATTCATGGACATTGTTTACGACCATTTCCTTGCATTAGATACCGGTGAAATGCCCGAAGCGGACTGGAAGGAATTTAGTGAAGAAGTTTACCGGCAGCTTGAGGAGCATCATTACCTGTTACCGGAAAAATTTGCGCGCATGCTGCCGTATATGCGCAGCCAGGACTGGTTATACAATTACCGTTTTACCTGGGGGATTGAGAACAGTTTTAACGGACTTGTACGCAGGGCCAAATACCTTAGCGGGCATGAACCGGCGTATGCGGCTTTCACAGAATATTATGATATCCTTGGTGCTCACTACCAGCAATTTTTCCCTGATGTTAAAAAATTTGCGCAGGCCGAATTAGCTGCTCGCTCAATACCTTAGCAGTCTATCTTTGGCAAAATTTTTTACATGAAGCAGATCTTTAGCCTGGTATTCATTATGGCTTTTTTGTGTGCGCAGGCACAACAGAAACCTACTGACCTGGACAAGTCTCCGATGGACATGAGTTATTTCCCCGCTAACTATCCCTTATTAAAAATGAACGGCAAGGCCAAAGACATGCCGATAACAAGGGTGATTTACGGAAGGCCCTTAAAAAACGGGCGGCCTATTTTTGGTGGCATCAACCGGTACCATGAACTCTGGCGGCTTGGCGCGAACGAGGCCACGGAATTTGAGGTATTCAGAAATATAAGGTTGGGTGGCAAATTTGTGCCAAAAGGCAGGTATACACTTTATTGTATCCCTGAAGAAAACAAATGGACACTAATCGTAAACAAGGACAATCATTCCTGGGGCAGTTTTACTTACGATCCCAAAAAGGACCTGGTACGCACAGAAGTGGCTATTGAGAAGAACACAGATACAGTGGAAGCATTCACCATTTATTTTGAAGATACCAGAACCGGTGGCAATATGGTTTTTTTGTGGGATGATATCAGGGCCACGGTGCCAATTACCCTCGCACCGGATGCCCCTCCTGCGGTAGTTAAGCCGGGTAAGAAGAACTAGGGTTGCTGTGTTGCTCTGTTGACTGGCTATCCATTTCAACAGTTCAACCAATCAACCGGGCAACTGTTCAACGAATCCCCCATCTTTGCAGTTCAATAAATCAGCTTCCATGAAACTGGCAACCAAGTACATCCATGCAGGTACAGAACCTGATCCGTCAACGGGCGCTATCATGACCCCCATTTACCAGACATCAACCTATGTACAGGAGGCGCCGGGTGTAAACAAAGGGTTTGAATATGCACGCAGCCAGAACCCTACCCGCAAGGCACTGGAAGAAGCCTATGCGCAGATCGAAAATGGAAAATTCGGATTGGCATTCAGCAGTGGTGTGGCAGCAACAGATGCGGTGATCAAATTGTTGTCACCAGGCGATGAAGTGATTGCAGGTAATGATATGTACGGCGGTACCTACCGCATGTTTACTAAGATCTTTGCGAAATTCGGTATTCAATTTACTTATATCAATACCAGTGATGTAAATGCAGTACAGCAGGCTGTCTCGTCCAAAACAAAACTTGTGTGGATTGAAACGCCTACCAACCCATTGATGAATATAACAGATATCGCAGCGGTAGCCGCAATAACCAAAAAAGCGGGGGCATGGCTTTGCGTGGACAATACCTTCGCTTCCCCTTATTTACAAAACCCGTTGGACCTTGGCGCGGATATCGTAATGCATTCGGCTACCAAATATCTGGGAGGTCATAGTGATGTGATACAGGGATGCCTGATGATGAATGATGCTGCGCTGAGGGAACAGCTATATTTTATTCAGAAAAGCTGTGGTGCGGTGCCCGGCCCTATGGATTGCTTTCTGGTACTTCGTGGAATCAAAACGCTGCACCTGCGTATACAGCGGCATTGCGAGAATGGTGAAAAGATCGCACAATTCCTGCGGAACCATCCAAAGGTGGGTAAAGTTTACTGGTGCGGTTTTGAGGACCATCCGGGTTATGCCGTTGCGAAAAAACAAATGCGGGGTTTTGGGGGAATGATGGGTTTTACTTTGAAAGACGACAGCGTAGAAAATGCAAAACGGGTGCTTTCATCCACCAAAATCTTTGCACTTGCAGAAAGTCTGGGTGGTGTTGAATCACTTATTAACCACCCCGCATCCATGACCCATGCTTCCATACCGAGGGAAGAAAGAATAAAAAATGGTCTTACGGATAGCCTGATACGCCTTAGCGTAGGCGTGGAAGATGCGGAAGATCTTATGCAGGATCTTAGTGCAGCCATAGGTTAGGCTTTTACGCAACTGACACATACGGGCACCATGCCTGATTACTACCCTTGGTTTTCACAATGCCTACAACGGTGTAGATAGCGCTATGTGTCAATAAATGTCCGGCATTACAATGACTCCAGATAACCCACAACGTCTTAAAGATTTCTTTGACGAGAAACTAGCACAGTACAACCGGCCATCTTTTATCCAAGACGATCCTGTATGCATTCCGCATGCCTACCGCAAAAAACAGGATATCGAGATCAGTGCATTGTTCGCCGCCGTGTTTGCCTGGGGAAACCGTACCACCATCATCAATAAATCAAAGGAACTCCTTAAGCTGATGGATAATGCTCCTCATGATTTCATCCTTAACCATTGCGATAACGATCTTAAAAGTTTACTGGGTTTCAAACACCGTACATTCAATACCACCGACCTGTTGTATTTTATCAGTTTCCTCAAGTTCCATTATACACAGCACCCAAGCCTGGAAAAAGCGTTTATGCAACGCGGCCTTAGCGGCAGGGAAGAAAATTTTATCGAACTATCGTTGACGTATTTTCATGAATATTTTTTTTCGCTGGAACATGTGCCGCCAAGAACAAAAAAACATATTTCTACACCCTACAAAAATTCCACCTGCAAACGCCTCAATATGTTTCTCAGGTGGATGGTGCGGAACGATAAGCAGGGGGTTGATTTTGGTATCTGGAAAAAACTACAACCCGCCCAATTAATATGCCCCATAGACCTGCATGTGGCGCGAGTAGCCAAACGGTTTGGGATACTGGGCAGAAAACAGATCGACTGGCAGGCTGCTGTAGAATTAACTGCCTACCTGAAAACACTTGACCCTGCAGACCCGGTCA
This sequence comes from Chitinophagaceae bacterium, assembly GCA_031424835.1. Classification (GTDB taxonomy): domain Bacteria; phylum Bacteroidota; class Bacteroidia; order Chitinophagales; family Chitinophagaceae; genus Sediminibacterium. The sequence continues at coordinate 10,359 of JANPIE010000169.1, forward strand.
AATACGATTTTGCGCTTTTTGGGTTGGGGGTTATGGAGAAATATAC
>JANPIE010000170.1:0-4261 GCA_031424835.1 Chitinophagaceae bacterium
AGACAGATCCCTTCCGCCAAAAAAGCATCTGCCGTGCGGAAAACGCTTCCCACATTGTGCATACTGCGGATATTGTCGAGTACCACCATCACTGGGTTCTTGGACGCCTGTTTGAAATCGTCTACCGACATACGTCCCAACTCATCCATGCTCAACTTTCGCATGGCGCAAAGGTAAACCCATCCATTCATATAATGGATACGCACAGAATGCTCCAGATTCAGTATTTTGTCTGCTTCTAATCAAAAACAACCATGAGAAAACTCGCCCCCGTTACGGTGTTACTGGCACTCATACTGCCTTTCGCCGCCATCGCCCAGGAAAAAATAGACGCTACCATGATGCAGAAGATCCGGAAAGAGGGTCTTGACAATTCAAAGGTCATGGACATAGCCTGGCACCTCACAGACAAAAGTGGTAACCGTTTAACGGCATCGCCGGGTTTTGTGCGGGCAGCCAACTATGCAAAGGAAACCATGGCAGGCTGGGGTTTACAAAATGTAATGATTGATCCCTGGGGCGAATTTGGTAAAGGATGGGAGCTTGAAAAAAGTTATGTAGCCATTACCGCTCCCTATTATAAGCCCATACTCGCCTATCCAAAAGCATGGACCGCGGGAACGAAAAAATTAAAAAATGGAGATGTCATTGTCATCAGCGCAAAAGACAGTACCGCCCTGCAGGCCTACCGCGGACAGCTAAAGGGCAAAGTGCTGATTCTTGATACGCTCACGGCCTACAGGCATACTTTCAGGGCGGATGCGGTGCGCTACGAAGACAGTGTGCTGCAGAGAATGGCCGGTGCCAAACTGCCGGCGGCCGGGCAGGCACAGGGACCATTCAACAGGGGCGGTGATACTGCTGCGCTCAGAAGGTTTCGTGATTATGCGCGTGCCCTTGTATTGCTGAAGGAAATGGCCAGGGAAGAAGGCGCCGTTGCCCTATTGAGCAGTGGAGGTGTACGCAGCCATGACGGAACCATTTTTGCGCAGGGAGGCGGCCCATACAAAGCCACAGACCCTGAAAATTTTCTTGACCTCGCTTTAGGTATCGAAGATTTTAATACCATACTCCGCCTTGCCCGCTCAGGTGAGACCGTAACGATGGATGTGGATGTAAAAACAAAATTCCAGACAAAGGACCTGCAGGGTTATAATGTAATCGCAGAAATTCCGGGTACGGATCCTTTGCTGAAAGATGAGATCGTAATGATTGGTGCGCACCTCGATTCCTGGCAAACGGGTACCGGCGCTACGGATAACGCCGCCGGTTCTTCAGCGATGATGGAAGCCATGCGCATACTGAAAACGATCGGTGCACAACCCAAACGCACCATCCGCATCGCCTTATGGAGCGGTGAAGAACAGGGATTGCTGGGTTCACGCAATTATGTGAAGAAAACTTTTGCGGACCCTGCTACCATGCAGCTACTGCCTGCCCATGAAAAATTCTCTTCTTATTTCAATATAGACAATGGTACGGGTAAAATACGGGGTATCTATCTGCAGGGAAATGAAGCCGCCCGTGATATTTTCACACAATGGTTCGCGCCTTTCAAAGACATCAGTAACGGTACCGTTACAATAAGCAATACCGGTGGTACGGATCACCAGTCTTTTGATGGCGTGGGACTACCGGGTTTCCAGTTCATACAGGATCCTATCGAGTATGATACCCGTACGCACCACAGCAATATGGATGTATATGATCACCTTAACGGCGACGACCTGAAACAAATCGCAACCATTGTTGCTGCATTTGCTTACAACGCCGCGCAAAGAGATGCCAGGATCCCAAGAAAAGAATTACCCAGGCCGAGAACGGTTAACAGGTGAGGAGCAGAAATTATTAATTAATAATTAGTAATTGATAGTTAGTAGTTAGTAATGTGAGTGGGAGAAGCGCGGGAAATGGACCCATTGTCAACTCCATTATTAATTACTAATTATTAATTACTAATTATATTTGCCCCCATGTCAAAACCGGCCTCAGATACGCCTTTAATGCAGCAACACCGGGCCATCAAGCAGAAATATCCTGATGCCATTCTGCTGTTTCGGGTGGGTGATTTTTATGAGACTTTCGGCGAGGATGCGATCATTGCATCGAGGGTACTGGGCATTACATTAACACGGAGAAACAATGGGGCCGCAGCCTCAAGCGAGCTTGCGGGTTTTCCGTACCATGCAATGGACACTTACCTGCACAAGCTGGTAAAAGCGGGCTACCGTGTGGCCATCTGCGACCAACTGGAAGATCCCAAAACGGTAAAAGGCATTGTTAAACGCGGTGTTACTGAAATGGTTACACCCGGTGTGGCCACCAACGATAAATTACTGGAACACAACAGCAATAATTTCCTGGCAGCGATCCACTTTTCCGACACCCTCATCGGCATCGCATTCCTCGATATTTCTACCGGTGAATTTTTTATAGCAGAAGGAAATGAAGAGTATATAGACAAATTATTGCAGAGCCTTAAGCCTGCAGAAATTATTTTCCAGCGCAGTTTTCAGAAACATTTCAAAGAATTATTCGGCGGCAAGTTCTATACCTATACCATGGAGAGCTGGATATTTGACGAAGCATTTGCTACAGAAAGCCTGCTGAAACATTTCCAGACACATTCATTAAAAGGTTATGGTATAGAGGACCTGCATTTGGGTGTTACGGCCGCCGGCGCAGTATTATACTACCTGAAAGAAACGGAACATCCCAACCTGCAGCACATCACATCTGTTCAGAGAATGGAGCGGGAAGATTTTTTGTGGATGGATCGTTTTACAATACGCAACCTGGAATTATTGCATACGGGTATCGACAATGGCAACAGTTTGCTCAGGGTACTTGACAGCACAGTGAGCCCAATGGGTGCCAGGCTGCTGAAGCGTTGGATGATCTTTCCACTGAAAGATGTAACAAGGATTAAGGAAAGGCTCGAAACAGTGGCTTTTCTCATACTGCAAACCGATACCAGGAAGCAGCTATCGCATGCCATCAAAATATGCGGTGATATAGAAAGACTCGTGAGTAAGATCCCCATGAAAAAGATCAACCCAAGGGAAGTGATGCATCTTGCGAGGGGGCTTCAGCAGACAGAAATGATCAAGCAGGCTTGCGCCTCTGTATCTGACCCCTACCTGCAACGATTGGGGGATGCATTGAATGGCTGTCACCTGATTGTTGAAAAAATCCTGGCCGAGATACATGAAACGCCGCCCGTGGCAGCAGGCAAAGGGGGCGTGATCAGGGATAAAGTAAATAGTGAGCTGGATGAGCTGCGCGCAATAGCAAGCGGTGGAAAGGAGTACCTCGTAGGCATACAGCAACGCGAATCGGAGAAGACCGGCATTTCTTCCTTAAAGATCAGTTTTAACAATGTATTCGGCTATTACCTGGAAGTAACCAACCTGCACAAGAGCAAAGTACCTGCCGACTGGATACGTAAACAAACGCTGACGAATGCAGAAAGATATATCACACCCGAATTAAAGGAATACGAAGAAAAAATAACGGGTGCAGAAGACAAAATTCTTGCCATTGAACTGGAACTGTATGATAAACTCCTGCTGGCCCTGCAGGATTACATTGCACCCATACAGGTAAACGGAAATATTCTGGCTACGATGGACTGCCTGCTTTGCTTTGCAGAAAACGCGATCCAGTTCCAATACAAAAGACCTGAGCTGCATGATGGATTTGAACTTGAATTAAAAGAGAGTCGCCATCCCGTAATTGAAAGAAACCTGCCTGCGGGAGAATCTTATGTATCGAATGATATAACCCTGAATCCGGCCGATCAGCAGATCATCATTCTCACCGGGCCCAATATGAGTGGTAAAAGCGCCATACTCAGGCAAACGGCGCTGATTACCCTGATGGCGCATATGGGAAGTTTTGTGCCCGCTGCGTCGGCACGCGTGCCACTCACAGATAAAATATTTACGCGTGTGGGTGCCAGTGATAACCTGAGTGGCGGCGAATCTACCTTTATGGTAGAAATGAATGAAACAGCGAGCATCATTAACAATATTTCACAGCGAAGCCTGGTGCTGCTGGATGAGATCGGGAGGGGAACCTCTACCTATGATGGCATATCCATCGCCTGGAGTATAGTGGAACATTTACACACCTCCCCTGCTGCACCCAAAACTTTGTTTGCCACGCATTACCATGAGCTCAATGAACTGGAAGAAAAATTAGCGAGGGTGCAGAACTTTCATGTAACCAACAAAGAAGTGGCCAACAAAATAATTTTCCT
>JANPIE010000171.1:0-21925 GCA_031424835.1 Chitinophagaceae bacterium
CCGCTCGCAGCTGAATGTAAATAAAGTCTACTTTTTTAGTAGGAAATACCTATTTTTAATCCCAAAATCAAAAAATATGAGTCTACGTTTAGGGGATGTGGCCCCCAATTTTACCGCGCAAACCACAGCTGGCGAAATAGATTTTTATGAATACCTCGGTGATGGATGGGGCGTATTGTTCTCCCACCCCGCTGACTATACACCCGTTTGTACCACGGAACTGGGTAAGACAGCATTGCTGCAGGAAGAGTTTGCCAAACGCAATGTAAAAGTGCTGGCGCTGAGTGTGGATGCACTTGACCGCCATGCCGGCTGGGTAAATGATATCAATGAAACACAAGGCGTAACGGTTGGCTTCCCTATCATTGCCGACCATGATAAAAGCATTGCCAATACCTACGGCATGATACACCCTAATGCTTCAGAAACCTTTACCGTTCGTTCGCTGTTTGTTATCGGGCCGGATAAAAAAGTGAAACTGATGATCACGTATCCCGCTTCCACGGGGCGTAATTTTTATGAAGTACTGCGTGTGATAGATTCTTTACAACTGACCGCTAATTACAGCGTGGCCACACCTGCCGACTGGAAAGAGGGTGAGGACGTGATTGTTGTTCCGGCAGTAAGTACTGAAGATGCCATCAAAAAATTCCCGAAGGGAGTAAAGGTGGTAAAGCCTTACCTGCGCTATACACCGCAGCCGAATAAATAGTTTTTTGTATTTGAACCTGTTAGAAGCCCCGGTATTTTTGCCGGGGCTTTTTTCGTTTTTTTTTATGCAAAGGCGGAAAGTTATTAAGACGCAAAGACACCTTGCGGCTTAGCCCCATAGCGTCTTTGCGTGAAACCTCCCCTTTACCCGCGGCAATTGCCCGGAATTCATAAACTCTCTTTATCTTACTCACAAATGCACTTTATGAGAAAATTATTCCTGTTGGTTATAACAGTATTTATGCTGGCCGGAGTGTCCGCACAGAGAACCATTATTCACTGTGGGCAATTGATAGATGTAAAGAAATTGCAGGTATTAAAAGATATGTCGGTAATAGTGGAAGGCAATAAAGTAGTGGATGTACAGAAAGGATTTGCCGAAGTTACCGGAAGCGATAAAGTGGTTGACCTGAAGACGCGTACGGTAATGCCCGGACTGATCGATATGCATGTGCATATGGAAAGTGAAACCAATCCCAATAATTACCTGAACGGGTTTACCTGGAATTCCGGTGACTATGCTTTTCAATCCGTCGTTTTCGCGGAGCGTACATTGATGAGCGGGTTCACCACGGTGCGCGATCTTGGTGGCAGCGGGGTAAATATCTCCCTGCGCAATGCGATCAACAGGGATATCATTAAGGGCCCGCGCATTTATACCGCCGGTAAATCGATCGCCACCACCGGGGGCCATGCCGATCCTACCAATAATTACCGTCGTGACCTTGCTGGTGACCCTGGTCCCAAAGAAGGTGTGGTGAATGGCGTAGAAGATTGCGCCAAAGCCGTTCGGCAGCGTTACAAAGAGGGATCCGATCTGATTAAAATTACGGCCACGGGCGGTGTACTTAGCATGGCGAAGGATGGAAGCGGTGCACAGTTTACGGAGGAAGAAGTTCGCGCCATCGTATCCACTGCAAAAGATTATGGATTCAAAGTAGCTGCACATGCACATGGCGCGGAAGGAATGAAACGCGCTGTACTGGGTGGGGTTAGTTCCATTGAACACGGCACTTATATGAGTGAAGAAGTGATGGAGCTGATGAAACAGAAAGGCACATACCTGGTGCCTACCATTATTGCCGGAAAATCATCCGCAGATTCTGCAAAGAAACCTGGTTATTATCCGGAAGTTGTGCGTGCAAAAGCCCTGGTAGTGGGCAATTTCATACAGGCCACTTTTGCCAAAGCATATAAAACCGGGGTAAAGATCGCATTCGGTACCGATGCGGGCGTATATGCACATGGCAGGAACTGGATGGAATTTGTGTACATGACCGAAGCCGGCATGCCCATCCTGGAAGCAATACGCGCTGCTACATTACATGCTGCCGATCTTATAGGTGACGACAGGCTCGGGTTATTGGAAAAAGATAAACTCGCCGACATCATTGCAATAGATGGAGATCCCGTCAAAGACGTGACCAGTATGGGCAGGGTGAAATTCGTGATGAAGAACGGGGTGGTGTATAAGAATGAATAGCGAATACTGAACAAGGAACATCGAATATTCAAGGATCTCTCTGTGCAACTCCGTGTGCTCTGCGACTCTGTGGTGAAGACTTCGCTTCGATCACTTCACCACAGAGCCACGGAATACACAGAGGGGCACAGAGTTATTTGCTGAGCTTGCGGAGTTGCTGCAGTACGGCCCGGAGATCTTTGGGAGGTTCGGCATTCAGATCGAATTCCTCTTCGTTCAAAACAAATTTGAGACGCGAGGAGTGAAGGGCCAACCTGCTGAGTATCGGCCGCTCCTCATCTTCGGTTTTAGAGAGTTTGAAATTTTTCTTAAGCGCAGATAATAATAGCGGCTTTGGATCCCCATAAATATCATCGCATACAATAGGGTGGCCGATATGCTGCATATGCACCCGTATCTGGTGCGTTCTGCCGGTATGTATCCGGAATTGAACCCATGAAAACAAGCGGAAAGATTCCAGCACTACGTAATCAGTAAGGGAAGTTTTTCCTTTGGTATGCGTCATCATGCGCGTGGTCTTGCCGGGGTGTTCCATGATCGGCGCATCGATGCTGCCGGATGCATTTATCATGTTGCCGTACACCAGTCCCACATAATATTTTTCCATTTCCCTTCCCTCAAACAAACGCGAGAGTTGCTGGTGACTCTCTTCGGTTTTGGCAAATACGATCACACCACTGGTTTCGCGGTCGAGGCGATGAACGGTGTAAACGGGTCCGTATTTTTCGAGCAGCATCTTTTTCAGCGAAATATCTTCCCCGATCCTGTCAGGAATGCTGAGCAGGCCCGATGGTTTGTTGACGGCAATGAACTTTTCGTTTTCTAAAATAATATCCAACTGCATGGCAAGGTTCAGGAATTTTCAGACTGATTCTTTCTCATGAACGAAGTGTTCATGAATTTCAGGAGCCGCACTTCTTTTTCATTCAGGAAGCGCCATTTGCCACGGTCAACATTTTTCTTGGTGAGGTTGGCGAACATAACCCTGTCCAGACCCCGCACATCATAGCCGAGGTGTTCAAATATGCGTCGCACAATACGGTTGCGGCCGCTGTGGATCTCTATACCAATTACGTGTTTGTCTTTATCATCGGCATAGCCTATTGCATCCGCTTTTACAGGCCCATCTTCCAGTATTACGCCTTCCATGATCGCATCCAGGTCTTTTTTGGCAACAGGCTTATCCAGCGTTACCTCGTAGATCTTTTTTATTTCAAAAGAAGGATGCGTGAGTTTTTGCGCGAGTTCACCGTCATTGGTGAGTAGTAATACGCCGGTAGTATTTCTATCAAGTCTCCCAACAGGGTATACCCGTTCAGGTGTTGCCTGCTTCACAAGGTCCATTACTGTTTTTCTTCCCTGCGGATCATTGGCAGTCGTAATAAAATCTTTGGGTTTGTTCAGCAGTATATAAACGGAATTCTTTTGCAGAAAAACAGGTTTGCCTTTCACCGTCACTTTATCCTTGCCGGTAACTTTATACCCGGGCTCAAAAATCTTATCCCCGTTAACGGTCACTTTTCCGTCTTTCACCAATCCGGCTGCTTCCCTTCTTCCACAAATACCAGCATGCGCGATGAATTTATTTAAAGGCATCGGAGGCGTGTCGCCTTCAGTCTGAGGTCCGTAGTCTGTGGTCGGTGGTTGTTTGAAATTGTCAGCGTCGGAATTGCGGTTATCGGGTTTTTTAAAACGGGGCTTTTTCTGATCCCCTGCCTTCAGCGTTCTGCCTTCAGCATTTGGCTTGCCCGTACTTCGTACCTCGTACTTCGTACTTTTCTTCGGCCCTCGGTTCGCAGCTTTTGGCCTTCCGCCTTCTGCACCTGGCCTATTCGTACTTCGTACCTCGTACTTCGTACTTTTCCCCTCCTCTTCCTCCTTCACCCCCCTGATCTTGTCTATTTTTTTCTTCCGGAGTTCTTCCCCGGCCTCTCTTGCGGCGAGCTTCTGTTTTTTCTTGGCCTGGCGGTATTCTTCTTTAATGGCGCCGCCTTTCTTCTTGTTGGCGAACTTGTCGAAGTTGTCTGTTCTTTTTTTCATGTGATGTGATTTGCTGTTTTGCAACAGGAACCGTAAAGGTACGCCAAAAAAAAGAAGCAGGCTTTCGCCCGCTTCTGTTACCAAAAATCACCCACTGCTTATTTAGAACCACCTTTATTGAAACCACCTCTATGTTTTCTTCCTGTTTTCATTTTTTCCAGTTGCTCAGCGGTCAGCACATTTTTAAGGCTCTCCTTGTGAGATTTTGCCAATGCCTGTACCTGCTCTTTTTTCTGCTCATCAGATAATTTACTATCTGAACGTACCGCTTTTACTTTTTCACGGAAACCCTCACGGCTTGTTTTCAGTTTTGCTGCCTGGTCGTCTGTAAGACCGAGTTTGGTCTTCATATCTGCCGCACTACGTCCATCACGGTTAAAACCTCGTCCGCCACGTCCACCGAATTCTTTTCCACCACGTCCTTTTGTCCTATCGCCTTTGCTCCAGTCATTTTTCTGCGCAGCGATCTGTGCTTTCTGCTCTGCGGTCAAAAAAGACTGCATCTTTTCAAACTGCTCTTTGCGTAAAGACTGCGACCTGCTCTTCATTTCATCTGCACTAAGGCTTTTGTTGTTGCGCAGGTCGGTAAATTGTTTATGGTAAGATTCTTTGAGTTCTTTCATCTGCTTTTTCTGGTCATCGCTCAGGTTGAGCTTCTGCATTCCATTATGACGACCGAATGAACCGCGCTGATGTTTTTCTCCCTTAGTATCTTTCTGGGCTGTCTGTGCCTGTGTAGCACCTGCCAAAAGGAAGAGGGCAGAGGCGGCGATCAAAAATTTCTTCATGGTTTCTTATTTTAAGTTTGTTCTTATATAAGACCATGACAGCTTGGCGAGGTTTAAGCAGTTTATGAAAACTATTGTTAAAGGCGCGGTAAGGATGAAACTGAGTAGTAATAATTTTCTCATGTCCGTAATATTAGTGTGATCCGGTTGCCTGCAACCCGTAGACACGCCGGAAAACAAAAATGCAGCCCCGGGGGCTGCATATATATTGTATCGGATGCAGGTTAGGCTTTATGACCGGCCTTGTTGGCCAACTGGCCACAGGCGGCATCGATATCCTTACCACGGCTCCTGCGGAGACGGGCATTTACCCGGTTGGCTTCCAGTATCTGCATAAAGCTTTCCACCGCTTCTTCATCAGGTTTGGTAAAGCGGAACTCCTCGATAGGATTATATTCAATGATATTGATCAAATCGGCGGGCACCTGGCGGTAGATCTTGATCAGTTCCTGCGCATCTTTTTCAGAATCGTTTAAATTCTTGAACAGGATGTATTCCAGGGTTATTTCGTTACCCGTTTGCTTGTAGAAATAGTTCAGCGCCTCTACCAATACTTTTATGTTGTTGGTTTCATTAACAGGCATGATCTTGTTTCTTTTTTCATCATTGGCAGCATGCAGTGACAGGGCCAGCTTGAAACGAACCTTGTCATCACCCAGTTTCCTGATCTGCTTGGCCACACCCGCGGTGGATACAGTGATCCTTTTGGGGCTCATGAACAACCCATCCTCGGCAGAGATCCTCTCAATAGCCTTGAGCACATTGGTATAATTGAGCAATGGCTCTCCCATGCCCATGAACACGATATTACTCAGTTTTTTCTCGTAGGTCTTTTCACTTAACTGGTTGAGCAGCACCACTTCATCGTAGATCTCATCATAGGTAAGGTTCCTTTTGCGGTCCATGTAACCGGTAGCGCAGAATTTGCAGCTCAGGCTGCATCCTATCTGGGAAGATACGCAGGCTGTTTTGCGTTCATCTGTTGGGATTAATACGCCTTCTACCAGGTGGCCATCAAAGGTTTTGAAACGGTTTTTTATGGTGCCATCCTCGCTGACCTGTACCGCATCAATCTTCAATGCGGGCAATGTAAAGTCTTTGGCCAGCCTCGCCCTCAGGTCCTTGCTCAGGTTGGTCATATCATCAAAACTATGCGCATGTTTCTGCCAGAGCCACTCCCAGACCTGTTTAACACGGAATTTTTTATCACCAATCGATTCGAAGTACGCCTCCAGGTCCGGTATAGCCAGGTGACGTATATTAGGTAAACTTGTCGTCATGCCGCAAAGATAGTCCAGGGAGCAGGCGTTTTAATGGATTTTATGGATTGTAACGTTTTGTTTTCCTTTGCGGGAAGCGTAGGGTCCGTCGTGAGACGTGAATCGTGAGTCGTGAGTAGGGCTCGGGATTGCATTCACTACTCACGATTCACGTCTCACGATAACGCTTCAATCAAAGTCAAATATGAAAACCTGCTATATAATAGACGCTGTACGCACACCCATAGGAAGATATGGAGGTAAATTAAGCAGCATACGTCCTGATGATCTTTTGGCGCATGCCATTATTGCCTTGCTGTCCCGCAATGAGGGTATAGATGTAAATGCCATTGAAGATGTGATCGCCGGCGCGGCTAACCAGGCAGGTGAGGATAACCGTAATGTGGCCCGTATGGCGGCTTTGTTAGCCGGACTCCCGGTTACGGTGGCGGGCAATACGGTCAATCGCTTATGTGCAAGTGGCCTGCAGGCAGTAATGGATGCGGCACGTGCCATTCAATGTAATGAGGGCATGCTCTATATAGCCGGCGGCGTGGAGAGCATGAGCCGTGCTCCATTTGTTACTGCCAAAAGCGAGGGCGCCTGGAGCAGGAAGGTAGAGACCTATGATTCCACTATTGGCTGGCGTTTCGTTAATAAAAAACTGGCTGAAATGTATCATCCCTATAACATGGGTGAAACAGCTGAGAATGTTGCCAAAGACTGGAACATCAGCCGGGAGGAGCAGGATGCTTTTGCACTTGCTTCGCAACAAAAATATTTTAACGCTTTGGAAGCGGGAAAATGGGATGATGAGATCGCGGCAGTAGAAATGATCAGCGACCGTTTGATCACCTGGTTTAACCAGGACGAACATCCCCGGCAGACCTCTCTTGAAAAACTGGCCGCATTAAAGCCGGCCTTTGCAAAAGACGGTTCGGTCACAGCGGGCAATTCATCCGGCATCAATGATGGTGCAGCGGCTATGCTGCTTGCCAGCGAAGAAGCGGTAAAAGAATTTAACCTGCAGCCTATGGCCCGCATTGTGAGCATGGGTGTGGCAGGCGTTGACCCCGCTATCATGGGCATTGGCCCGGTACCGGCGTCGCAGAAAGCATTGCTGCGGGCGGGTTTGCAGGTAAAGGACCTCGGGCTGGTGGAATTGAATGAGGCTTTCGCTTCGCAAAGCATTGCATGCATGAAGGAACTTGAGCTTGATAAGGATATTGTGAATGTAAACGGCGGTTCTATCGCTATTGGTCACCCCCTTGGCTGCAGTGGTGTAAGGATTTCAACAACGCTGCTGCACGAGATGAACAGGACAAAAACAAAATATGGATTGGCTACGATGTGTGTGGGAGTGGGGCAGGGTGCGGCTGTTATCTATGAGGGACTGGGTTAATTGGAAAATGCGACAGGTTATTTTTTTCGTTTTGTGACAATCAATGATACCTTATGTGGCAAAACAATGGATTTATCGCGGGGGGCAGGACAGATGTTTCCGCGGCAATGGATCAGTTAGAACTGCTGATCGATTATGTTCGCAAGCAACTGGAGTCATTGGGTACCGAGGAGGTATTAAGACAGCCTGCACCGGGCAAATGGAGCAGGCAGCAGGTGTTGGGCCACCTGGTTGATTCCGCTGTAAACAACCTGAAAAGATTTACTGATGTGCAGTTCTCTGTGCAGCCATATAAAGTCATTTCTTACAAACAGGATGAGCTGGTGGCTGTCAATAATTACCAGGAACTTCCATTAACCCATTTGCTTGATCTATGGCAATCGCTAAACAGGCAGATCATTTTTGTGGTAAAGAATATCCCGGCTGATAAATTATTGTACACTGTTCATCCCCCGTACGATGAGGAACCGGGTTCGCAAACCCTTGCCTGGTTGGTATGCGATTATGTGGTACATATGCAACACCACATCGGGCAAATGGCATTGGACCATTAGTATCCATTTTCAAAATGCTTATTGATAACGTCTTGTGCTATTGAAACGGAAAGGAATTGGTTTTTTTAACCGATAAATATTGTGGTGATGGCTCGTTCCACGAATAATTTCTACTCAGTGCCGGTGGATGGGCCTCTTTGGGTTCGGTTTCCAGCGAAGCGCAGATAGATCAGATCATGCGAAGCAGATCTGAGCAGAGCCCAAGGCAGCCCCGGCTTGGCCGGGATAACAGGCACGGGGCCCAGCGGCCACGGGCGTCAAATGATCTCGAACAGCGGGTAATGGATATTAATAGCACAGCACGTTATTGATAATAAGTTTCATCTACATGAAATAACCCATCCGGCTTTTTCCAATACCAGAATTTCTTTTTAAAAATGATATAGGTTCCTTTCGCGCTTTTGGAAGCCAGGTGATCGGGAACAAACAATACCCTTGGTGGCACCATCTTAAAACGATAGATCAGGTTCTGCCTCTGGGCCTGTGTGTAGCCGCGCGCGATTCTTGGATAATCCACTTTGCCGGACATGTCTGCCGGAAGTTTGTCGCGTGAAGTGATGATCGCTCCCTGCTCATCAATTACGATCATGGGTGCCATAGCCATAGGCGCGGGTGAGGCTGCGGGCAGGTCAGGGGGTAAATTGTTGGCTGCGGGCGGATCTACAGTTGTATTGCGCGTTGCTGCCCGTGTATCTACTGTTTTTGCGGTAGGCCTGGCACTTGCAGAAGGCCGGGACTTTTTACTGCAGGATGCAACACAGAGGCTGCCCGCCAGCAGTAAGCCGAAAACGATTTTCATATTTGTGGTTTGCACAAACTGCTAAAATATTGTGCCAATCTATGGTTAATGAAAAGCGAAAGCCAGGAGTTCATCCTGTGACAGCGTGGTCTGCTTACTATCTGTAAGTGATTTCATTACACAGGTGCCTTCTTCAGCTTCTTTACTGCCAATGATCACTGCGTAGGGAATTTGTTTTTTATCAGCATACCTGAACTGCTTATCAAACTTTGCCTGCTCGTGAAATAACTCGGCACGTATGCCCTTTTTTCTAAGCTGCTGCAGTAAACCAAATGCAAGCCTGCTTTCTGTTTCGCCCAGGTTAAAAAACAGTACCTGGGTGCCTGCCTGTACTTCATGGGGGAATAGCGCCAGCTCTTCCATCACATCATAAATCCTGTCAACGCCAAAACTGATACCCACACCGGGTACTTCCGGTACGCCAAACAAACCGGTAAGGTCATCATACCTGCCGCCGCCGCCAATACTTCCGATCTGTACGTTATGGGCTTTCACTTCAAAGATGATACCTGTATAATAGTTGAGTCCTCTTGCAAGGGTGAGATCTGTTTGGAGCCGGGCGTTGGAAGTTTGGGCTTCGTAATTCAATACGTATTCCAGTTCTTCAATACCTTTTTGTCCGATCGCTGTTTCTCCAATCAACGTCTTTAACTCCGTCAGCTTGTCAACTTCACTACCACTGATAGAAAGATATTTTTCAATGACATGTATCTGTTCCTGGCTTAGACCACGCTGCGTGAGTTCTTCCTTTACTTTCTCCAGACCTATCTTATCCAGTTTATCGATCGCCACGGTGATATCGGTTAGTTTATCAGCGCCGCCACTGATCTCTGCAAGCGCCGCAAGAATTTTCCGGCTGTTGATATGGATGGTTACGGGAACTTTTAACTGGTCAAATACGTCACGATAGATGCCTGCCAGTTCCACCTCATTCAGCAATGAGCGGCTGCCAACAACATCCGCATCGCATTGGTAAAACTCGCGGTAACGTCCTTTCTGGGGGCGGTCCGCACGCCATACCGGTTGCACCTGGTAGCGTTTGAAGGGCATAGTGAGTTGACCATGGTTCATGGCGACATACCTGGCAAAAGGGATGGTGAGGTCATACCTCAATGCCCTCTCGGTCAGGTCCTTTGTGTTTTTACCCGAAAGTATTTTGTCAAAAGCTGCCTTACTCTGCTCTAGTTTGGCTGGGTTATCAAGACCGTTGTTCAGTATCTTGAATATGAGTTTATCACCTTCCTCACCGTACTTGCCCATTAATGTATCCAGGTTTTCCATAGCCGGTGTTTCCAGGGGCTGAAAGCCATAGCGTTCAAATACGGAACGGATGGTATTAAAAATATAGTTGCGTTTTTGTACTGTGGAAGCACTAAAATCTCGGGTTCCCTGGGGTAGGCCTGGCTTACTCATGAATCTCTGTATTGTTTTATGCGCGGTGCAAAAATACCTTTTTAAACAGGGTTGGCATAACGCATGATAATCTTATCACAGGCTTTGCTTACCATTTCAAATACGGCGTGATAATCTTTTTCTGTACCGTACCAGGGATCCGGTACTTCCCTGTTACTGCCGGGGTACAATTCATCCAGCAGCAGGGATACTTTATCCGGCTTCCATCCTTCGCCACTGATCCGCTTAACCTCCCGGTAATTATCGCTGTCCATCACATAGATCCTGTCGTAAAGATCCATGTCCTCTTTCCTGAATTGCCGGCATTGCTGCCCGCTGATATCGATACCGTTCAGCCTGGCTATCTTCTGCGATAAGGCATGAGGGCCCGTACCTATACAATGCCCCGTAGTTCCTGCACTGTCAACCTTCCAGGCCAATCCCAAATGGGCAGCCTTGTGCTGCAAAATCCCTTCCGCCAATGGGCTCCGGCAGATATTGCCCAGGCAAACCATCAGAATTTTCATAGCGCCAAAGATATATCCTTCATGTGTCTTGATAGTCAATGTTAAAACATGGCTAACATTCATTAGCATATGAAAGTTTTTCATTTATGGAAAATGGTATGCCGGGCATCTTATCTGTTATAGTGTAGCAAAGGGTTTGAGAAACGTTGCTCATTTGTGTTAAGGAATAAAATTATTACCTAAATTGCCCATCCCGGTTTAACCTGTAGTAACCATGGAAAGAGAGTTTGAACAAAAAAAGCAAAAAAGCTATGCGGTCATGCGCATGACCTATGACCTTACCATGGCTGTGTTATTTCTCGCCATGGCAGTTGTTATGCTGTTTGCAGAACAGCTCAAACTGGAACAATTCATCTCGGTAGATCCGCTGTTCCGGTATATGTTTGGCGGTATCTGTTTATTGTATGGCGGTTTCAGGTTGTACAGGGGAATTAAGCGGCAATACTAAATAGATGAAGAGAAGAACTGTGTTATATGGTATTGTTTTTATGTTCTTTGTTTCTTGCAATACAGCAAAAAAAGAAGACGACCGGGATACACCTGTTAAAGGACGCATCCATATCAGCGTAGATGAAAGTTTCAAGCCGGTTATAGAAGAACAGATACGAGTGCACCATTCTTCTTTTCCCAATACCGAAATCATCGCTTCTTATAAATCGGAAGCAGCTTGTTTCAGGGATTTGCAGTCTGACAGTACGCGGCTGGTGATAGTGGCCAAAGGGCTTACAGATGAAGAAGCTGATGCTTATGCCGGCAGGCTATCGTACAAGCCGCAGTATGGCATACTCGCCTACGATGCGGTGGCGGTGATCGTTAACAGGGCATCGAAGGACAGCGTGTTTACAGTTGCCGGGCTGAAAGATATCCTGAGCGGAAAACATAAACTTACGGCTGTTATGGATGGAAAGAACGCAACCAGTACCGTGCGTTTCCTGCAGGACAGTGTATTACGGGGTGCCCCTTTTGGCGCCAATGTGGTGGCTTCAGAGAACAGTGAAAAAGTCATCGATATCGTATCCAATAATCCAAACGTAATCGGCTTTGTAGGGTTGAGCTGGGTGGGTGACAGTTACGATCCCAAACAGCAGGCTAACCTGAAAAAAATACGTATGTCGCTTGTAGAATGTGTTAATTGTCTGGAGAAAGACGTATTTGCAAAACCTTCACAGTCGACTATAACATTTGGGCAGTACCCCTTGGCACGGCCCTTGTATTATATACTCAAGGAAAATGCAGCAGGACTCGGAACGGGCTTTATGAATTTCATGAGCCTCGAACGCGGACAACTGATTTTCCGAAGAGCATTCCTGGCTCCTGCTAAAATGGCTTTTCATAGCAGGAAGGGGGATATCAAGAATGCGGATTAACACTAATAATAAAAATCGAAAAATGAAGAAGATCGTTTCTCTGATGTTGACAGCAATGATTGCTGCGCAGTGTTTGGTGGCCCAGTTACCTGAGGGCATCAAGTACCTGAATTATGCCAGAAAGAAAAGTGCGGTGGAGGCTTTACAGAAAGCCTATAGTGCCAATCCGAAGGACGGCCAGACCATTTACTGGCTGGGCCAGGCTATGCTGTCCAATGATGGTTCAGAACCTACCCGCGCACAGATAGCAGAGGCAAAGGCGCTATACCAGAAAGGCTTGCAGGAAGTAGGCAGTGATCCTTTTCTGCTGGTGGGTATGGGACATGTAGAGCTGCTGGAAGGTGGCGATCTCAACTCCGCAAAACAGAAATTTGAGCAAGCCATTACCGCGTCTGCCCCTACCTCAGGCAGAACCAAGGGTAAGCCCAATGCTGCCGTTCTGAATGCCATTGGCCGCGCCAATGCAGAGCTGCCAAGCGGTAAAGGTGATAATGTGTATGCGATAGATAAATTGAAACAGGCTGCCCTGTTGGATCCTACCAGTGCAGATATCTACATCAATATGGGCATCAACTACCTGAAAATGGGCGGTGAAAATGGTGGTGAAGCTGTAAAAGCCTATCAGGAAGCTTTAACAAGGGACCCGAAGAGTGCGCTGGCTTATTACCGGATCGGTAAAATATACCAGAGCCAGAATAACAAGGACCTGTTTGAGCTGAACTTTAACAATGCGATGACTGCGGATCCCGCATTTCCTCAAACCTATTATGCATTGTACCAGTATTATGCCGGCCGTGATGTAAACGTTGCCAAAGGGTATCTTGATAAATACATTGCCAGCGCCGACAAAAGCCCGGAGAATGAAATTTTCGTAGCGGATTATCTGTTCCGTGCCGGTAAGAATGCAGAGAGCCTTGCCAAACTAAAGGAGCTGGAAGCAGCGGGTCATGCGTCTGCCATGCCAGGTATCAACCTGCTGTATGCCTATAACTATGACAGGGCGGGAGATTCTTTACAGGCAAAAGCAAACCTGGAAAAGTATTTTGCCAATCCTGCTTCGGCAGCTAAGATCGGACCTGATGACTATGAACTTGCTGTAAAAGTATTTTCCAAATTCCCCGGAAATGAAGCCACTACGGTTTCTTATCTGGAAAAGGCAATAGCCAACGATACCTCTAAAGTGAACAAACTTGCCTATATGGGGCAGGCGGCTGCACTCTATGCCAAAGCAAAAATGTACCCGCAACAGATTGAGTGGCTGCAAAAACAGTTTGCATTGAGAGGAGGGCCCATGAGCGAGCTGGACTATTATACCATGACGAGCGCCGCAATGAACGCAAAAAACTATACCCAGGCTATCGAGCTGGCTAAAGGGTATATGACAGCCTACCCGGATAAGCCGCAGCCTTATGCGTTCTTTAAAAGGGCCGCTGTAGCGTCCGATCCTGACACAACCAGCGGAACCGGTGTAACATACCTTGCTTACCTTGACTCAATCTACCTGGTAAAAGACAAGGAGAAGTATAAGAAGGATGTGTTCCTGAACCTCTATTATAGCCTTACGTATTATATTAATAAGTCTAATTCCCTGAAAAACCACCCGGATTTCAAGGTGACTACTACTGGCCAGAAAACAAAGCCTGTAGAGGATTTCCTGGCAACAAACCAGAAAGCCATTGAAATTATAGACCAGATGATGCAGTTATACCCTGATCCGGCAGACGACAACAACAAGTTTGCACAGAATGCAAAGGCGGGTATACAAAAGCAGATCGACTATTACAGTAAGCCACAACCGGCACGCAGAACAGGCGGTGGATCTGCCGGTACCGGCACTTCCGGAAAAGGAAAGTAGCAAAATAGCTAAATACCTAAAAGAAAAGACTCCCCAAACGGGGAGTTTTTCTTTTTATATCCTTCGCAGGCTTATTTTTGCAGCACATTAATTTTTCCGCATGAGCTGGCTTTCCTTTTTTGCCGATGCCAACGCATCGAATTCTGCTGATAATTACTTTCCGATCGGATTGCAGCTCATATTTGCGGCGGGTTTTGTACTCACCATGATCGCGGTTTCGGCCTGGGTAGGCCCTAAAAGGAAAACAGCCGACAAGCTGGAAACTTTTGCCAGTGGTATTGAAACCCATGGCAATGCCCGCCAGCCCATGGCCATTAAATACTTCCTGGTTGCTATCCTGTTCGTATTATTTGACGTGGAAGTGATCTTTTTCTACCCTTACGCTGTTAATTTTCGGGAGCTCGGCTGGGCGGGATTTAGTGCGGTACTGATGTTTGTAGCATTCTTTTTGACAGGCTTTATATATATCATTAAGAAAGGGGCATTAAAGTGGGAAGATTAGGGAAGCAATTAATAATTAACAATTAATAATTAATAATTAGGCCAGGAAAAGACGCGATTGAATTTCCAATTATTAATTACTAATTCTCAATTTTAAATTATGTCACGTCCGGTAAGATTTAATATTCACCCTAAAGAAGCCGATACCAATACCGCTGTTGCGGTTACGGAAGCGCCTGATGGGTATGCAGGGGAGGGTTTTTTTACCACCAAACTCAGCGATGTGGTGGGATTGGCGCGTAAAAATTCTTTGTGGCCGCTGCCGTTTGCCACTTCATGCTGCGGTATCGAGTTCATGGCCACCATGGGTTCACACTACGATCTTGCCAGGTTTGGATCAGAACGGGTGGGATTTTCTCCCCGCCAGTGCGACCTGCTGATGGTAATGGGTACCATTGCAAAAAAAATGGGTCCTGTACTTCGCCAGGTTTATCTCCAGATGGCCGAGCCACGCTGGGTAATAGCGGTTGGCGCCTGCGCATCAAGCGGTGGTATATTCGATACTTACAGCGTATTACAGGGGATTGACCAGATCATACCGGTAGACGTATATGTACCGGGATGCCCCCCACGCCCCGAAGCAATTATTGATGGTATAATCAATGTACAGAAACTGGTAGGACAGGAAAGCATTCGCAGAAGAAACAGTGAACAGTATAAGGCTTTGATGAACAGTTACGGAATAGAGTAAATAGTCAATAGTCCATGGTCCATAGCCATGGTTTGATCTTTTTAGCAAAATGCCATGGACTATGGACCATGGTCGCCGGACAAAAAAAACTGATGGGCTTAACCAACGAGATCATACAGCAGAAACTGACTGAAAAATTCGGAGACGCGGTCTTCCATTTTGAAGAAGCGTATGGCATGCTCAGTTTTGAAGCTGCCAAAGAGAATAACCTGAAAGTGTTGCAATACCTGTTTGATGATGCATCGCTGAATTTCCGTTTTCTGACAGACCTATGCGCGGTAAATTACCCCGATGATAAAGGGCGCGAACTGGCAGTGGTATACCATCTGCATAACCTTACAGAAAATGTGCGTATCCGTTTCAAAGTGTTTACATCGGTAGCGGAACCGGATGTTTTCACTGCGTCAAAGTTATATGCATCCGCCAACTGGATGGAAAGAGAGACCTATGATTTTTACGGTGTGAATTTCCTGGGTCATCCTAACCTGAAAAGAATATTGAATGTAGATGAGATGGACTACTTTCCCATGCGGAAGGAATTTCCATTAGAGGACCAGACGAGGAGAGATAAGGATGATGAGATGTTTGGGCGGTAGGAAGAGGGAATATTGAACAGGGAACACCGAATGTCGAAGTTAGAGGAAGAAGCAAAAGGCAATGTCCTTGCGAGGGCGGCAAACTGTGGGAATGGAATTGAGAGGGGTGATGATGTTGAGAGGTTCGTGAATCGTGAGACGTGAATCGTGAGTTATCCCGATGAACTACTCACGACTGACGATTGACGACTCACGATCGACTGCGCCCGCCCAGCGAACAAAACGTATCCCGCAAGGCGGGAAGTGATACAACAAATGCTGATAAGCGATCTATTGCTGAATAAAAATGACTGAACATCACCATATCAAATTACCGGAAGGCTCGATAGAGAAACAGACAACCACGCTGAATGTGGGTCCAACGCACCCTGCAACGCATGGCGTGTTTCAGAATATTATGGAACTGGATGGTGAGCGAATTGTTTCTACCGAATCTACTGTGGGATATATACACCGTGCCTTTGAAAAAATTGCAGAGCGCCGGCCGCTGTACCAGATTACGCCATTAACAGACAGGCTGAACTATTGCAGCAGTCCCATCAACAATATGGGCTGGCATATTACGTGTGAAAAACTGCTGGGTGTTCAGACCCCAAAGCGTGTGGATTACCTGCGTGTGATTATTATGGAACTGGCGCGTATTTCAGATCACCTGATCTGTAATTCGATTGTGGGGGTTGACACAGGCGCATATACCGGCTTCCTGTACGTGATGCAGTACCGCGAACTTATTTACGAGATATATGAAGAAGTATGTGGCTCCCGTCTTACTACTAATATTGGGCGTATTGGCGGTTTTGAAAGGAATTTTAATAATACAGCGTTTGAGAAACTCGAGAAATTCCTGAAAGAATATCCATCCGTTCTCAAAGAGTTTGAAAACCTGTTCACCCGCAACCGCATCTTCATGGAAAGAACGATCGGTGGTGGTGCTATCAGTGCAGAGCGTGCATTGAATTATGGTTTTACCGGCCCTAATCTTCGCGCTGCCGGTGTAGATTATGATGTGCGCGTGCATAGCCCGTACAGCAGTTACGAAGATTTTGATTTCACGATACCTGTGGGTAAGACAGGAGATAATTACGACCGATACCTGGTGCGCAATGAAGAAATGTGGCAGAGCCTCAACATTATCCAGCAGGCGTATCAGAAAGTACAGGAGTTCAAAGGCGCGGAGGCAGAAGTGTTCCATGCCAATGTACCGGAATATTACCTGCCTGAAAAGAAAGATGTTTACACCAAAATGGAGGCCCTTATCTGGCATTTCAAGATCATCATGGGAGAAGTGGAGATGCCCAAAGGAGAAGTATATCAATCCGTGGAAGGTGGTAACGGAGAGTTGGGTTTTTACCTGATCAGTGATGGCGGCCGTGCACCTTTCCGCCTGCATTTCCGCAGGCCCTGTTTTATTTATTACCAGGCGTATCCGGAACTGGTAACCGGAAGTATGCTGAGTGATGCAATTGTTACGATGAGTAGTTTGAACCTGATTGCCGGCGAAATGGATGCATAGGCATCCACTGACTGCGTTGTGCAAAAGTAACCCGGGAAGGCTTTACAGTGTTCGCCAATAAAAGTATAATCAATTAAAATAAATAAGCCCCCGAAGGGGTTGGGTATGGCAAAATTTTCAGACGATATACTCGCAAAAGTGCAGGAGATCATCTCCCACTACCCTGAGGGGAAGCAGAAAAGCGCTTTGCTGCCCGTACTGCATGTGGCACAGGATGCATCCGGTGGCTGGCTGAGTTCCGATACGATGGATTATGTGGCGGAACTGTTGCAGATTAAACCCATCGAGGTTTACGAGGTGGCAACCTTTTACAGCATGTACAATCTTAAGCCAGTTGGACGATACATGTTTGAAGTGTGCCAGACTGGTCCGTGCATGCTGCGTGGCTGTGATGATATAATTGCCTATATCGGGCAAAAGCTGGGCATTAAACCGGGAGAGACCACAGCCGATGGATTATTTACTTTAAAAACAGTTGAATGTCTGGGCGCCTGCGGTTATGCACCCATGATGCAACTCGGAAAAACTTACCGCGAACACCTGACAAAAGAAAAAGTGGACTCGATCATAGATGAATGCCGTAAGAATGCGGCGGTAAATAATTAAAAATTAAAAAGTAATCATTCAAAACTAAGTACCCGCAATTAAGGCACTGATTTTGACTTTTGACTTTTCAAATATGGGCGTAAAATTATTACTGGAAAAAGCACATGTAGAAGGCATCCGCCGTTTTGAGGTGTATCGTCGTGAAGGCGGTTACAACACTGCGGAGAAAGCCATCAAAACCATGGGCCCGGAAGCTATCGTGGAAGAGGTGAAGAAAAGCGGATTGCGCGGACGTGGTGGCGCGGGGTTTCCGGCCGGAATGAAATGGAGCTTTCTCGCTAAACCCGATGGCGTACCCCGTCACCTGGTTTGTAATGCCGACGAAAGTGAGCCCGGAACATTCAAGGACCGCTACCTGATGGAATTTCTTCCTCACCTGTTCATAGAAGGTCTGCTGATCTCTTCCTTTGCGCTGGGCAGCAATGCTACTTATATTTATATACGCGGTGAGTATGCATGGATAGCAGAAATATTGGAAACCGCTATTGCTGAAGCACGCAGCCAGGGCTTTTTAGGAAAAAATATCCTGGGCTCGGGATTCGACTGTGAAATATATGTTCACCGTGGAGCAGGCGCTTATATATGTGGTGAAGAAACCGCTTTGATAGAATCATTGGAAGGCAAACGCGGCAACCCCAGAATAAAACCTCCATTCCCAGCGATACAGGGTGTATGGATGCGACCAACGGTTGTAAATAATGTAGAAACCATCGCTGCTGTTGTACCTATCATCAATATGGGTGGCGAAGAATATGCGAAGATCGGTGTGGGAAAATCTACCGGTACCAAACTCATGTCGGCCTGTGGCAATATCAACAAGCCCGGCGTTTACGAGATAGACATGACGATTTCTGTGGAAGAATTTATTTTCAGCGATGAATATTGCGGGGGCATCGCGAATGGCAAACGTTTGAAAGCCTGTATACCTGGCGGATCATCCGTACCCATACTGCCTGCCAACCTTTTGCTGAAAACTGCCAAGGGTGAAACACGCTATATGAATTATGAGAGTTTGAGTGATGGCGGCTTTGCCACAGGTTCGATGATGGGCTCAGGCGGATTCATTGTGCTGGATGAGGACCAGTGCGTAGTAAAAAACACGTTGACCTTTGCACGTTTCTATCGTCACGAAAGTTGCGGACAATGTTCACCCTGCCGTGAAGGAACAGGCTGGATGGAAAAAATATTGAAGAACATAGAATACGGAAACGGGAAGATGAGTGATATAGACCTGTTATGGGATATTCAGCGCAAAATTGAAGGAAACACGATCTGTCCATTGGGTGATGCAGCCGCCTGGCCGGTGGCAGCAGCCATCAGGCATTTCCGGGATGAGTTTGAATGGCATGTGCTGAACCCCGATGAATCGCAGAAAAGGAATTATGGATTGGCGCATTATGCGGATCCGGTGCATGTGCCGGTGGGGTAGGCGCAAAAAGTCAAAAGTGAGAAGTCAAAACATTCACTTTTCACTTTTCACTTTTCACTTTTTTTGAATTGCAATATTTTCTAAATGGCAGATCAACAATTATTCAAAGTAACCATCGACAACATCACCGTTGAAGTGCCGGCAGGTACCTCTATCCTGAATGCTGCGCGTAAGATAGGCGGAGATGTGGCGCCGCCTGCTATGTGCTATTACAGTAAGCTGCAGGGCAGTGGTGGTAAATGCCGCACCTGCCTGGTGGAAGTAAGCAAGGGTTCTGAAAAAGATCCACGCCCGATGCCCAAACTGGTAGCTTCCTGCCGTACCACGGTGATGGATGGGATGGAGGTAAAAAATATTACCAGCCCCAAAGTGCTGGATGCACGCGCTGGTGTGGTTGAATTTTTATTGATCAATCACCCGCTGGATTGCCCTATCTGCGACCAGGCCGGGGAATGCCACCTGCAGGACCTTAGCTATGAACATGGCAAGGAAGGTACCCGTTACGAGTTTCAGCGACGTACATTTAAGCGAAAAGATATCGGTCCGTATATACAATTGCATATGACGCGTTGTATACTTTGCTACCGCTGCGTGTATGTTGCCGATCAACTGACGGCAAACAGGGAACATGGAATACTCGATCGTGGAGATCACTCCGAGATTGCAACGTTCATAGAGAAAAGTTTAGAGAGTGATTTTATCGGGAATGTAATTGATGTATGTCCTGTGGGTGCGTTAACAGATCGCACTTTCCGTTTCAAGAACCGCGTTTGGTTCTTAAAACCGATGGATGCGCACCGTGATTGCCCAACCTGCAGCGGAAAAGTAACGCTCTGGAACCGTGGCGATGAAGTGTTCCGGGTAACCTCGCGTAAGGACCAATGGGGCGAAGTGGAAGATACCGCCGAAGGCAAACCGGCCTGGATCTGTAATACCTGCCGTTTTGAGAAAAAGAAAACAAGCGACTGGATCATAGAAGGGCCAAGGATGATCAGCCGTCAATCGGTGATCTCCGCGGGGCATTACCAGGGCAATGTGGGATTGAATAAGCCAACAGAAATATTTGCCGCGGTGCATGATGGCCGCCAGCCAAAAACACTGATGGACATTCATTCGGTAAGTGAAGTGAATAAGCCCACTGTTGACCTAAGCCTGATAGAAGGACCGGCGCATTCGAATGATTTTGAGAAATAAGATCATCTTCGTGCGGCTTTGTGCACTTTGTGTGTTCGTGGTTCCGGTTGAACCACAAAGACAACAGTCACCGTGCAGCACCAGGGGAATTGAAAAAATTAATAGATGACAGTACTTATTATTGACTGGTTATTGCTGATCGAGAAACTTGTGTTGATCGCTATTATCGTATTTGCGAGCCTGGGTATTGCTTTGTATACCACTTTCGCTGAACGTAAAGTGGCGGCGGTATTGCAGGACAGGCCGGGCCCTAACCGCGCAGGACCGTTTGGACTGTTACAGCCTTTTGCAGATGGTCTCAAGCTGATCATGAAAGAAGATATCAATCCTACATCCGCCAATAAAGGATTGTTTGTACTGGGGCCGATACTCGCCATGACGGCTGCCCTTATGACCTGCGCAGTAATTCCCTGGAGCAGCCATATAGAAGTGTTCGACAGGAATATAGAATTGCAGGTGGCCGATATCAATATTGGTGTCCTGTATATTTTTGGTGTGGTAAGTATGGGTGTGTATGGCATTATGATAGGTGGCTGGGCATCCAATAATAAATTCTCTCTGATGGCCGCACTGCGTGGTGCCTCACAGGCGATCAGTTATGAGCTCGCGATGGGACTTTCACTGATTGCGGTATTAATGATCTCAGGCTCTTTGAGTTTGAAAACCATTGTGGAGCAGCAGATGGCGGCCGATGGAAACTGGAATATCGTGTACCAGCCATTAGGCTTCCTGATATTTTTTATATGCGCAATGGCCGAGTGTAACCGCACACCATTTGACCTGCCGGAAGCAGAGAATGAATTGAATTTTGGTTACCACCAGGAATATTCCTCCATGAAACTTGGGTTCTATCTTTTTGCAGAATACGTGAACATGATCATGAGCAGCGCCATCATGGCTTCGATCTTTTTTGGTGGTTATGATATACCGTTCCTGGATGAGTCAACCCTGGCGCCAAATGTAGCGGCGGTACTGGGTGTGGCTGCGCTGCTCACCAAGGTGGTAATCTTCATTTTCATTTTTATGTGGATCCGCTGGACCATCCCGCGTTTCCGGTATGACCAGTTAATGAATTTGGGATGGAAGAAATTAATACCGCTGGCATTGGTGAACATGTTGGTTACAGGAGCGGTAATATTGTGGAGACAGGGATAGGGAGCATAAGAATAAGGAACAGAAGAGCAAGGAACAGATGAAGCATACAATAGTATTCCACTC
>JANPIE010000172.1:0-11001 GCA_031424835.1 Chitinophagaceae bacterium
AACCTTAGTTTCCTGTCGCGCGAGAGAATGAATTCAATATTTACATTGGGCAGCCATTGGGTATTGCCATTCGCAATGGCAGAACTTCCGAGATTGAAATCAATATCACTTCCGAGCGTAACAATGATCTTTTCATTCGCAAAGGCCCGGGTAAGTTTAAGGTCAACACGGGTACGGTCTACTTTACTGGCGGCATTGGCATTTGTGGGATCGAGGATGCTGGCACTGCTGTAGATACTTGTGCCTACATCAAAACGAAGACTTCTGTCGCCGGTGATCTTATACAATAATCCCGAAAATACTTTGTTGATACCTTTGGTGAGTAACTGTGAAACCGTATTGAAAGTGATGGAATAGGGGTTCACAACTGAACTGTTGCCACCCAATCCCGGCGGTGCAAAAGAATTGAACAGGATAACATAGGCAACCTGGTTCAAAATCTCATTCTGATCGCGCTCGAGGCGGTTCATGTACTGGGCAAATTCATTATCCGATTTAACCGGACTGGTCTGCGGAAAATCTAGCCTGAAAGTAATTTCCGGCTTATCTAGTTTTTCCCTTAGCTGCGCAATCACATATACGTCGCCGCGGTAACCCCTAACCTGGTTGCTGAAAGTGTTGTTGCCAACCAGTTCACTAAGGCTTACACGCTCCGCTGTATACTGGGCATTGATATGGAGATCTGCGCGGAAAGGATCGCCTGACCATTCAATGTAATTACCCGCATCCGGCAGCAGCAGGAAAGGCTTGCGTATCAGTCCCTGGAAATTGAAAACATAACTACCACTATCTATATTGTAGCGGCCACGCATGGTGAGTGGCTCAGTGGTACCGGCACGCATCCGTAACCTTCCGTTACCCACAGCCTTAATCACGTCTCCATACAATTCATCCAGTATCACATCTATCCTTACGTTGTTGTTAACGGTGAGGTCCAGGTCAACCGTTAAATTGAGCGCACTGTTGCCGCTCTCTTTTACCATTTCGGTACCGTATTGTTTGAATACGATAAAATCTGCCGAGCCGCTTTCCCGGCTGACGGAATTGGGAATAAAAATATGTGAGCTGTCATTGGCAACAGCGGTCATCGTCATAAAACATTTTGACTCAGGCCCAAAAAAAGACAGGTTCGCGCTGCCGATGGCTTTGCCATAAAACTGCGGGTTATCGGTAGCGCGTGTATCAAGTAAGAGCAGCTTAGACGTTTCCAATTCAAAATCGAAACGCATATTCCTGAATCCCTTTTCGTATAGTTTACCGCGTACACTTCCGGTATTGTTATAACGGTCATGTATATTGAAACTGCCAAAATCGATCCCGTCTTTCTCGAAATTGATATCAGCAGAATCAACAGTATAGGTAACCTGTGTATAATTTACTTTCAGGCTGGCATTGCGCAGTTTAATGCGCCCAAACAGGTCGGGTTGATTGATATTGCCACTGATGTTCAGGCTACCCGTGGCACGCCCCTGTATATCGGTAAAAATATTGCTGAGAAATTTATGCAGGATATCGATCCGGGAATCTTCCAGTTGCAGGTCAGTGTTTAGGGAGAGGCCGGTAGTATCATTGGCATTGTAACTTCCTTTAGCGGTAAATTTATAGCCTTCATTGGGAGATGTAATGGTAAAGGGGATCTCACCGGTTTTTTTGTCGTATGTGGCTTTAATATTCACCAGGCCAACAGAATCATCATCCAGCCGAAACTGTTCTGCTTTCAGGTCGGCAGATGCATGAAACTGTCCAAAAAAATCATTCAGCACTATGCTTCCGGAAGTAATGCCTTCCAGCCTGGGATTTTTAAGGAAGAGCGAAGTAAGGTCGCCCATGATCACATTCTTCAGCCTTACCAAAAGGTTCTGCCGGTCGCCATCGTCTTCTTCTGCGGTCTCCACGGTAATCTCCTGGAAACCCTGCGTAAACCGGATATTCTGCGCACGGATAAAACGACTGCGTACCACCAGTTCCCCTTCTTTGTCGATATTCCATTTTTTATCGTTGAGTACAAATGATGATGGACGAAACTGTACCCGCACGCCATCCGATAACGTATACACATCGGCATACAGATCCGCGTCATTCAAGGTATTATCGGCGCTGGTTTTTATCGATACTTCGGAATGGTCATTATAGGAAACGATATTGAGTTTGGTATTGGGAAAACGCAGGCTGTCACTAGCCTGTACACTTCCAATGGTGCCGGAAAGTGACAGGGTATCGATGTTTCCTTTGCCACTGAGGTCAAGGTTGGTAAAACTGAACTTGCCAAACTTTCCATATGGTATCTGTGCCACAAGGTTGAGCGCATTGGCATAGGTATCTATTGAGCCCGCTATTTTAGAATCATTGAATCCCGTGATTCTTGTATCAAGCAATGGCAGATACGGATCAATATAGTTGGTGTTGATCACAAAATTAAAACGCTGGTTCTGCGGAATAGACTTCGGCGGTTTGATATAAGTGGGATAGTAGTGATTGAGAAAACCCTGGAAGCTGGCCGGCAGGTCATTGATGTTGAACCTGCCCGAGATGGTTGCATTGAAATCATTACTGCCAAGGTGAAGCGACTTTGTGGAATCGGTATAACTTGAAATCAGATTGAGCGAATCAAAATTGAGCCGGGTGGGGCCTGCTGTAATATTCGCATTCAGAAATTTTGCGGTACCTAAAAAGTTATCGATGTTGGTACCCGTAAAATTGGCATCCAGTAATCCTGTTAGTTTGATAGAATCCTTTGTATTGGTCCATAGGTTCAACGCCTTCAGGTTGGAGTGCACCAGGTCGCCCACCACGTTAAAGCGTGGCAATGCATTGGTCAGGTCTATCTCCACTGTACTGTTAAAGTCGAGGTTGGGATCGTCAATCTTTACCTCGCCGCTAAAATATTTTTTCTGGAATGTACCGTTGGTAGTGATATTCCGGTACGTATAATCATTGTAATCGAGCGATGATATATGTCCCTCCAGCGTCGTTTTTAATTTTTCAATGGCAAAACTTGTCCCTGTTATCTTCCCTTTAAAATCAACAAGACCCAATTGTGCATTGTTAAGGAATTTTCCAATGTTAAATCGAACCGTTTCAATATTACCTGTGTAAGTAGGCTCGCCGCGGCGGGGTAGTTGCAGGCTTACATTTGTTTTTAGTCCGCCCAATTGCGTACTGAAAGTGCCCACCGTAACAAAATTGTTGATGGTTCCGTTGAAATTTCCCTTATACAGAATGGTGCCCAGTGCAGGAAGGTTTGGCGACTTTACATTTTTAAGTGCGGGTACAAATACCCCGAGGTCAAAATAATTGGTTTGTAGAAATCCATTGTTGAATGATATCCTCGTGGTATTGATATCGGGCAGGCCCTTCATACCCAGGGTGCCATTGATATGCGTTGTGGCCCCGATGCGCGCCGACAGGTTATTGATAAAAAAATCTTCAACCGTGCCCAGGAAGTTGCCCGAAATAATGGTTTCTTTATTCCAGGTACGAAGGTCGGGTTCAAAAAAAGCCAGGTCATCACTATTGATCCTCGCATCCCTGAAACGCGCCTCCATGATTACCCTGCTGTTATAATGTCCAAAGTCGCGGTTAAAGTCCTTGAACTTCATCGCATAATAGTTAGTGATACGGCTGCGGTTTGTTTGCAGGTCAAGTTTGGCAAGCTCCATGATCTGTGGTGTCAGTCGGAATGCAGTCTTTAATTTTTTTACTTCAAGGCCCGACCTGTCTTTAGCAGTAAGGTCCACATTGGCGCGGAGTGTATCTTTTATAAATGAGATCTGCGAAAGCTTGCCCGTTAATTTGCTGAGCCGTATATGGCTGCCATCAAAGTAAGGGGCAGGGCTTTCGGTATCACTGTCTAGAAACAACTTTCCGTTGTTAATGGTTATGTTGCTGACGAGTAGGCGCATATTGGCCGGATTGAAATACATGCCGGTATCCTGTGCCCCCTGTACAGTTTTTCTCAGCGAGTCGGGCCGGAGAGGTTTTAGTCCCTGTATACTGAGGGATGGACTTTCAATTATGACGTCGTTGATGGTGTACAGGTTTCGTGGAAGGTCTATGGTTTCAGCATCCAGTAGAAAGCTGGCCATGCTTACATCCATGCGCTCGCCTGTCCATAGATCGTTCCTTACGAAATGGATATTCTTAAGGTCCACTTTTTTTAAATTGAGGACAATGCTTTTCTTTTTACTGGTGGAGGGGGGCGAACGGAAATAGTCTATCAGGAACTGGTAGTTCCATACCGAATCCTTGCGGTTCATTTTTACGATAGCGTCTTCCAGTCCTACAAATTTCAGGTCGGCCTGGTCTTTCAGGAAGAACCAATCAGTGATCCTTACTTTCAACTGGCGGGTATAGAGCAGGGTATCCCTGTTTTTATCCCTGATCAGGGTGCCTTCCATGTTGAGGCTATTGAAAAGCTCGATGCTTACTTTCTTAATGCTCACTTCCGTACCCAGGGCCTTTGAGAGACGGGAGGTTGCAATGCCTACCAGCCAGTTCTGTACCAGGTTCGTTTGTATTGCGATGAAGGTAAGCAGGAGAACAGCAAGAAGGATCAGTAGGGTACGCCGTAATATTGTGAGGAAACGCTTCAGACGTTATCAGGTTTTGGTGGTAAAAATAGGCAATCGTAGCCTTAGAGCAATTACAATACCAAACCCATGTTAGCCCGGCCCGTTTTAGGTAAATATCCTGTTAAGTCTCCCCGTATCGGGTCAACTGATTTTTCTGAAGGCGTCAATCTCCTCAATAAAATCCCTCGCTTTCAAGACAGAACTGTACTCAGGGCCGGTCATTACCAGGGTACGCACCCATTTCTTATGCATATTCCAGGGCGTAACATTCCTGTACAGGTAAACTGCGGCAACCGCAAACAGCAGGGTAATAGGCAGGGGTATCAACCAGAATACAGTGCTGCCAGGGTTTACCCAGTCGGGGTGCCAGAAAAACGTTGTATAAAAAGGAAGCTGTAACCAGCCAACACGTGCAGACATCAGGGTAGCTGTCTGCAGCTTTGCGAGTTTCTCCTGTGTGTCGGCAATATTACCGTCATACCTGATGCTGTTGATCATCATAATATGCCGGATATAGCCAACGGTAACAATAGCAGTAAGTAACAGTATCATACCCGCGGATATGCTGAAATAGGGATTTCGGTTACCGGTACCATATAACAGCACCCCAAGAAACAACATCCAGATAATGCCCAGAATCACTGCGCGCAGCTTAAAGGAAGAAAGGCGGTCCAGTTTTGATTTGGCCTTATGGGACTGCAGCATTTCGATGGTCCTTAGCTGCACGGCCCAGGCCTGGAGGTTCAATATTTTTGACGCTTCGAGTTGGTGATCGTATGCCTTCCAGAGTGTTTTCAAATCATTGTCTTCCATAATTATTTATTTGTGTTCACGAAAAAATGCTGTTTTAGTTTTTCTTTAATCCGGCTCAGCCTTGTAGCCACATTGGTTTCGCTGATGCCCATAACGGTGGCAATCTCTTTATAGGATTTCGACTCCAGGTAAAGAAGGATCAGGGCCTTATCCAGCACATTAAGTCTTTGTATATATTGCTGTAACAGCCTGATGTTCTCTTCCATCACTCCAATTCCTTCCACGTTATCTTCGGGATCTATCGCATTTTCCTCAAGTGATACTGTAGCCAGCTGCTTTTTTTCCCTGCGGTAAAAAGAAATGGCCACATTCAATGCCACCCGGTACATCCAGGTAGAGAAAACATAGTCTGTTTTATAACCCGGCCATGAACGCCACAGTTGATAGGTTATTTCCTGTGCCAGGTCATCCCGCTCATGGCTGTTACGGCAATAGGAGTTGCAGACCTTGATGATGATCCCCCTGTGTTGCTGTATCAGCTTTAGAAATTCTTCCCTGGCAGTTTCTTGGTGCATTGGCTTGTTGGGTATCCCTTACGGTTATTCGCTGATGGTGCCTAAAAATCACAATACCCTGTAAATTTTTTTACAGGGTATCACTAAGTTAGTGTTTTACCGATCTATTATTTTACTCATCCCCCGGCCCCTTTTCTACGAGTAGAGAAGGGGAGTAAGGAAACTGGAGGATCTAAAAAAGTAACCCCTCTCTACTCGCAGAGAGGGGTTACGAGCGCAGCGACGTCGGGGTGAGTCGCTTTAATTAATTGAGGGTGTTCTGCATAACCACAGGTGCCACTTCTTCCTTGGAAGGAAGGGATATGATAAAGGTAGCGCCTTCATTTATGGTACTCACAGCATTGATGTAGCCGTTGTGTTTTTCCATGATCTGTTTGCATAACGCGAGGCCTATACCGGTTCCTTCATATTCGGTATGCACATGCAGGCGTTTGAACATATCAAAGATCTGTTCTGCATATTTCTGGTCAAAACCAATACCGTTGTCTTTGATGAAAATGCGGTAATAGCGGGTATGGACATTCTTTTTTTGCTCATTATCCAGGTTATCGCAATACACTTTTATAATGGGCGGAACATCCGGCTTGCTGTATTTTATGGCGTTGCCGATAAGGTTCAGGAAAAGGGATTTGATCAGTACCGGGTTAACGGGAAGGGTAGGGAGGGGTGCAATCTCTACTTTTGCTTTCTTCTCATGGATCGCCGAATCCAGTTCATCCACCACTTCGCTTACCAGTGTATTGAGATCGGTTTTAACAAAGGGCTCTTTTTCGGTGGATATTTTTGAAAATGTCAGGATGTCTTTGATAAGTCCCTGCATGCGTTCAGCCGCGCGTTGAATAATCTTGATCTTCGATTGCGCATCTGCATCCAGTTGGTCTTTGTGTTTGATGGCCAGCAGGTCACTGAAGGTCCTGATCTTGCGCAGCGGTTCCTGCATATCATGGGATGCCATAAACGCAAACCTGTCAAGCTCTTTGTTGGCAGTCTCCAGACTCTCTATATTGGTAAGCAATTTTTTATTCAGGTCGATGATCTTTTCTTCTGAATTTTTGCGTTCCCGTATTTCGTTCTCCAGGTTTTTATTGATGGCGCGTAATTTTTCTTCCTGCGCCAGTAGCTGGTGGTTCTTCTTATACAGTTCAATGAATACGCCTACTTTGGCACGCAACAGTTCAGAATTGATGGGTTTAAAAATATAATCCACGGCCCCCGACCGGTAGCCCTTAAATATATTTTCTTCGCCATAATTGTTGGCTGTTATAAATATGATCGGGATATGTTTTAATTTTTCCCGTTCATAAATAAGCGCCGCAGTTTCAAAACCATTCAGGTTTGGCATCTTCACATCCATCAGGATCAATGCAAAGTCAAACTCGTTCAATAATATCTTCAATGCCTGGCGGCCTGAATTGGCTTTCACAAAGTGATAGCCATCGGCTTCGAGAATGGTCTCCAGTGAAAAGAGGTTGTCGTCCCGGTCATCTACCAAAAGAATCTTTTGCGGCATCTAATGTTATTTGTAGAACCAGATACGCATCAGCGATAGCAACTGGTCAATTTTTAACGGTTTGGTAATATAATCGGAAGCGCCTGCCTCAATACATTTCTGCCTGTCACCTTTCATCGCCTTCGCGGTTACAGCTATGATGGGCAGGGTGCTGTTTTTATGCTCACGCCGGATCTTCTGCGTCGTTTCATATCCATCCATTTCCGGCATCATAATATCCATCAGCACCATATCAATCTTCGGGTTGTCCTCGCCAATGATCTGTATCGCCTCTTTGCCGCTTTCCGCTGTGATCACGTTCACATTGTACCTTTCAAATACGGTGGTAAGGGCAAAAAGGTTTCTCACATCATCATCCACCACAAGTATGTTTTTGCCGGTAAGAATATCCTCTTTCATCCGGATATTCTCAATCAGCCTGCGCTTGTCCTGGGGCAGCTCCTTGTGTGAGTAATGCAAATGTAATACCGTTTCTTCAAGCAAATGCTCCAGCGAGTTCACTCCTTTCATCATTACCGTATTGGAGGTGCGGTTAATCTGGCTCAGTTCCGCCTTGGTAAAATCCTTGGCAGAATACACAATCACAGGCGTCATCTTCTTTTTTGTCTCACCCACCTGGTTTACCAGCTCGGTTCCCGAAATATCGGGTAGGGTATAATCGAGGATGATACAGTCATAATCCTTACTGGCGATACTTTTCAGGGCCTTTTTACCGGTAGGGGCGATGGTCACTTCCACCGATTCGCTTTCCAGCATTTTTGCAATTTGTGATGACTCGAGCTCATTGTCTTCTACCACCAGTATCTTCCTGGTTTGTTTGTTGCTGAACGACTGGATATCGGCAAACAGGTCATTTAATGACTCGTTATCCAGCGGTTTTAACAGGAAGCTTCTGGCGCCCCGTTTCATCGCAAGGTTGCGGTTCTCTTCACCTGAGATCAGGTAAACCGGGATATGACGGTAGTTAAGGTCATTACGCAGCAGGTCAAGAACTTTCCATCCGCTGGTATCCGGAAGTTTTACGTCGAGCGTAATGGCCACTGGTGCAAACCGGTTGATGAAATCAAATACTTCAATATAGCTGATGGCCACCACCGCCTTCAGTCCAAATTCATGGGCTTTTTCAATAATGATCTTGCCAAATCTCAGGTCATCTTCTACTATCAGGATCACTTTGTCCGAGGCCATGATATTAGACCTGTCATCACCGGTTTCATTGATCATCTCGCTCACGATGTTCAAACCTTTGTCAACACCCTCATTGGTTACCCGGATAGAGTGTATCAGTGAATCTATCTCCGTAACATCGGGCCCCAATTGGTATGCGCCAAGGTCCGGTGCTTCCTTGCTGAGCATGATTCCCGCGTTTTCAACAGGCAGGAATAAAGTAAAGGTGCTACCATGGGTGGTATCACTCTCCAGTTCAATGGTTCCGCCAAGCAGATCGGCAAGACCACGGCTGATGGACAAGCCAAGACCGGTACCGCCATATTTACGGCTGGTAGAACCTTCCGCCTGCTGGAACGCTTCAAATATGATATTCTGCTTTTCCTGGGGGATACCGATACCGGTATCGCTGATGGCAAAAGCCACTACGCGCTTGGCAGCCTCCAGGCTCGGGATGGTGTTTTTCCAGTTTCGGTTTGCCTCGTAAATATTCAGTTTTACTTCACCTTTCTCTGTGAACTTGAAGGCGTTTGACAACAGGTTTTTAAGGATCTGGTTCAAACGCTGCAAATCCGTTTCCATCATCATAGGCAGTTTGGCATCTGTCTGGATAGTGAAACGCAGGTGCCTTGCTTCAGAGATGGGTTTGAATGTAGTCTCTACGAACGAAGCAATCTCGGCAAAGCGAACCGTAGAGATATTCGCCGTGATAAATCCTGATTCAATCTTAGAAAGGTCAAGGATATCATTGATCAACTGGATAAGGTCATCACCACATGAGTGAATCGTTTTCGCATACCTGATCTGCTTCTCATTAAGGTTACCTTCCGCATTCTCATACAACTGTTGGGCAAGAATCAATAAGCTGTTGAGGGGCGTACGCAATTCGTGCGACATATTCGCGAGGAACTCCGATTTGTATTTCGATGTAAGTGTAAGCTGCTCCGCTTTTTCTTCCAGTGATCTTCTTGCTTCCTCCACCTCGCGGTTCTTGTCTTCCACCTCGTTCTTTTGTTTAACAAGCAACAAAGCTTTATCCTGCAGCTCATCATTCGTTCTACTCAACTCTTCCTGCTGTATTTTCAACTCACCCGCAAGTGACTGAGATTGTGCAAGCAGTTCCTCTGTACGTGTATTCGCTTCAATGGTATTCAATACGATACCGATACTTTCTGTTAACTGTTCAAGGAAGTCTAAGTGTGTCTGGCTGAACACATCCAAGGAAGCCAGTTCAATTACGGCTTTTACATTGTTCTCAAACAGTACCGGCAGGATGATCAGATTTGCGGGTTTCGCTTTACCCAAACCGGAATTGATCTTTATGTAATTGCCGGGGATATTGGAGAGAATGATCCTTTCTTTTTCAAACGCCACCTGTCCCACCAAACCTTCGCCTATCGCAAATTCTGTGGGTATGGTTTTCTCCGACCGGTAACCATACGCTGAGTATAAACTCAGCTTGGTTTCCTGTGTATCTTCATTTTGATTTAAGATATAGAATGCACCGTAGTGTGCCACAACCACCTGCGCAAGTTCCGAAAGGATCCTTTGCGTTACCGTTTTCAGGTCTTTCTGTCCCTGCAGCATCTGTGTAAACTTCGCAAGGTTGGACTTCAGCCAGTCCTGCTCCTGGTTACGCAACGTGGTTTCTTTCAGGTTGGCGATCATCTGGTTGATGGTATCCTTCAGGGCCTCCACCTCACCTTTTGCTTCTACGCGGATGGTTCGTGTAAGGTCACCTTTGGTTACCGCCGATGCCACTTCCGAAATGGAACGCACCTGCGTGGTAAGATTCTGTGCAAGCTGGTTTACGTTCTCGGTAAGGTTCTTCCAGATACCGGATGCACCTGGTACCGATGCCTGGCCACCCAGTCGTCCATCCACACCCACCTCTCGTGCTACCGTCGTTACCTGGTCAGCGAATACCGCGAGTGTATCGATCATTTCATTGATCGTATCGATCAACTGCGCCACCTCACCGCGTGATACGATGGCCAGTTTTTGTTTCAAATTACCTGTCGCCACCGCGGTTACCACTTTCGCGATACCACGCACCTGGTTGGTAAGGTTGGATGCCATCATGTTCACACTATCCGTCAGATCCTTCCATGTACCACCCACACCCCGTACCTCGGCCTGTCCACCCAGTTTACCTTCTGTACCTACCTCACGCGCCACCCTTGTTACCTCGAAGGCAAATGAGTTCAACTGTTCCACCATCGTGTTGATGGTATTTTTAAGATCGAGGATTTCCCCTTTTACGTCAATGGCAACCGTCTTAGACAAGTCACCCGATGCCACCGCTTTCGTTACCTCTGCGATATTACGTACCTGTGCGGTAAGGTTACCCGTCATCTGATTCACTGAGTCAGTAAGATCTTTCCATGTACCCGCGACACCCGGTACGAAGGCCTGTCCACCCAAT
>JANPIE010000173.1:0-22099 GCA_031424835.1 Chitinophagaceae bacterium
TCCAGCTCCACCAGGACCACTGCTGCCTTTTTCGCCCACGATAACATTAAGATTCGTGCCAGGAGCGATCATTGGAAAATTTCCCGTAAGCTTATAACCTCTTCCACCCAAATTGGTACCATAATAACCACCAGCTCCCCCGACTGCTGTAATTCTTACACTTCCAGCAACTGCATTCGCTGGAATTTGAAATATCCGATGAAGGCTATCCGGATGGCTCTGGAAACTTTGCGGTGCTATTCTATGCACCAAAGTGAGGGCAGGTGCCAATGCTTGCCTTTTTGCAAGTTTTACGTCATCTCCAACGGGTTTGCGGAAAGTTGCGTCCAGTGCATTTTTTGCATGGAAAGCAGCATGCCCGTTACCGATAAAAAATGGTTTTGCATTATTAGCAATCGTACTGAAGAAGATTGCAAGAAGAGTTATGCAACCAATCGATCTGAGTAGAGCTTTTTTCATAAAGCAGGGTTTGGCGTAGTATTATTAAATGATGTTGGTCATTTTACCCCAGCGTCCATAAACTGTCAATAGCACATACACATAGCACCACTGGAACTGGTTTGGCGTCAGGGGATATTGGAGAAGCGTTGCTTTTGGAAACGGGAGGCTGTTCCAAAAGGGCCGGCTGCAAGGAAAACTGTTATAAATCATAACTGTTCCTTAGCTGACAAAACACGCAGAAAGGATTAATTAGCAGTTAGTTATGGAAAATATCAGATCCTTTATTGTGTAACAAAAAGGCCATTGCCTGTTAATACACATTAACAATATTAAATGATTTGTAGAGCAAAAACTACATTTTAATCGTTATTTAAGGGGTATTTCCTGTAGTTTAAGCTGTATTTAATACCGTGTATTCCCCGACCGTCTCGATGTTTTAACGGTGACCCGTCCGCAGGTATATGAAAAGTGTCACCCCCGGTGTTGGCTGAATGGATGATAACATCACTCGTTCCAGCCTTATAATTGCTGAGGCCCCGGCTCCTGTTTACTTTCACGGTTTAACCGGGACTGCGTTCAATTTTACTGAACCATGCCTCTTCTATTCAGAAGGGACCGGAAGCTCAGTCAGCGGCAAGACATGGCCATAAGGCCGGAACTGGTGTATATTAATAACGAGATAGGTGACTAAGACCGCTACCTATGTTCCAGTCTTCCGAACACAAGTTGCATCCCTTCCAGATAGGCGCTATTCCCTAATGCAAAAAGCCATCCCTCTCAGGATGGCCTTTTAATCATGTGTACGGGATAAACGCCCTGTTAGTCAGATACGTCAGACTCGGAAGTAGTGGTTTTGGTTACCGTGCCATCTCCTTTTCTGTATACCGTTGTTTTACTTCTGCTGCTGCGGCTGCTTCCACCACTGAAAAGAAGCAATATGATCAGTAATACAACGCCCCCTGTAACCCAGAGCCAGTTGCGGGTAAGCCATCCACCCACATCATTGGTGGTGGTCACCTCTACTTTTGTATCCTGTGCCCAGGCAATTACCTGGAAAAAAGCCACCACAAAAAGCGTGAGGAAAGTTTTGAATGCAAAGCGAAATGTGATCTGTTTCATGGGAGTAGTTTAAAAATGAGCAATTCGGTTGCTAATAACCTATAAAAATTATGCCTACCCTTTTTTCCCCATTTTGCCAATAAAGTAGATGATCAGGCCAATCACCAACACTACGATGATCACTCCCGACCAAACACCGGCCTTGAATATGCCTTCAACCAAGGAACAACCGGAAAATACAGTAAGCAACAACAATAAGAAAGACGCATGGAATAATCTAAGTTTCATATCAGGCTGGTTTGTTTTGTAATTCAATACACAACAAAGTTGGCTCAATCGCCGGCCCCGGCCATTACATAATATTTGTAAACATTTGTATTATTCTCACATTCGCTATTCCAATTCCTGTAACAACCCTACCGGCAATCATCAGCGTCAACCTCCACAATTTCTACAACGTATCTCGCCCGCCTCCTTCAGTCACATCATACACCCTACACCAACTCCTCCAGTTTCTTTTCCTCCAGCACCGTACGTTCGCAACCACCTTGAACAGACTTCCATTTAATCAGCCGTATGAAGCCGTTTTCAATTTCAAGACCGGTGATATCGCCATCACTGTAACAGCAGCAGCCTGTATTAAAATATACCGGCATTATTTTATCATACAGGTTAGGCGCCACCGGCAACTCCACTTTCCGCTTCCTGATTTCCTCCTCAAAGGAATGAACCAGCATTTCGTTCTTTAACGCCCTGGCCGCATCCAGCTGTTTAACCAGGTTTTCCAATAAGGTTAGCGAGGCAAATACCGGCTGGTGTGTATGCCCGGTGATAAGCAATACACTTTTCTGCGACGAGCTCCACTCATACATCAAACTGTTATGCAGGGTTTTTAACTGTCCGTTATACGCGGGGGTATTGGGATTGATGCGAAGGAAAGACTGAAGCGGTCCCCACACACGCGACACAAAAAATTTACTGAACCAGTTACCATCACTTTGCTTATCTCCCTGGTGCCCATGCGTGAGAAAAATATCCAGCGGCTTTCCACCCGTAATCAGCTTTATGACCACTCCCTCGTAGGTTCTCACATTTTCATCATACATACTCTTAAGCTGAAGGGGAGAAAACGGATCCTGGTCCCAGAAAAGATCATGGTTGCCAAACACTTTGGTGAATGCATTGCGCTTTACAAATGCTTTCTCTTTTTCAATGGATAGTTTATTGGCCGCTCTAACAGCAAACAGGTTGTTCTCCCATAACTCTTCACTATCTCCCAGGCATATATAATGAAAACCGTTACGCTCGTAATAATCCAAAGCACCTGCATACGTTTGTTCACAAACCCTAAAGTCATCCGCGCCATTCCCCGAGCCCTTGTGCTGGTCAGAAAATACAATGAACCTGTGCACCGATGGATCGGCCTCTATGACCAATCCTTTCTCCCCGTTCTTAGTATGCACTTTTACAAAAAGTTCTGTAAGCGCAGAAAAAATAAGCTCACGATCGGGCTGTGATGAAAACTTATCAGCGATTCGGATAACAGGATTGGTCAATATTTTCTGCAGAAACTTCCGTATCATTCTGGTTAAGAAAATTTATTTTGTCTGTTTTGCCCGCTATGAAAAACCGGTGCTACATTTTAACAAATAATTACTTGAAATTATTGCAACCCTCTTTCCTGTTTCGTCACTGTTTTGGTTTGCTTCAGTAGTACATTTTCATTCTTCATTCATACTGTTAAGATACTTAACGTTTCTGCACTAACCTTTACTTGCCGTAAATGTATATTCAGTATAAGTGTGTACAGGTAATGGCTAGGTTAGCAGTATCAAATCATTAAAACAAGCCATCATGAAAACGCTAACATTTATCATCTGCCTCCTGACAATCTCACTGGGCGCATCTGCATCACAAGTTAACGAGGAAGTACTTAAGATCTTCGCCAAAACCTATCCCGGCGCACAGAGTGTAGCATGGGAAGAATTAAAAGAAGGATACAAAGTATTCTTTACTAAAAAAGACGTAAGCTACCGTATCATGTACGATGGCGACGGAAATGTTACCATGGCACTCAAGTACTATGGAGAAGATAACCTGCCGCCCCTTATCCTTAACAAAGTAAGAAAGGCTTATGCAGATTATAAGGTGCATAGTGTAGTGGAAGAATCAACAGATGTTTCACTGAGTTACCATATCGTACTGGAAAACGATAAGAAGATCCTGAACGTTAAATCTGATCCTGTTGGTTTCCTGGAGGTTCAGTCCAAGTACAATAAAGGTTAGCCCCCCAAATATATAGAAGCAGCAACCGCGGTACCCTGGTATCGCGGTTTTTTAATTGTAGTCTTTTTTGTAAACCCTGTTCTCCTTTAAATAGCCATTGGTTGTACCGTCACCTGCGCGGAATTTTGTGATCAGTGTTCTTTTTCCATCAAAGCCAGGCAGGTAACAATCAAAATGCAGGTGAGGGCCCCGGGTATAACCGGTATTGCCGCTGAGCGCTATCAACTGCCCTTTCCGCACGGTATCACCCACTGCAACCCTTGCGCCATTGTACTGGAGATGGGTATAACCGGCAATGGTGCCGTCTGTATGATAGATCAATACATAATTGGCCATTTTTTTACAGGCATCACTCCAGCATGTCTCATTAAAATGCTGCACTACCGATATCACTAGTCCGCCCCGGGCAGCATGCACCTGCGAGCCTTCCCGCATATCAAAATCCAATGCGTTCTCTCCCACATGGGTAAAACTGCCATTATATCCCTGCTCGATGCGGGCCCTTGCTCCCCGGCGAAAGGGCAAATCGTATACATAGAACTGGTCGTAAGACATTTGTCTTACATCGCCATACACTGCCGAATAATTATAGGTGTAACTTGCCCTGCCCCTTCCATAACGCCTCAATTGTAATAACCGGAACCTATCGGTATTGGCAGGTATTAAATAGATACGGTCAGTACTTTCATCTCCTGCCAGGTTTTCAAGCTGCAGGTTAAGCTGTACCGAGACTGCGCAAACCTCGTGGTTGTCTGCATAAAAAACCGTGTTCTCCCCCTCCTTCACTGCATAGATCCGCAAATTATCCTGTGCAAGGCAGGCAATGGAAAAACAACAAAATATCCCAAATAAAAATGTTCTCAACTTGTACGTTTATGCTATCCAAAAAAACAAAGCGTAGCAAATGATATGCTACGCTTTGTAATTTCAAAACCTGTGTTATTTTTTAACACGTATGTACACTTATAACATCCTAGTTATTAGGTAAACGGCCTGTATTTTTATCCTTTTTACGACCGATTATGTATCCACCGGCGGCACCAACTGCACCACCAATTACGGCTCCTTTAATATTTTTCCCGATGATACCACCGGCAATCGCACCACCGGCACCACCTATCAGCGCACCTTTGGTTCTTGAACTCATGCCCTGCTTAGCCGGTTGTGTAACCGCTGTACCAGATCCTGTACTTACAGGGTTTGCACTGCTACCTACATTGGAAGGTGTATAGTAAACAGGCGCACTGCTACGGGCTTTACGTGTTGCTGCTTTACGTGCGGCAACGGCTCTTTCGTTTTCTTCTTTTTCAGCTTTGATACGTGCCTGTTCATCAGCAACAGCTCTTTGCTTTATAGCTGTAGTATCTATCAGAACGGCGGTTTCTTTTGGTTTGCCTGTACATGCCGCGAAAACGGAGGCAATGCTAAGGGCTACTAATACTCGTTTCATAATTGTAGTTTTTTGTTTTTAAATCGCTCTTCCTAATATTTAAAAAAAGCATGCCACACTAACTGATACTTGGATACATCAGGGAGAACATAGTTTAATGCCGGAATGGTAAAATCCAATTAACACCTAATCCCACAATGGGATACCCCGTTCTGGGGAAGAATTTGTTAATGTTATTAACGTTTTAGCCGCCAGAAGGGCAGCTCCCGGTAGAATAAGCCGACGAGAGGATAAAAAATGTGGGAAATAACTTTTCCTATTGCCTGCCCGCTTTTTCAGAGGCATAGCGCGTAAGCAGGTTTTTGAGGTCAGTCAGGTTGATGGGCTTACTTATATAATCGTTCATGCCTGCCGCCAGGCACTCTTCCCTGTCGCCCTGCATAGCATTGGCGGTCATGGCAACGATCAGTGGCTGCGCGAATGTTTTTTCGCGTACTTTCCTGGTGGCTTCAAGTCCATCCATCTCTGGCATCTGCACATCCATGAAAATAAGATCGTAGGATTTCATTTCGGCAGCGTCCATCACTTCTATGCCGTTTTGAACAAAGTCGGCCGTATATCCCATCTTTACAAGCATATGCCCGATGATCTTCTGGTTCACCATATTGTCTTCAGCCACCAGGATCGACAAGGGACTTTCAGCCGTTGCCTCCGGCATGAGCGGTAATTTGCGTTCTTCACGTTGCATTTCTTTGGCGGGGGCTTTGCGTTGATTGCGAAGACTATTGATCACATGGCTGTTCAGTACGTGCTGTTTAATGGGCTTTGTTAATATCGAAACGAATATTTCGCTATGAATATCCTTGCGTTCATCTCCCACTGAACTAAGCAGAATAACGGGCAGGTCTGGATATTCTTTCCGGATCTGGTGACCAAGCGCTATCCCATCCATTTCCGGCATCTGCATATCGGTTATTACCAGGTCAAAATTGCGCCGCTCCGCCAGCAATTGCAGCGCCTCAGAACCCGAACTGGCCAGCACAGGAATAAATTTCCATAGCTCCAGTTGGGTCTTAAGTATGTTCCTGTTTGTCAGGTTGTCATCAACAATCAATATGCGCTTGCCTTCCAGTCCTTCCATGTTATAATGTACATAGGTCGTCAGCGTATTTACGCCCGCCTTTGTTTGAATGGTGAATGCGAAAGTAGACCCTTCTCCCGGTATACTGGCAACAGAAA
This sequence comes from Chitinophagaceae bacterium, assembly GCA_031424835.1. Classification (GTDB taxonomy): domain Bacteria; phylum Bacteroidota; class Bacteroidia; order Chitinophagales; family Chitinophagaceae; genus Sediminibacterium. The sequence continues at coordinate 6,416 of JANPIE010000173.1, forward strand.
AATTACCCCCCATCAGCGATACCAGTTTTTCAGATATGGCAAGTCCCAACCCCGTGCCACCATATTTGCGGGTTGTGGACGAATCTACCTGCGAAAACGATTTAAAAAGCCTCTCTATTTTTTCCGGCTCAATACCTATACCCGTGTCTCGCACTTCAAAACGCAGTTCCAAACCCCCATCGCCGTGTATTTTCAGCATACGCACCCCAAGGAATACTTCACCGTGCTCGGTAAATTTGATGGCGTTGCTAACAAGGTTCAGCAATATCTGCCTCAGCCGCAACCTGTCGCCCACAATCTGCGTAGGGATACCCGCATCAATCTGGTAGACCAGGTCCAGCCCCACCTGCGAGGCTTTGGTGGAAAACACATCCAGCACTTCTTCAATGCAGTTGCGCAGGTCAAAATCATTGTACTCAAGTTCCATTTTGCCCGACTCAATCTTGGAATAATCCAGTATATCATTAATCACATGCATCAGCCCGTCGCCACAGGTGCGGATGGTGTCAGTATATTCTTTTTGTTCGGGCGTTAAATCTGTCTGCGCAAGCAACGATGCCATACCTATAACCCCGTTCATGGGTGTTCGTATCTCATGGCTCATAATGGCCAGGAACTCACTCTTCGCTTTGTTGGCCAGTTCCGCTTCCAGGCGAGCCTGCTTTTCCTCTTCCGTCAGCAATTCCAGTTGTTCTGTGCGTTCCTGTACCTGTCTTTCCAGTTTTTGCTTCTGAAAGCGGATGGCATTGATGCGGTATCGGTAGAAACTGATCACCCCACCCACCAGCAGTATCGCAACCAGCGCCCTGAACCACCAGGTTAGCCAGAAAGGAGGTACAATAGTGAGCTGGAGACTGACCGTTTTCTTTGACCACTCTCCGTCATTATTCATTCCTTTTATCAGGAAAGTATATTTCCCGGGATCAAGGTTTGTATAGGTAGCAGTTCTCCTGTCGCCGATGTTGTTCCAATCTTTATCAAAACCTTCCAGCATGTAGGCATACTGCTTCGTTTCGGGATTGGTATAATTCAGTGAGGCAAATTCAAATGATATGACCGAACTGCTGTACGGCAAAACAATTTCCCTGGTTTCCGTAATGGATTTTTTCAGCGGCGATGGATCCTTATCATCCCTGGCGATAGGCACATCCTGGTTGAATATCCGGAAACGGGTCAGCACCAATGGCGGTTCAAAAGCATCTGGACGGACACTGTCAGGCACAAATGCATTAAAGCCATTCACCCCGCCAAAATACATTCTGCCGCTGCGTGTGGTTACACTCGAATGGGGTTTGAATTCGTTTGACTGCAAACCTTCGGCAACATAAAAATTTTTAAACCTGTTTGCCTTGATATCAAAACGTGAAATGCCTTTATTGGTACTGAGCCATAAATTTCCCTGTGCGTCCTGTTGTATCGCATAGACGATATCATTGGGCAATCCATCCTTCATACGCCATGTGGTAAATTGGTTGCTCCGGGGGTCAAGCCTGTTCAAACCTCCCGCGGTGCCAATCCATATATTTCCATCTATGTCTTCAAAAACGCAATTAATGGTATTGTTACTGATGCTGTTCTTATTACCGTCATGAATGAACCGCGTAAAAAAATTTGTTTTTTTATCCAGCCTGTTCAGCCCATTGTCATTGGTACCCACCCAAATAAAACCCCGGCTATCGGCCATAAGTGTCTGGATATTATCACTGCTTAAACTCCGGCTGTTAGTAGCCTGATGCTTATACCGGGTAAACCTTCCTGTCTTTCCATCGAACAAATTCAATCCATCCCCATAGGTACCCACCCACATATCATTGTCCCTGTCTCGGGCTATTGCATAAACATTGTTGCCACTTATGCTGTTACTGTCTGCGGCATTGTTTCGATAATGTGTGAAAGCGTTACGATCTTTATTCAGCACACTCAGTCCATCGCCCCAGGTACCTGCCCAGATATTGCCGTTGGCATCTTCCTGCACACCCAATACATAGTTGCCACTGATAGAATTTTTATTGGAAGCGTTGTGAATGTAATGCCGGAACTTACCCGTAGCCGGATCCAGCATGTTCAGACCCCCACCATCGGTAGCGATCCAGATTTTTGCTTTGGAATCTTCTGCCAGGAACAGCACATTGTTGTTGCGAAGACTGGAAGGGTCGGAGGTATGCTTGTAATGCGTAAATTTATTCGCATCCTTACTGAACATATTGATACCACCGCTGTATGTTCCCAGCCACATATTGCCACTGGCATCTTTGTACACGCAATCAATAGAATTGTTGGTGATGCTGGTATTATCGATTTCATCGTGACGATAATTGGAAAACAATTCTGTGACAGGGTCAAACACACTGAGACCCCCATTTTCCGTCCCGATCCACAGTTTTCTATTGGCATCTTCGGCCACTGCAAACACCACATCATGTGCCAGGCTATTGTTATTTCGCGGATCATTGGTAAAATGCCGGAAGGTACCCGCACGGTTATCCATCAGGTCAAGGCCCCCACCCCTGGTACATACCCATAAGCGATGGCGATGGTCCTCAAACAGGTTGAGTATTTTATCACTCGCCAGAGAGGATTTGTCCTGGCTGTTGTGCCTGAAAATCGTAAACTTTTTACTGTTGCGGTCAAGCAGATTCAGTCCTCCATCACCCGTACCTACCCAGAGCTGGTTACGGGAGTCTTCTAAAATAACGTTCACTTCATTGTTACTAAGACTCTGCGGGTCATTATATCTATGCTGAAACCTTTCAAACCGATTCGTGCTGCGATCAAGCCGGTTCAGGCCGCCGGTTTGCGTACCAATCCAGAGATTTCCCTGTTTGTCCTCGGCAATATTTTTTACAAAATTATCCGATAAACTATGGCTGTTGCCGGGATCGTGCGTAAACCTTACAAAACGGTTCTTATCACGGTCAAACCGGCTTAGTCCGCCGCCCCAGGTTGCGATCCACAACATTCCTTTGGAATCCTCCAGCATATGCGTGATGAAACTACTGCCGAGACTGTGGGCATCATCTACCGAATGCTTGTATACTGTAAATTGGTAACCGTCGTATTTATTTAACCCATCCCTGGTGCCAAACCACATAAAACCCCGGCCATCCTGAAGAATATAGGTGACATTACTTTGAGAAAGACCGTCATTCCTGTTTAAATGCAGAAATTTAAGCTGCTGGGTTTGCGCATACGCGTCACCACTAAGCAGCAGCAATATAATTAACCCTATATGGTAGCAGGTTTTCATTAGTAGGTCTAATACTACAAAGAACCGGAATGAGTATCAAGGTAATAATAGCAGATACCAGCAAATACATGTAGCAGGCACCCGCGCAAAAACGTAGTCTAACCACCACACCGTTTAATTTAAACGGGTTGTGAAGCGGATTATTGTTAAAACCCAACGCTGTAACACCAAAAAGTGAGCGTGTTGGCTTTGCGGGAGCTTTCACCGGGCGAAAAATTTCATTAGTTCTTCCACATTTCTCAATTGCCCCCTCTGTTTCTTCGCCTGCTGCCGGAAGGGAAGTTACGCCCTATCGTTACTTTCGCTGGTACACCCGAACATAGTCTACCATCATCGCCTGCGGAAAAATACTGTCATCCACACCCTGCGCCCCTCCCCAGTTTCCGCCCACCGCAACATTCAGTATCATGAAAAAATCTTTATGATAGGGCCAGGCATCTACTCCCAGGCCCGGATCAAAGTAGGAGAAATAGGAAACGCTGTCTATTGACCACACTACCTGATTAGAGGTCCACTCCATTGAATAAACATGAAAAGCATCCTGCGCGTCGGAAATGAACTTACTGCCTCCTTTCTGTTTACCGTTTGCGCCGTTATACAATTTATTATGGGCGGTACCATGTATGATATTGGGCATATAACCCACTGCTTCCATAATGTCCAGCTCCCCGTCTTCGGGCCATTTGAGCGGGTCGGCAGCAGAAAGCATCCAGATTGCGGGCCAGGTACCCCTGCCCCTTGGTATTTTTGCTCTTATCTCAAACTTGCCATAGGTCCATTGCGCCTTGCCCTTGGTAAGCAGTCGGGCAGATGTATAGTTTCTGCCACCAAAATTTTCCTTGCGCGCTTCAATAACCAGTTCCCCGTTTACGATACGTGCATTTTCAGGCCGTGCATTGGTATAATATTCCAGCTCATTGTTTCCCCAACCGTTACCCCCCACATCATAACGCCATTTGGTTGTATCAGGTACACCGTTGCCGTTAAACTCGTCTGACCAAACCAACTGGTAAGGTTTTTCTACGGGAGGGGTGGGTATAACAGGAACAACAGGGTCAGGTGTACTGCTCCCGGAATTGCCTTTACTACAGGCAAAAAAAGTGAGGACGGAGCAGAGCAGGCAAAGAAGTAATAAATGAGCGCGCATACAGATGGTTCATTAAATATACCGCATGTTCGCCAGAAAAAAATGGGTCCGGGGCAAACGCGTCTACACTACCGGTTTGTCCATACGGGTTTTGCGGTAATTTTTATACTGGTTATGCCCGGCTGTCCTGCCATTATCGCCCCTTCCATGGCCCTTTGTCAAGAGAAAAATAGCCACAAAAACAGGAATCACATACAACATGACACTCCAAAAACTAGGTTCCATAATAGGGTATTTTACTGCATAGGGTAAATAATTGTGCCACAGTTACATCGCCGCCTGTATCTGTCACCACAAACTGTATCATGCCAATTTGTTAAAGATGATTTTTTTCTACGAAAATTTCCACCCGATGTGTACCGCATTGCGCAATAGTGTAGAAAAACAGAGGCACAAGATTTTCATTTTATGGAGTTCATTTTAAAAACGATTATTATGGAAAACAACAACAGAGACAGGATGGTTACCGGCATGTTCCGTGACCGCGAAAGTGCAGAACGCGCTTATGACGCACTGGAAGAAAAAGGGTATACAAAAGATGAGATCAACGTAATGATGTCTGATGATACCCGTAAAAAGTACTTTTCCGACGACGATGATTCGGAATTGGGCAGCAAAGCAATGGAAGGCGCAGGTACCGGTTCTGCTATCGGCGGAACAGTTGGTGCTATTGCCGGAATCATTGCAGCCATAGGTACCACACTGGTTATTCCAGGTCTCGGTTTGGTAATCGCCGGACCAATCGCCGCAGGCCTTGCCGGTGCGGGAGCGGGTGGTATAACAGGTGGTTTGATTGGTGCGCTGGTAGGATCAGGTATTCCTAAGGAACACGCTGAAGAATACCAGAAAGGTATCAACGACGGACATATTGTAATGGGTGTAAAGCCCCGTTCAGATGAGCATGCTGAATACATCAGCGACAACTGGAGAACAAATAGCGGTCAGTCTATCTACAAATAGTATTGATTGCAACTATCAATAAGAAAGGGCATGGGTCATCCGTGCCCTTTTTTAATGGGCTTAAGCCACCACCAGCAACTGAAAAACGAAAGGGTAATCCCACAAAAAAATCCCCGCAATAGAACTGCGGGGATCATATTCAACGCTCAAAAACAAAAACATTCAGCAGTTAGTCAAAAAAGACTACTGCATAGAAAAAGAAACTGGCCGGTATATCCCTCATGAATTATACATGGCTACCGCCTGGCTGGTCGGAGGTGCCGCCAACAAAGGATTTTCCTTTCTTGAGCAGGTCATCCGCAAGTGAACCGATATTCTCCCCGAAATGATCGGCTTCTTTTTTCATTTTATCAACAAACTCTTTTCCCTGGTCGGTACTCAGAAAATGTACCACAGCAGCTCCTGCTATCAATCCCAATAAGAATTTCATAACGATGTATTTTTTGGTTTAATAATACTGAATCACGTAAACATGCAACGAATCACTAATCAGGTCAGCGCCAATGTCCTATTATTGCAGGCTCTCCCTGACAAGATTCTGCATCGGCCGGGTACTGATACCTGGCTCAACCACACCGCCTGCAGTATCCTGCAGTGAATCAGAAGCAGAACCTACCAATGACTTTCCTTTTTGCACCAGGTCGTCTGCCAGGCCGCTGATGGTTTCACCAAAATCTGTGGTATCATCCTTTACCTTATTAATAAAGGCCCTTCCTTCAGCAGAACCGAGAAAGTGAACCACCACGGCCCCCAGAGCCGCACCGATCAGTAACCCTGCGGTAAATCGTATGTTCATAAAATTTGGTTTCGTCAACATGTAAAATAATTATGCCAACAGGCGGCCGGGTGAACTGTCCATTTTAATGGTCATTCAGCCCGCCACATCCCCCATTGCATCTGGTGCTTTCGCAGTGGTGTAACAATATAAGCAAGGATAGGCAGGCCGAAAGTCCATGATTTGGTTACTCGTTACCGTTAAACCTTAACCCTGGCTTTTCTTTCTTCGCCCGTTCAAAAGCGGCCTGTGTTTTCCTGATCTGCGCCTTATTGAAAATCAGCTTTGCCTTGCCGGAAGCACTAAGTCCATTGATACCCGCAAGGCACTGTATCATCCATTTCCGGTTCTGGCGGTTGCGGCTGTTCCATTTTTTGGTGGCGATATTGTTCTCGGGAAAAATATACCAGTGTGCCTGCCTGGTGCAATGATAGCTGTGCGGTAAATGTGTGATACCAGCCGCCCATTCTTCCATGGATTGCAGCCGGTCGCCAGTAGCAGGGTCCAGTACGTACTGCACAATATTATCATTCTCCCACACTGGAATCAGCGGCGCTACATGGTAGTTCCAGTTATTCTTCAACCCCCCAATATGGTTCTTGAGGTAAGCGCCACTGAAAACCCAGGCTTTGTTACTGGGGAATCCCCATCCCTCCAGCAACACGCAGACGGCATCGGCCCTTCCCTCGCATCCATTGTGCACTTTCTTCCAGTTAAACAATGGGTGCCCTTTAAAGAAATCAAAAAGCAGTTCCGCTTTTTCCTTTGAAATAGCAGATGCAGGCATACCGGTATCGGAAAGCCGGGCATCAAAAAGAGTAGGAACAATTTCCATGAAAGGGAAAGATAGTTTTATTTCAAATTGACCTTGCTCAAATTAATATTCCCTGATGGCCGACCGATAAAAATTTTCATACCGATGGGTCATACCGTATTTCCCTTACGCATACAAAAACTATGCTGCCGTAGGCACCCACTTATTGGCGATTAGGCAAATGAGCGGAATTTTTCGCCAGGCAACTTAAAATTTTTTGTTGTCAAATGTGTGGCTTCTTAGTCGGCTTTTGTATCTTTTATGCCTGATCAATCATTCCCTCTGTATGAAAAAGTTAGCTGCTATTCTTCTGATTTGCTTGTCTACACTGCCCGGCGCCTCTGCACAGCAGAATCTGGCAGAAAAATTGGGCCATCCAAAAAATGCAAAACTGCTTATTGTGCATGCTGATGACCTGGGTTTATCGCATGCGATGAACGCAGCCAGTATCGCGGCTTTCGAAAAGAAAAGCATTACCTCGGCAAGCATACAGGTACCCTGCCCCTGGTTTGGTGAACTGGCGGCTTATGCCCGATTACATCCTGAAATGGATTGGGGCATTCACCTGACCCTCACCGCGGAGTGGAAAAATTATAAATGGGACGGCGTACTCTCAGCCGACAAGATTCCCAGCCTGCTTGATGCGAACGGCCACTTTTATGCGACCGTGGAAGATTTTTTAAAACACGCTAAAGTTGATGAAGTGGAAGCCGAGTTACGTGCACAGATTAAACGCGCATTGGCTTTCGGTATCCGGATCACCCATCTCGATTCACACATGGGAGCCCTTTACGCCACACCGCAATTAACCGGGATACTTCTGAAGCTGGCAAAAGAATTTGGCATCCCTGCTTTCCAGCCTGCGAATTTGCCCGGCATTAACCTGGACAGATCAGTGGTGGTGGTTGATGAGGCCCATATGAAATATGCCAATTCTCCAGCAACCCAGTGGAATAAAGATTATGATGCCATCCTGCAAAAATTAAAACCCGGACTGAATGAGTTAATCGTTCACCTGGCATACAATACCGAAGAAATGCGCGCCATCACCATCGATCACCCGGACTACGGATCTGCATGGCGACAAAACGATTTTAACTATGTAACCAGTCCCTTATTTAAGGCACTTCTCAGGAAAAACAACATCATTCTGGTGAGCTGGGGCGATATCCTGAAAGCGACAACGACGGTTAAACCCAAATAGGGGTCAATAAAAGAAAAACAAAGACAAAAAAGCTAAAGAAGATACCACCGCACTTCTTATTTGCTTCTTTTTCTTCGTTCTTCTTCTATCGCAAAAATTTCCCGAAGAGAAGAACAAGAGTGAAGGAGTAATAAGAGGTTTGAGGGATATGGGATAAAAAAACTCCGATCGCAATGACCGGAGTTTTTTTTATGGACTGTTGTTATTTCAGTAATAATCAGTAGCCTGTATTCTGAACCAGGGCTTTATTTACGTCCATTTCGCGGCGTGGTATGGGCAGGAGCAGCTTGGGGCTATTCCATGGCAGTGTACCTACTGTGGTTTGCAATCTCCTTGCCTCGCTCAGTGTATGTCCCTCGAAAGCCAGTTCAAGAGACCTTTCCTTGATAACATCCGCTAAAGTTACCGCGGCTAGCGAAGGAAGACCGGCTCTGTTGCGGATCCTGTTGATGTCTGCCAGCGGGGTGGCGCCTACCGAAGTTCCCAAACGCAGATTGCCTTCTGCACGGGTCAGGAACATTTCTGCCAGCCTCATCACTGCTACATCGCCAAAACGGTCCAGGTGTTTCTGTGTATAGAAGTTACCTCCATTGAGTATAAAGAAACCCTTTCTTACATCTCCAGTCTCATATAAAGCAATATGAGCGGCCTTGATTTTGCAATCACTTCTGCCGGCCGTACCCGGAATTGATCCAATGGTTCTGCCAAAGTAGGTATTCTGAGAGTTGGTACCATCCTGTGAGGTTACTTTCATAGAAAACAAATACTCCAGCGGGGTAGCACCTCCGTTATTGATGAACGTAAACCATAATTTGGTAAAATCCGGATTAAGGGTTTTGCCGCTGGTGCTGATCACCCTGTTGGCTGCGTCCCTGGCGGCTGCATAATCCTTTAACATCAGGTGTACACGTGAAAGTTGTGCTGCTGCGGCCCATTTGGTAGCATAGTTGCCATTGGAAGCAGGTAACAATGTTTCTGCTTTCCCTAAATCGGCTATTACCTGGTCATACACGGCTTTTACGCTGGCCCTGGGTGGATAATTTGCTTCGGTAACATTACCGGTTGGAGTAAGTACCAGTGGTACACCGGGATTGGTGCTGAAATCACCATCGCCGATGGTTTTGGCATACAGTTTTACCAGCTCAAAAAACATAGAAGCCCTCAGGAAAAGCGCCTGCCCTTCTACAGAGTTTTTTCTTGCAGTAGAGGAAGTTACTTTATCTACTGCTGATAAAACATTGTTACAACGGTTAATGGTGTTATACGCTGCTGCCCATGTGCCGGCGGCAAATGAATTGTCTGCCGTCATCTGCGTCTGGTAAGCATCTGATAAACCTGCAAAAGTTCCGGTAAAGTTGATATCGGCGGTGTTGCCAATCAGGTCATTCAGCACCATGATATCGCCGCCATACACTGCTGCGCCCTGTATTCCGTCATAGCAGCCAATCAGTGTTACGTTTACGTCACTTTCCGTCAGCAGCGCTTTATCATCTGCAATGCTTTGCAGAGGGGTTACATCCAGCCTTTTTTCGCATCCTGCAAGTACAATGATACCCATCAGCAAAAACGCCCTGAAGTAACTATGCATGTTATTGATTAATATTTTCATAATAGTTATTATTTATTGATTAAAAACTAACGTTCACACCCATCAGGAAAGTTCTCGGCTGTGGTGGCGTATAGAAATCATTTCCTTTGGCAATATTAGAATCGAATGAATCGGCATTAACCTCCGGATCCCAGTAAGGATATTTTGTAAAGGTTAAGAGATTCTGTCCTGATACATAAATTCTCAGGCGCTCAATTCTAAGCTTGCTCAGTTGTTTGGCATTAAACGTATAACCAATAGAAGCGCTTCGTAAGCGGATGTAGGAGCCATCAACAATATAACGACTGCTTGCCTGCGATCCATTTACCCTGTACAGACGAACCTGTGGAATGGAAGTAACGTCTCCCGCTTTCTGCCATCTGCCAAGCTGATCGGCGGTGTTGTTATCTTCATACAACATACTTGCAGAAGAATAACGTCCCATACCATAGATATTATTCTGATTTCCGGAGATACCGTTAAAAAATATGCTGGCATCAAATCCTTTGTAAGAGAAGGTATTCGTAAAGCCAAAAATGTATTTGGGATTAGGATCACCTGCAACAATGCGCTGAGCCTGGTTGTAATCACTGGTGGTTGTCTTATCAAGACTGCCATCTCCCTTCTTGGTATTCAGGTAAAACAATGCATTGCCGTTTGCGGGATCAACACCGGCAAATTCTGGTGTATAAAAAACACCTACTGCATATCCTTCCTGTACACGGTTCATATTGCTCACGCCGCCTTCAATAATCTGGCCCTGGATATCTCTTACTTTACCTATGTTACGGGCAATATTAAAGTTGGTGGTCCATTGAAATGCACCTATCAGGTTTTGCGTATTCAACACCAGTTCAAAACCTTTGTTTTCCAATTTACCCACGTTCCTTACCATACTGGTAAAACCGGTTGTGGCTGGAATATTTACATTCAGCAACAAACCCTCAGTTTGTTTATTGTAATAATCGATCTCACCGGTAATGCGGTTTTTGAGTAAACCGAAATCAAGACCGATGTCAAACTGTTTCGTTGTTTCCCATTTAAGGTTATCGTTACGCAGTTGAGAAGGTCGCTGACCGGCTGCACCGGCATAACCCGCATCGCCTGAAAACAAACCAAGCTGCGGGAAGTTGCCAATTTCGGCATTACCTACAATACCATAGCTGGCCCTAAGCTTTAAGAAGCTAACCACTTTGTTGTTGTCAAGAAATCTTTCATTGGTAAGTATCCATCCTGCAGAAGCAGCAGGGAAGAAACCTGACCTTGAATTTTTACCAAATCTTGAAGACTGGTCAATACGGCTGCTCAAAGCCAGGATATATTTTTCGTTAAACGTATAGTTCGCCCTTGCGAAATAAGACAGGAACCTGAAATCTGTCTGGGAAGAACTACCGTCTGATTTGGTGGCTGCACTGGCTATTTTCTGATACGAATTGGAAGGGAATGAAGTACCCTCTACATAATTGTACTTAGCCTGTGATTGCTGGTATTGCATACCCAGGGTAGCCGTAATATCATGCTTCGCTTTTATAACCGTGTGATAACTAAAGTATGACTGTGTGTTGTAATTGGTAACAAAGGCTCCGCGGTTAGAACCCAAACCTGCTGAGGCCCTCGATTGATTCCTTACGGTTTGAGACTGGAAATAACCTTCTTCATTCTGGCTAAGGTAATCCACGCCAAACTCTGACTGAACACTCAGCCCTTTCAGCAGTTGGGCCCTCAGGTATGCATTACCAAAGGTCCTGTACACATCCTGCGCATAAGAAGCATAGTTTACCGTAATAACCGGGTTGTAGTAAATAGGAATATTTACATCTCCGGGAGGTGTACCTGCCGGTAATCCCGTTGTGGGATCGGTAAACGGCGTCATGGGCATCAAAGCAATTGCCTGTAAGGGATTGGAGAATGCATTATCGTCAGGTAAACGTTTGTTATAGGTTCTTGACAGGCTCAAAGAAACACCCAGGTCCAGCCAGTCATTTGCTTTCTGGTCAATATTCAATCTTCCGGTAGTCCTGGTTATTTTGTTTCCGATGATGGTACCTGTCTGGTCCAGTTGCTGAAAAGAAGAGAAGAATTTGGTTTTATCCGTACCGCCTTTTATTTGCAGATCCGCCTGCCTGTAAGGACCTTTCTGGAATACCTGGTCCTGCCAGTCATAGGTTTTGGTAGGATTTTTACTCCATTCACCATAGCTGTAATAATCCATCACATCATTTTTAACATAGGTGGTCCAGCTATTGGGGTCGTTAAGTGGTGTTCCGGCTAAATCATCACGGTATTTTGCGCCTTCCAGGATAAGTGTTGCATAATCCTGCGAGTTCAGCATTTTAATACGCTTAGTTGCTTCAGCGGAACCGGTCTGGTAGTTAAATGTTACAGATGTGCGTCCTGCCTTACCACGTTTGGTAGTGATCAGGATCACACCATTGGCGGCACGCGAACCAAATATGGCGCCCGCAGACGCATCTTTCAATACTTCCACTGACTCAATATCATTTGGGTTAAGATCAGTTAGGGGATTGGTGGCACCACCATATGAACTCTGACTGTTGGCAGTCATGGGAATACCATCCAGTACATAGAGGGGCTGGCTATTTGCGCTGATGGAAGAGTTACCCCTTACCCGCACAGTTACCGCCTGGCCCAATTTACCGGACTGGCTATTCACAAATACCCCGGCCGCTTTACCCTGCAGGGCCGCGTCCACACTGGGTGTGGGCATGTATTCAATATCCTTTCCGCGAACGCGTGCAATGTTTCCGGTAACATCACGCTTTATCTGCGATCCGCCAAAACCGGTAACTACTACTTCCGATAAGACAGAAACGGCATTGGTAAGCGCTACATCCACATTTCCCGATCTAACGGCAGTTTCCATATCGCCATAGCCAATAAATGAAAAGACCAGGGTTCTTGTGTTGGAGGGAACTCTGATAGAGTATTTTCCTTCACCATCCGATAGTGTTGTAATGGGAGACCCTTTCCCTTTTACGGTTACGCCCCCGAGCGGAGCGCCTGTTGCAGCATCGGTTATTTTACCCGATACAGTTGTTTGTGCATAGCCCGCAACAACAATGGCGCACATGCATAGTGCTACCAGTAGTTTTTTTCTCATAGTCGTTGTTTTAGTTAGGTCAACCTTATGGTTAACGATAATTCCCAAAGTAATGAAAAAAGGCAGAATGTTACGGTTTTGTTAACCCCTTTCTTTTGTTGCTCCATCAATTGCCCTTTAACATGGTGCAACACAATGATTGGCAACGGGATAGAAATGGCTGCAGCCCGCCTTTTGCAAAGGATAGTCCAGGGGCAGAAATAAAAGGCCTGATGTACCGGATGGGCTGAAAGTTGAATTTTATGCTATTTGGGTGCCTGTTAACGGCTGAATTTGCGGGATTTAACTGATCAAGAAAGTAGATGTCAAGTGTCGATACAGAAAATGACTTATACTGATTCTAGTGGGTTACAGGGAAATTAGTGACAGAATAGTAACAGGTTTCGACTAAAAAGTTCGTTTTAAAGTATTACTTATTTATCAACTTCATATACACCGTTCCTTTCTTCTCTCCAGCTTTGCTGATCATTTGTTGTTGAACTAATAACTGTAGGTCCTTTTTAATAGTGTGAATGGAAAGATCTGGAAATCCTTTTACAATATCATTCAGTTTAACAGGTTGCTTCGTTTCAATGTACTGGATGATCTGTTGCTGTCTTTCGTTTGTATAGTAACCGCGCTCTTTATAAGAAGAATACTTAGTCTCCAGTTTCTCTATCAATATTTCAAGACTGCTTAAAAAGAAGAGCATCCATTCGCCGATAATTTCCTTATAAGTTCCTCTGTTCTGTTGATCGTGCATCAATACTTGATAGTATTCTTTTTTTCTTTCCTCGATGATATGTTCAAATGATATGTATTGCGCAAATTCATATCCGCTCTTCAACAATAAGAGCGTTGTCAATAAACGGGAAAGTCTGCCGTTACCATCCTGAAAAGGGTGGATAGATAAGAACTCATAAACGAATAACCCGATAACCAATAATGGGTGAACAGATGATTGCCGTATTGATGTGTTTACCCAATCAATCATTTCCTGCATTTCCTTTTGGGTAAGGTGCGGTGCAGTTGTGTTGAATATCGTTCTTTGATTCCCGTCTGGATAGTTCGCTACAACTGAGTTGGGCAAGTTCTTATACGCGCCTTTATGTCTTTGATCTTTGCTGCTGTACTTTAATAGTATGGTATGCAGTTGCAGAATGTAGGATTCTGATAATTCAATGTTGGATGCATTATCTAAAATGATGTCCAGTGCTTCGTAATAACCGAACACTTCTTCCTCATCCCTGCTTTTAAATTCTGTGACCTTGATATTGTTTATTAACTGTTGCACTTCTTCATCAGTCAAAACAGCGCCTTCGATTCTTGTTGAGGAACCGATGCTTTCAATTGTGGCGATTTTTCTAAGCTCTCTAAGATAGCGGTCATTTTTGTTTTCAATGCTCCCCCATCGACCTTTAAAAGCATCAATCTTTCCGATTGACTGGATGACCTTTTGCATGGTCTTACTATCAAAATCAAGCTTAGGGGTATGCATATCCTTATTTTACCTTTATTTTATCCATAAAAGTAATGATTTTATAAATAGCTTTATTTTATCCTTATTTTATCTATATGCGAACTGGAGGCTTTGTTTAAGATTATTCGACTTTTCTTAAATAAGAGAGGCGCTAATTTAAGATTACTGGGTTTTGCTTAAATAAGAACAAGTTCCGGACATCCCTTACCTGGTTAGCAAGACTTAATAAATCGAACATTTTTGATTCGGCTAGCGCAAATTTTTTTTTAGTTATTGAAGTGTTCATATTTATACAGTTTTATTCGGCAATCTCGATCAACAGTTCTTTGGGCGTATAAACCGGTAACACAGGAATGCCTTGTTTTTGCAACTGCTTGTCGCGCGATATAAAATAATCCAGCTTATGATGTACAGCCGTATAGTACTGTAAAGCATCTTCTATATCGGTTATCTTTGAATGAAGCGCATTCAAAACAATTTCGTGTGGCAGATCAATTACGGTTACATCTGCCATTAGGGTTAACAGTAATTCCTTCGCTTTGGTATTACCGTATGCTTTCGTTAACCAGTAGCCAACAATATGTATAATAGAAGGAGTAATGAAGGCCTGAATAGTTCCGTTTACTGCCAATTCAATAATCTTCCGGGACTGTCCATACCCATCACGCTTTAAGGTAAAGTCCAGCAATATGTTGGCATCAAGAAATACTTTAGAAGCCATACTTCTTTGCATTTTCTTTATAGTACATATCCTTTAGATCACCTTTTTCAGCTATAACAGGTTTATCCAGTTTTTCAACCAGGTGGAGGATATTCTTACGCTTTGAAGGTTTTGTAACCGTCTTAAAATAACCCTCCACCAATTCAGACACACTCCGCTTTTGTTTTACAGCATAGCTCTTTACATTTTCAAGAAGGCTATCTTCGATTGTCAGGTTTAATCTCGCTTTCATAGGTCGAATATACGCATGTTTCTAATTTATGCGCATTATCTGTTACAAATAATGAGTAGTAACCGGAATAGTCACAAGTAAATGGCTACTAAACCTTAACTGTTATTCGGCAGTTCTTCGATGATGTTAAACTTATTGAGGTAAGAATACACCTGTGCAATCTATTGACTACCTCCTTGACACGTCCGAGTACCGTCTATGATGAAGCAATTGAAAGGGATATCGCAATAAATTTCTGTAAACAACTTGAGAAACTCGTAGAAGCTTGTTGGGAAGCAAGCTCACACTAATAGTTCATTTTTTGTATATCTTCTTAGGAGTACGACCTTTTGAGGGGTTTTTCTTTGCATACTCTTCGCATACATCTTTTATATAATTCTCCTTAGCCTTGTATCTACCGAACATTTCCAAAACCT
>JANPIE010000174.1:0-39304 GCA_031424835.1 Chitinophagaceae bacterium
GCCATTACTTTTTTGAATAATATTCAGAAAAGTAATGGCATGGCCAGTACTTTTTTGAATAATATTCAGAAAAGTAATGGCATGGCCAGTACTTTTTTGAATAATATTCAGAACCCCGACAGTGATTGTCGGGGTTTTTTGTTGCCGGGGGGAGTCGTGAGACGTGAGACGTGAATCGTGAGGGGGGAGTCGAAAGTCAAAAGTTAAAAGTCAAAAGTCAAAAAAGTGAAAAGTGAAATGTGATATCGGAGGGAGGAAGGGTAGAGGATAGGGGTCAAAAAAATTACTCACGACTGACGCCTGACGATTCACGACAAGCTTCTGCTGATTCAAACCAAATGTTCGGCGTTTAAAAGGTTCTATATGAAAAAGATCACCATTAAAACACAATGCAAACGGCTTCTTGCGGATGTATTTACGCCGGTGGGTATTTACCTGCGGCTGCGCGACAGGTTTCGGGATACGGTACTGCTTGAAAGTACCGATCATAATGCGGCAGAGAATAGTTATTCTTTTATCTGTATCAATGCAATTGGTGGGATAGAAATCAGTTCCACCAAAAGCATCGAGTTCAAACTGCCCGGCGAGAAAGCCGAAAAAGTTGCGATCAAAGATGCGGCTGACGTGCCGCAGCAGTTGTGGGATTTTATGAAGCATTTTGACGTGCAGGCACCGGATGCAAAGGAAGGGAAGTTTGCGCAGGGCCTGTTTGGGTATACCGGTTTTGATGCGGTACAGTTCTTCGATACCATTTCATTAAGTAAGGCCGCTAAGGATCCCATCATCCCGCTGATGCGCTACAGGCTGTACCAGTACGTGATCGCCTTCAATCATTTTAAAGACGAATTGTTCATTTGTGAAAACCTGCTGGCAGGTGCGGAGAGTGAAATTTCCATAGTGGAATCCCTGATCAGGAGTAAAGACGTTCCTGTTTTTCCATTTAAGGCCAAAGGAAATGAGTCTTCCAATATGACTGATGAGGAATACAGGCAGATGGTGCAAAAAGGAATTGACCGTTGCCTTCGTGGTGATGTGTTCCAGATTGTTTTGAGCCGTCGTTTCCAGCAGCGATTTACCGGTGATGAATTCAATGTCTACCGCGCCCTGCGCAGCGTAAATCCATCTCCCTATTTATTCTTTTTTGATTACGGAGATTATAAATTGATGGGCTCATCACCCGAGGCGCAGCTTATTATCCAGAATGGGAAGGCAGTGGTTCATCCGATTGCCGGAACATTTAAACGAAGCGGTGACGATGATACGGATCAACTGATGACAGAAAAATTATTGAAAGACGTTAAGGAGAATGCGGAGCATGTAATGCTGGTTGATCTTGCCCGCAACGACCTCAGCAGGGCCTGTGACGATGTGGTAGTTAGCCAGTACCGGCAGGTACAGTATTATAGCCATGTTATACACCTGGTAAGTGAAGTAACCGGAAAAGTGAGAAAGGGCCATAACCCTTTTGCGTTGCTGGCCAAAACATTCCCTGCGGGTACGCTGAGTGGTGCCCCTAAGTTTATGGCTATGGAGATCATTGATAGCTATGAACCCACCGCACGCAGCTATTACGGGGGCGGTATCGGTTTCATGGGTTTTGATGGCAGTTGCAACCATGCGATCATGATCAGAACTTTTCTGAGCAAGGATAATACCTTAACCTACCAGGCAGGAGCCGGGGTAGTAGCAGCCAGTGTTCCGGAAAATGAATTGCAGGAAGTGAATAATAAATTGAACGCATTAAAGAAGGCAATTGAGATTGCGGGGGATATTTAGAAATTAGTCCATAGTCAATAGTCCATGGACTATGGACCATGGACTAACATAAAACTGATAACAATGAAGATCCTGGTTTTTGATAACTATGATTCATTCACGTATAACCTTGTTCACCTTGTGGAGAAGATAACACGTGAAAAAGCGGATGTGTACCGGAACGACGAAATACCTCTGGAAAAGGTAAAAGCGTATGATAAGATCATTCTTTCACCGGGTCCGGGTATACCTTCTGAAGCAGGAATGTTACTGGATCTGATCAGGGAATATGCAGCTACCAAATCCATCCTCGGTGTGTGTTTGGGGCACCAGGCTATCGGCGAAGTTTTTGGGGGGGCGCTGGTGAATTTATCGTCGGTGTATCACGGGGTAGCAACACCCATTAAAGTCAAAAGTGAAAAGTCAAATGTCAGGAGTGCGTTGTTTGATGGGTTGCCCGATGTGTTGGAGGTAGGCCGATACCATAGTTGGGTGGTGAGTGATCAGAATTTTCCTGCAGAACTGGAAATTACGGCACGTGATGAGAATGGATTTGTGATGGGGCTACAGCATACAAAATATGATGTACAGGGTGTACAGTTTCACCCCGAGAGTGTATTGACACCGGACGGTGAACAAATAATCAATAACTGGTTAAAAAAATAAGCAGTGAGATGAAAAAGATATTGCAGTATTTATTCGAACACAAAACGCTTGCCCGCGAACAAGCCAGAGAAGTATTGATCAATATTTCAAAAGCACAGTACACCGAAAGCGAGATTGCGGCATTTATCACGGTATACCTCATGCGCAGCATTACCATCGAAGAGCTCCAGGGTTTTCGCGATGCCCTGCTGGAACTCTGTGTAAAAGTGGACCTGGGCAAACAGCAGGTAATGGACATCGTAGGTACCGGTGGGGATGGGAAAAATACGTTTAATATATCCACCCTTTCCTGTTTTATTGTGGCAGGCGCGGGGCAAAAAGTTGCCAAGCATGGTAATTACGGCGCATCGTCGATCAGTGGATCCTCCAATGTGATGGAACAATTGGGCTATAAATTCAAGAGCAGCAACGATGCCCTGCGGAAAGAACTTGATGTGGCGAATATTTGTTTTCTGCATGCGCCTATTTTTCACCCCGCACTAAAAATCGTAGGTCCCATTCGCAAAAATTTAGGGGTCCGAACTTTTTTTAATATGCTGGGACCTATGGTAAATCCCGCCTCCCCTGCATTCCAGTTGGTTGGCGTGTATAACCTCGAGATGGCCCGCATTTATAATTACCTGTTGCAGCAAACAGGCAATGCCTTTACCATTATTCACGGGTTGGACGGGTATGATGAGATATCGCTTACGAATGATACAAAAGTTATTACCAATGAGGGCGAAAGGGTAATGACCGCCGAACAATTGGGTAAGCGTACCGTTATGGCTGAAGATATATACGGGGGTAACAGCGTTGAAGAAGCGGCGAAGATATTTACTAAGATCATCAGGGGTGAAGGTACCTGGGCCCAGAATGCCGTAGTACTGGCCAATGCAGCCATGGCATTGCATTGCACGGGTGCTTACGGTACCTATGAAAATTCGTATCATGCTGCCGTGGAAAGCCTGGAAAGTGGTAAGGCATACCAATCATTAGAAAACCTTGTTACGCTACAGTAAAATGAATATCCTCGACACCATCATAGCCCAAAAAAGAACAGAGGTTGCGGCGCGTAAACAACATACCGCTGTTGCCACGCTGGAGCAGGCAAAATTTTTTGCGGAGAAAACACTGTCATTGCGACGCTTCCTGCTGGACCCCGCGAAAACAGGCATTATCGCAGAGTTTAAAAGAAAATCACCCAGTAAAGGCATCATCAATAACACCGCCTCGCTGCAGGAAGTAACCCGTGCGTATGCGGAACATGGTGCATCGGGAATATCAGTGTTGACTGACCAGGATTTTTTTGGCGGCTCGCTGAACGATTTGGTTGCAGCCACCGCCAATGAAGTGCCCTTGCTGCGCAAGGATTTTATGATTGATGAATACCAGTTGCTTGAGGCGAAAGCTCATGGCGCAGATGTGATATTGCTGATTGCGGCCTGTTTAACCTGCAAAGAGGTGAAACAACTGGCAGGGGCCGCCCGTAAACTGGAACTGGAGGTATTGCTTGAGATTCACAATGAGGCGGAACTGGAACATATATGCGATGAGGTTGACCTGGTAGGAGTAAACAACCGAAACCTGAAAACATTTGAGGTAGATATTCATACCTCGCTGGATCTTATTAACAAGATACCCCGTGAAAAGCCCGCTATCGCCGAGAGCGGCATCAGCGAGGTGGATAGTATTGTAACTTTACGGCAGGCCGGGTTTACAGGATTCCTGATCGGGGAAAATTTTATGAAACAGGCCAGCCCTTCGATTGCTTTTGCTGATTTCGTCAATCAACTAAAAGCAAAAAACAATGCGTAGCAAAGTTTGCGGCATGACCAGTGTTGACCAGGTAATGCAACTGGATGAAATGGGCGTGGAATTTGCAGGATTTATATTCTATCCCAAATCGCCGCGGTATGCGTACCGTTTTATGCCGAGACCCGATATCAAGAAGATAAAAGGAAAAGGTATTAACAAAGTGGGTGTGTTTGTGAATGCGGAAGTGGATGAACTATTGCAGACAGTTGACGATTGCGGGCTGTACCTGGTACAGCTCCATGGCGATGAAACACCCAAGTATTGTGAGAAAGTGGCAAACTATGTAACGGTAATCAAGGCATTCCGCCTGCGGGAAAATGATAATGTATTGTGGAAAGTGAAAGACTACCAGGAGATAGCAGATATGTTCCTGTTTGATACGGATGCGGTTGGATACGGAGGGTCGGGGCGCAAATTTAACTGGGAGGTTTTGAAGGGCCTTGATATCCGCAAGCCCTTCTTTCTCAGCGGCGGTATTGGTCCCGAAGACCTGGATGCACTTTCGGAATTTTCGCGCGACCCGGTGGCGAAGGACCTGTTCTCCATTGATGTGAACAGCCGCTTCGAAGTGTCTCCGGGTGTAAAGGATATGGACCAGGTACGATCATTTATACATTCTGTAAAAAAGCTATAAAGACAATTAACATTAAATGGCAACCCAGCAAACATACCAGCAACCAGATCTCCAGGGCTATTATGGAAAATTCGGCGGCGCATTTATTCCGGAAATGCTGCACAGGAACGTGGAGGAGCTTAAGGCAAAATACCGCGAAATAACAGAGGAGGCATCTTTCCGGCAGGAATTCCAGCAATTGCTGGTAGACTATGTGGGCCGACCCACGCCGCTGTTTTTTGCAGACAGGCTGAGTAAGGAATATAACGCACCCATCTACCTCAAACGCGAAGATCTTTGTCACACCGGAGCCCATAAAATCAACAATACCATCGGCCAGATACTATTGGCCGAAAGGCTGGGCAAGAAACGGATCATAGCGGAAACAGGTGCGGGCCAGCATGGTGTTGCTACCGCCACAGTTTGTGCGTTGAAGGGCATAGAATGTATTGTGTATATGGGTGCTAAAGATATTGAGCGGCAGGCACCCAATGTGGCGCGAATGAAAATGCTTGGTGCAACCGTGGTGCCCGCAGTAAGCGGCAGCAAAACGTTGAAAGACGCCACCAATGAAGCCATCCGCGACTGGATCAATCACCCGGAGGATACCCACTATATCATTGGAAGTGTGGTAGGTCCACACCCGTACCCGGATATGGTGGCACGTTTTCAAAGTGTGATCAGTGAGGAGATGCGGTGGCAGTTGAAAGAAAAAACGGGAAAAGAATTACCCACCCATGTGATCGCCTGTGTGGGCGGAGGTAGCAATGCAGCGGGTGCTTTTTATCATTTTTTAGATGAGCCCTCGGTTAAACTGGTAGCCGTGGAAGCGGCTGGCCATGGCGTAAACAGTGGTATGAGTGCTGCCACTACCCAATTGGGTAAACCGGGCATACTACATGGTAGTAAGAGCCTGGTCATGCAGACGGATGACGGGCAGGTGGTGGAGCCGCACAGCATATCCGCGGGGCTTGATTACCCCGGGGTGGGTCCCCTGCACGCACATTTGTTCGACAGTGGCCGCGGTACTTTTTTGAATGCTACCGATGAAGAAGCCATGGCAGCGGCTTTTCATGTGAGTAAAACAGAAGGCATTATTCCCGCACTGGAAACGGCGCATGCTTTTGCGGTGCTTGGCAGGCTGGATCTGAAAACTACCGATCGTGTAGTGGTGTGCCTTAGTGGCAGGGGTGATAAGGACCTGGGCACCTATATGAAAGCAATGGACCTAACAGATGAGATCAAAGCATAACCCATGAGCAGGATACAAAAATTATTCGCCGAAAAAAAAGCCAATGTGCTGAACGTGTATTGCACGGCCGGCTACCCCGAACTCGACAGTACCATCACTGTGTTGAAAGTGTTGCAGGCAAATGGTGTGGATATGGTTGAAATTGGTATGCCGTACAGCGACCCGCTGGCAGACGGTCCCATTATCCAGGCCAGCAGTAACAAAGCCCTTGCAAACGGGATGACCATAGCTAAACTGTTTGACCACCTCCGTGACTTTCGCAATAAAATTACACTGCCCGTAATACTTATGGGTTATATGAATCCGGTATTACAATATGGATTTGAAAAATTTTGTGAAGACGCCGCAAGGGTGGGAATTGACGGGCTGATCCTGCCCGACCTTCCTGAATTTGAATTTGAAAACCAGTATGGGGCCATCATAAAAAAATGGGGACTTGATTTTATTTTCCTCGTTACCCCGGAAACTTCAGAGGAGCGTGTTCGAAAACTGGATTCACTGAGCACCGGTTTTTTGTATGCCGTAAGTTCGTCGGCAACTACCGGCAAGGACAAAGATTTCGGAAAAGTTACCGCCTACCTGCAAAGGCTACAGGGTATGCAACTGAAGAACCCTGTAATGGTAGGCTTTGGCATCAGGGACAAAGAAACCTTTGAAACGGCCTGCAAATACGCCAACGGAGCCATTATGGGAACCACATTTATCAAGGCTATTGAAGATACAAGGGACCTTGACTCAGACATCAGGTATTTTGTGAGTACGGTTATTGACAGGCCACCTCCGATACAAGTAGCAAACATTAGTTTTGAAGACTGATACGCGCAGGCAGGCAATGCCTGTGCAACCCTCATCTGACATATATGAAACTGGCTATCGTTAAATACAACGCGGGTAATATACAATCCGTCTTATACGCTTTGGAGAGAATAGGAGCTACCGCATTGGTAACCGATGACCATGATGCGATCCGGTCGGCTGATAAGGTTATTTTTCCGGGAGTAGGGGAAGCAAGTACAGCCATGCAATACCTGGCGCAAAGAAAACTGGATACCTTGTTAAAAGAACTCACGCAACCCGTGTTGGGAATTTGCCTGGGCATGCAACTGATGTGTAAGCATAGCGAAGAGAACGATACTGACTGTCTTGGCATATTTGATGAACCGGTAAAATGGTTTCGCAATGTTCTGCCACAACCGGAACCGGTTAAGATACCGCAGATAGGATGGAACAATATAGCCAACCTGCAGTCGCCTTTGTTTAAGGATGTTGCAGAGAATAGTTATTGTTATTTTGTGCATGGGTATTATGCTGCAATAGGTGAACATACCATCGCTACCACAGACTATATTCAAGCCTATAGTTCTGCGTTGCAAAAAAATAATTTCTACGGTGTACAGTTCCACCCCGAAAAAAGTGCGGCAACAGGTGAGCAGATACTAAAGAATTTTATCAACCTGTGAAAACCAGCCCGGTAACAGGTAGAAGTTCCGGTGGCCCGGAGCCGCCGGAGATTTCGAATGGCTTGGTAGTTGATTTTATGAATACAAACCTTAGTTTTTAATTCTTAGTTATCCATTCTCCATGCAGATCATTCCAGCTATAGACATCATTGACGGGAAATGCGTACGACTTACGCAGGGGGATTATTCCCAGAAGACCGTGTACCATAATGATCCCCTTGAAATGGCAAAGCAATTTGAAGATGCGGGGCTTCAGCGCCTTCACCTGGTTGACCTTGACGGGGCCAAAGCGGGTGTCGTTACAAACTGGAAAGTATTGGAGCGTATTGCGGCGAACACCAAACTGGTAATAGACTTTGGTGGGGGTATCAAACAGGAAAAGGACCTGCAACTGGTATTTGATTGCGGCGCTGCACTGGCAACCATAGGAAGCCTGGCAGTAAAGGACCCGCCATTATTTACAGGTTGGTTGCAGCACTATGGTGCGGGTAAGTTTTTGTTGGGTGCGGATGTAAAAGAAGAGAAAATAGCGATCGGCGGCTGGCTCGAAACCACCGACATTGATATTTATGATTTTATCGGGCAGTACGCGGCAAAAGGTATTGAACAGGTATTTTGCACCGATGTGAGCAAGGATGGAAAACTGGAGGGTCCTTCGGTAGAACTCTATACTAAGATCATTGCAGCGTTCCCTGGATTGTTTTTTATTGCCAGCGGAGGTGTGAGTTCTGTTCATGACCTGGAAGAACTGAAAAGGATAGGTTGCAAAGCTGCCATAGTGGGCAAGGCCATTTATGAAGGGAGAATAAAAATTTCGGATTTAAGTTTGCTGGTGTAGGCCAGGCGATCTTACAGAGAATGTAAAAGGAATACTAAACCAGCATACAGCCATGTTAACCAAGCGAATCATTCCCTGCCTTGATATTAAAGACGGGCGCACCGTGAAAGGGGTGAATTTTGAAAACATACGTGATGCCGGCGACCCGGTAGAACTGGGGGCCCTGTATGCAAAAGAGGGTGCAGATGAACTGGTGTTCCTGGACATTACAGCCACTGTTGAAAAAAGAAAAACACTGAGTGAACTTGTAAAACGCATTTCGCACTATATCAATATCCCTTTTACCGTAGGGGGTGGCATCAGCAGTGTGGAAGATGTAAGTTTTTTGTTACAGAATGGTGCCGATAAAATATCCGTGAATACAGCTGCCTTTACCAGGCCCCAACTGGTGGCCGACCTGGCCCGGGAATTCGGCAGCCAGTGTGTGGTGCTGGCCATTGATACCCGAATGGAAGATGATGGTCACTGGTATGTATACCTCAATGGTGGCCGCACTAAAACCGGCACCTTAACAACAGAATGGGCGAGGCAGGCTGTTGATGCGGGCGCCGGGGAAATATTATTAACTTCCATGAACCATGATGGTACCCGGCAGGGTTTTGCATTGGATATTACCGGAACTTTGGCCTCCATGCTGCCCGTGCCGGTAATTGCTTCAGGTGGTGGGGGTACGATGCAACATTTTGCAGACGTGTTCAATGAAGGCAAAGCAGATGCAGCGCTTGCGGCCAGTATCTTTCATTTTAAGGAAATAACCATACCGGAATTGAAAACGTATTTAGCTGAAAAAGGCATTGCCATAAGACGGTAAATGAAAAAAGCCACGAAGAAAAGCCGCACCAAACGGGGTTGTTTTTTGAGGTGGGAGCTGAATGAAAAAAGCCGATGAAAGCTATGCTGTACAAGTGTGCGACGCAACAAAGCTGAAAAACAACTGAAAGCCCGAAACATGAAAATAGATTTTGCTAAATATGCTGACGGACTTGTTCCTGCCATCATACAGGATTTTGATACGCACAAAGTATTGATGCTGGGGTTTATGAATGAAGAAGCTCTGCATAAGACAGAGCAAACCGGCAGGGTTACTTTTTACAGTCGCAGTAAAAAACGACTCTGGACCAAAGGCGAGGAAAGCGGCCATTTTCTGGAGGTGAAGAGTATGGCAGAAGACTGCGACCATGATACGTTATTGATAAAGGCGCACCCCCAGGGACCGGTTTGCCATACCGGCGCAGACACCTGCTGGAGCGAGCGCAACCACAGCGATAATTTTTTGGTGTACCTGGAGGAGATCATTAACCTGCGCAAACAGGCCTCGCCGGGTGATTCATATGTAGCCGGCTTATTTGCAAAAGGCATCAACAAAATAGCCCAGAAAGTAGGGGAGGAAGCGGTTGAAATGGTAATAGAGGCCAAAGACAACAACGAAGGCCTTTTTCTTGATGAAGCGGCTGATCTTTTGTTCCATTATTTGCTTTTGCTTAACGCCAAAGGCCATAACTTGCAGAACGTGATAGCTATTCTACAGAAACGACACTCCAGATAATATGAAAAAATTTCTCATACTATTGTTATTGCCCGCCCTGGCGGGTGCCCAGTCCAGCGACGGTTTTGTGATCAGGGGTACCCTTACCGGCTTGCCGGAAAATACAGTAGTTCAACTTGTAAACGGGGGAGACGGGCAGGTGGTTACTTCGGGCGTGGCTTCAAACGGCACATTTACCTTAAAAGGGAAAGTAGTTGAGCCATCGGTGTTTCAAATCAAATTTGTGGGCTATCCTGAGGCGTTGGACCTGTTTATGAACAATGATGCGGTGACGATATCCGGCGAAGCGATGAATTTGAATAATGCGAGCGTGAAAGGTTCCTATTTGCAGGAAGACTTTGCAAATTTTAAAACCCAGTTCATTCCCTATCTTGAAAAAATGAGGTCACTCGCTATAGTGATCAATCCGGAGAAGAATGCCGCAAAAAAGGATTCGCTCATGCAGCTATACATTGCCGTTCGGAATAACGCACAGAATGCAACTGTACAGTATATCAGCAAAAAGAACAGCTCTCCCGTAAGCGCCTTTGTATTATCTGTAATGGCTCCTGTGTTTAGCAACCCCTCAGACCTAGAAAACTACTATGCATCATTGTTACCTGCGGCACGCAAAGGGTTTTTTGCCCGTGGAATCGAAAAAAATATTGCTGACGCCAAGATCGGTAGTGTAGGGTCAGTAGCACCCGAGTTTACACAGAATGATGTGAATGATAAGCCCGTGAAACTTTCTTCCTTCCGTGGAAAATACGTGCTGGTTGACTTTTGGGCCAGTTGGTGCAGGCCATGCCGCGCCGAGAATCCCAATGTGGTAAATGCATACAACGCATTTAAGAATAAAAACTTTACCGTATTGGGTGTATCACTTGATCAGTCGAAAGCCAACTGGCTGCAGGCCATACAGGCAGATAACCTTAGCTGGACACAGGTAAGCGACCTGAAGTACTGGAATAATGAGGTGGCACAGATGTACAGGGTGCAAAGCATTCCCGCCAATTTATTGATCGATCCCACTGGCAGGATCATTGGCAGGGACCTTCGTGGAGACGATCTTACGAATACGTTGAAGCGCATACTTAAATAGTAGCGGAGGGCGGGTTCTGTTACAGGCTGGTTGCTGTTTTTTTTTTGCGCGCAATTTCGCTGTGCCACTAAAGTAAGCTAGCATATTCTTTTTCGTTAAAGCCCACTGCAACCACTCTGCCATTTTTTTCTGTTACCGGCCTTTTGATGAGGCTGGTGTGTTCCATCATGAGTAGAATGGCTTCCTTTTCACCGGTTATTTTTTGTTGAACAGATTCACCGAGTTCTTTCCAGGTGGTACTGCGTTTATTGAGGAAAGTTTCCCAGCCTTTTTGCCGGCACCATTGGGTCAATTTTTCAGCACTAACACCCTGCTTTTTATAATCGTGGAATGCAAATGCCAGATTGTGTTGCTGAAGCCAGCGGGTTGCTTTCCGGATGATGTCGCAATTGGGAATGCCATAGACTGTATACATATTGACCGATTGAAGGCGCAAAAATAGCCATACATCTACATTTCTTCACCTCTATTGGGGGTTTATAAGTTACTTTGCCGCAAGCAACCGTTAGATGTTCCGGATACTGTGTATTGTTATTATTTTTTGTGGCTCAGCGCCCCTGCATGGCCAGTCAAATGCCTCGCGTGAACGGGCGCAGCTTGGCATCATTATCGGCAATATTCTGGAAGCAAAAACGGGGAAACATGTACCGTATGCAAGCCTGGGTTTGGTACGCCTGGGTGATACCGCCCGTGCCCTCTCATCCATCGCCGACAGAAATGGGGCTTTTGAATTTCAGAACCTGCCTTTTGGTCACTACCGCCTTACTGTTCAGTCTGTGGGTTTTGCGGTAACCAATATTGATAGCATTCATCTGCGTCCCGAACGTTATGATTTCAACCTGGGCGATATCAGGTTGAATGATTCAGCGTCATCTCTCATGGAAGTGATCGTGTATGCAGAAAAACCATTGATCGAAAACAAAGATGATAAGATCACTTACAACGTAGGGGAAAGTGCCCTTAGCGGCGGATCCACAACGGCTGAACTTTTGAAGAATATGCCACTGATCAACAATGATCCTACAGGCAAGATTTTGTTGAAAGGCAAGGAGCCGAAGATACTGATCGATGATAAGCCTACTGACCTGAATGCGCAGCAGCTCCAGGACCTTCTGGAAAGCCTGCCCGGGAGCAGCATCGAGAAAATCGAGATCATGACCAACCCGCCACCTCAGTACGCCACGGAAACAGGTGGAGTGATCAATATTGTCACAAAGAAAGGTAAGATAGGATGGGTAGGTAAAGTTACGCTGAGTGGTGGTACGCGGGGTGAAGGTAACCTCGCCACCAACCTTAGCTTCCGCAGCAAAAAATTATCCATCAACACCAATACGGGCCTCGCTGGCAGTGTTTATACCGGCAACGGGTATGCAAAGCGGGAGAATATTTATGCGGATTCTACCAATTATTTTAATACTACCAGTAGCTATAAAAATAAGAACCTGCGACCCAATTTCCGCTTCCAGGCAGATTATGAGTTTAGCAAACAGCATACGGCCAGTATCACCTACCAGGGTAACCTGAATTATTTTGACAACCGTAGCGAAGCGTCATACACTAACCTGAACAGCAGAAAGGAAATTTACCGCCTTAGTACGCGGGAAAATGAAAGCCATGGATCAGGTTATGGTCATGGTGTCACATTCTCCTATACCCACAAGGCGAAAAATCCGGCTGAGTTTATCCGGTTCACTGCCATCGGCAATATTGGTAAGAACGACAATGACCGGGATTTTTTCCAGCAATTCCTCTCCCCTAATGCTGTGCGTACGGGTATTGATTCCACGCAATCCCAGTTTTTCGATAACTACAGTAAGTCGGCATCCCTGCGACTTGACTACAATAAACCTTTGAAACGGAAAGGCAGTAATTTTTCAGCAGGTGTGGTGTATAACCCATCTGATTACCACAATACGCTGAACACGAGTTATCTCAGGAAGGCAGACAATGTTTATGTACCCAATGACCTGTTGAGTAACGATTTCTTTTTTCGGCAGAACCTGTTTACCGTACGGGCAGGTATGGGCGTACTTCTGCCTGCTAACATAAGAATTACTGCAGGGGCGCAGGCAGAGCAGACTACGATGGGCTTCAATTTCATTAAAGGCAATTCCTCCAATGTGCAGAACAGCTACTGGAATGTATTACCGAACCTGACGATCAGGAAAGAGTTTTCAAAGACATTCAACACATCACTGAGCTACCGGGCAACCATACGCAGACCAGGAATTGGCGAATTAAATCCGAATATTGATTATGGCGATCCTTTTAACCTGCGGTTCGGAAATCCTTTCCTGTTGCCATCCCTCTCGGATAACTTTGACTGGAACGTTAGCTGGATAAAAGGAAAATATTATCTCAACACTTCAGTGGGTTACAACAAAGTAAGGAACGTGATCAATTCCATTCGCACACTCGTTGCTGAGGGAAAAACGCAAACCACTTACCTGAATATAGCCGACCGGCAGGAGTATGAAGCCAGTGCCTGGGGTGGATTTACATTCAGTAAAAGATTTCGCGTAAATGGAAGCGCCGGTTATACTTTCAATCAATACAGCGAGACCGAAAAAAAACTATACCGCTACAGGGATGGAAACACCTTCTACACCAGTTTTAATTATACCTATACACCCACCAATGTCCTCAGCTTTGAGGGTAGTACGCGTTTCAGCAGTTTTGCTGATCCGCAGGGAAGAAGCCGCAGTAACCTCAACACCAATATAGGTGTGCAGCGCAGATTTTTTGATCGTCGATTAATCCTGAGCCTCAATGTAATTGACCCCTTCACTACCCAGCAATATACTACCTACACGTATGGCAATAATTTCAACATGGAAAGTTTCAGCTCTACCAATTCCCGAAATTTCCGTGTTACGATAAGCTATCAGTTAAACAGGGTGGTACAGAAAAAACCAGTTACTGATAAAGAGAAAGAGGCTATTCTGGAGAGGGTTAGGGGTGTTAAAGAGGTTAAAGGAATCAAAGGGGTTTAAACGGTAAATAGTTTAAAACGGAAATATCGCTAGACGTACGCTGCAACCAATACAACTCTAACCTCTTTAACTATTTCAACCTGTTTAACCCCATTTAACCATCTTAACGACTTACCCACCCACCCGGTCCGCACCCTGCGGCAGGCGTTTCATGAGCCAGCTATCTTTTACAGGGATCATCCATTTTTCCAGCAGCTCCTGTTTGTTAAGTACCAGGTTATTAAAGTAGGTTGTGTCTGGTGTGATGAAACCATTTTCGTATGCATACACAAGTTGGGCATAGGGGATGGTCTGGATCTTTTCTTTTATTACGAAGGCCAGGTTCTGGCGGTTGAACATTTCTACTTTAAAGCGTTCTTCTATCTGTTTGATCAGGCGCACTGAACTATCCGTGCTGCATCCGCTTACGCCACTGGCAGTTTCATCCGCCATCAGCACCACAAATTGGCCGAAAAGCAGGTTGGCGTATCCTTTTACCGGAGTGCCATGGCTGTTCCAGTTCTCAATAAAATCTTCCATCATTTTTTCCATTTCCAATGCTTCACTCATATGGAAAATGCGGTTGGACTGGTAGATCCATACACGGGATGAGGGCGCAAAATCATCAGGTATCAGGTGACTGTATTCAAAATCCATCCGGTAAAATTACTGCTTTGGCTCAGTATTGAAAAAACTTATGAAAAGTCCCACAAAGGCAGCTACTACCAGGCGCCGGGTTAGAGAGGACACCGTCAGCAATTCCTGTTTGGTTTCGCCGGACATATGTAAAAAATAGGCGAGCAGGAAGGTAAAAACGAACAGAAAAAGCATGAGTACGAACCATTTTTTCCATGAAAAATTTTTCCTGGATAGCATTGTCGGCTTTATTGGTTAAACAAAATTATTCCATATTGGCAGCTATCAGTTCGGCCACGTCCATAACAGCCACCTCGTTTTCTTTTTCACGATTTTTTACACCGTCAGTGATCATGGTGTTGCAGAAAGGGCAGGCTGCTGCAATAACGGAAGCACCCGTGGACAATGCCTCATCCGCCCGTTCAATATTGATACGTTTATCGCCGGGTTCATCTTCTTTGAACATCTGCGCTCCACCCGCCCCGCAGCATAAGCCATTACTGCGGCAACGTTTCATTTCCACCAGTTCGGCGTCGAGCGCTTCCAGCACTTTGCGCGGCGCTTCGTAAATATCATTTGCGCGACCCAGGTAACAACTATCGTGGTAGGATATTTTTTTTCCTTTGAATCCGCCGGATTCTTTCATCCTTATCTTTCCGTCGTCTATCAGTTGTTGCAGTAGTACGGTATGATGTATTACTTCATAATGCCCGCCCAGTTCCGGGTATTCATTCTTTAGTATATTGAAACAATGCGGGCAGGCCGTAACTATTTTTTTTATACCATAGCCATTGAGCACCTGTATGTTCTGGTAGGCCATCATCTGGAAAAGGAATTCATTGCCCGCTCTTCGTGCGGGGTCGCCGGTACAGGCTTCTTCTTTACCAAGTATGGCATATCGTACACCTACCTTATCCAGGATGGAGGCAAAAGCTTTGGTAATCTTTTGGGCACGCTGGTCAAAACTACCTGCACAACCCACCCAGAAAAGGATCTCAGGCGCTTCTCCCTTCATCGCCATTTCCGCCATGGTATTTACTTTCATAAAGCAAGTTTATACGAAAATAAGTGATATGTGCCAACTGGTAAGTACGAAGTACGAGGTATGAAGTACAAATCAGGGTAAAATGGTGTTGTTGGACATTCCTGCAGTCTTTTCGTGCCGGGGGGGTAAGCTGACATTGTTATTTGTTCAGTCTACGATAAACAATATACATCCTTTCTCCGAACGGGTGCGGTGTGCATCGCTATTATCGCCAACAGTGTATACCATTCCTTTACGCAGTACATGTTCAGTTCCATTTTCCAGCGCTGTGATCATTTCACCTTCCACGCAGAAAATAATATGCCCCTTGCTGCACCAATGATCCGCCAGGTAATTGGCTGAATAGGTAACCATCCGTATGCGGGTATCATCTTTGTGAAGGATTCTCCATTCCGCATGACCGGTAGTGCCTGCATGGGTTTCCGGCTCAATTTGCTGAAAGTCGGTGATAGAAAACGGGAAGGAAGATAATTTCATAGACGGTATTCTTTATCAGGGCGGTAGATGGTTGGATTGGCTCCTGCGCCTCATGGCCCGCAACGCATGTTGGATCAGCTCAGTTCTTAGTTGCGTCTTGCAGTTCTGCCGCCCACTTATCCCTTTCGTCGGGCGAAAATTTCCATGGAGCAAAATTATTTTCAATATTGCTGAACGTGCTGTTCCATTCCTGCGGGGCGTTGCTTTCTTCCATGATCAGGGAGCGGCGTAGTTCACTGATGATATCCAGCGGTGAAATACTTACCGGGCATTCTTCCACACAGGCATTACAGGTGGTGCAGGCACGTAATTCCTCCACGCTGATGTAGTCATGCAGTAATGTTTTTCCATCGGTTACAAAGGATTGGTTTGCATTGATATTCTTTCCTACCTCTTCCATCCGGTCGCGGGTGGCCATCATAATCCGGCGCGGGCTTAATTTTTTGCCGGTGATATTTGCGGGGCAGGCAGCGGTGCACCTTCCGCATTCCGTACAGCTATAGGCGTCCAGCAGGTTTCGCCAGCTTAATTCAAAAATGTCTTTGGCGCCAAAATGTGCAGGCGGCGCAGCATCTGCCGGCGCCGTTTCGGGTTGCATGGCATACAACACCTCTTTCTGAACTGCGGGCATGTTTTTCATTTTGCCCTGCGGTTCCAGTCTGGCATAATACGCGTTGGGAAAAGCCAGTATGATATGCAGGTGTTTGGAATAAGGAAGGTAGTTGAGGAACGCATAGATGCCCATTATGTGCAGCCACCAGCAGGTTCGTTCCAATGCAATCAGGCTCCCATCACTCCAGCCTTCAAATAACGGGCTGATCAATCCTGACAAATAGAATGACCCGGTCTGCGGGTAATGTTCATTTCCCCGCGCCTGCAATACCTGGTCGGCCGCATTCATGGTAAGGAACAGGCTCATGAGTACGATCTCAGTAAGCAGGATATAATTGGCATCACTGCGTGGCCATCCATCCAGGTCGTGGTGGATAAATCTTTTCAGTTTTACCAGGTTGCGACGCAACAGGAATACCACGCATACAGCAAGCACACCCACTGCCAGAAACTCAAATGCATTGATCAAAGCACTGTAAAGGGCACCAAGGGGTTGCAGGAAGAGCCGGTGGGTACCCAGAAGGCCATCTAAAACAATCTCCAGCACTTCAGCATTGATAATGATGAAGCCAAGGTAGATCACCAGGTGCATAACAGCCACCAGTGGGTTGCGAAACATTTTTTTCTGACCAAGCGCCAATAATAGAAGGTTCTTCCAGCGGCGGGCGGGCTGGTCGTTCATGGATTCCGCTTTGCCTAAGAATATATTCCTTCTGATCTCCTTTACTTTACGCGCAAATAACCACACGGAGACAGCGGAAAGTACCAGGAAGAGGAATTGCTGTAGGTATTGCATAACTGGGTGGTTATTTTGCTAAGGTAATTGTTTTAGGAATCTGGAAGTAGTGAGGGGCCCGGGCATGAGGGGTCTTAGCTGTTTACTCGGCGTTTGTTGTTATTTTTGGACATCAACCCATCATCATGCCGCAAAAAAATTATGTTTTAAATAAAGAAGCCGCCGTTCAGAAACTTAACCGCCTATCGCTCGAACTGGCAGAATACCTGAGCGGTGATGACACCACGGTGGTGATCATCGGTATTCGTAACAGCGGTACCGTTATAGCAGAAAAAATTGGTGCGTTGCTGCAGAAGCATATACCCAATAAGATCAGGGTCATTTCCGCCACGCTTGATAAAACCAATCCAACCGATGTTCAGCTTAGCGAAGACATTGATTTCAATGGCCTGAATGTAGTTGTGGCTGACGATGTAACAAACAGTGGCAGAACACTTTTATACGCATTGAAACCTCTACTGAATTTTCATCCCAAAAGCATCCAAACCCTTGTACTGGTTGAACGGATGCACAAACTCTTCCCCGTAAAACCCGATTATGTAGGCCTCTCTGTTGCCACTACCGTACAGGATCATATACAGGTAGAAGTAGTAAATGGGGAAGTGGTGGGGGCGTATGTGGAGTGAGTTAGGAGTTAGGAGTTTGGAATCTGGAGGCTGGAGTTGGAGTTTTGGGGTTTTGATTGTAACTCCAGACTAAAACATCACCCATTTCCACTCTACCCCTTTCCCTGAAATACCTATTGCCGGGGTGGGAAACTTGAAGGAGTTGAGGAGAAAAAAAGTTGCTTTCAATAGCTTGCTTTTGGTTTTGATTCTTGTGAGGTCAATGTCGGGAGCCAGGTACCATTGGCGGTAGCGGGGAATGTCCCTGCGGTCGAAAAGGATAGCGCCTGTTTTATCTTTCAGTAAATTTTCTGTACCCCCAAACATGCCCATGGCGCCATAGCCAAGTGCCATATTCAGCCATGCAGGTAACCTGGATTTTTTGGAGAAAGAAGCCAGGTTGGCGCTGAGCCAGTAGGTTTGTGCATTGTAGTCTTTCAGCACCCTTTCCAGTGAACTGCGGCCGAAAAGATCATTGGCACGCTGGTCAAGCAGCGGGTCGCCGTAGTGATTTCGGTGAAAAGAGAATTTTACCTGCACACGCTGTTCTTTCCAGGACATTTCCTGTGCAATAAACAATACACCCCCGGCCATGTTCGATGCCAGATCACTCAGGCTAAAGCCCCATTCTTTAGAAAAACCATCCAGCACCTCAATGGTGGTCATATACAATGCACCACTTAGCCCGGCTGCCATAATGCGTTTGCGTCCGCGTAATCCCGCCCAACCCCATACCTCCATACCCAGCTTACTGGCAGTGTAGGCACTGAACACATGTCCCAGTTTATCAACCTGCAGCCACTCATTTGTATCGTCAAAAAAATGGAAGGTTGATTGGGGGTAATCCTTGTACCAGGCATTCGACAAAGCGGTAAGGGTAAAAGCATAACCTGCTGCAGTGCCCGCCGCTGCAAGATAGACACGTGATTTGTGTGGAACCGGGATGCTGTCGGTTGCGGGCATTGGCCGGATGGTATCCTGCGCGGATAATAGCTGGCAGCCCGCCAAACCTAGTATAACTGTTAGTTTTTTCGTAGCCCAAACATAGAAAGAAAACAACGAAGTGAGGGACGGCAGGGAGTAAGGCAAGCTTAGGTTTAACGTCTTGTGCTATTGAAGCGGAAAGGAATTGGTTTTTTTAACCGATAAAAATTGTGGTGACAGCCTGTTCCATGAATAATTTCTAATCAGTGCCTGTGGACGGCCTCTTTGGGTTCAGTGTACAGCGAAGCTCAAACAGAACAGATCATGCGAAGCAGATCTGATCAGCGCCCAAAGCAGTCACGGCCTGGCCGGGATAATAGGCACTGGGCCCAGCGGCCACGAGCGTCAAGTGATCTCGAACGGCGGGTAATTGATATTAATAGCACGACACGTTCGGTTCTAAACACTGTAGACTATGAATAAAGCATGAACGATGGGATGAAGTACTTCTTACCCGGAGTGAAACTCCTTTTCATCCCGTAGTTTGCCAGAAATTATTCATAAACTTGCTCCCTAATCATCACACTATGGACGCTGCCATTCAGGAAAGAGTAAACGGCTGGCTTAACGGAAACTACGACCAGGCCACCAAAGATGCCATTAAACAAATGCAAACAGAAAAGCCGGATGACCTGGCCGATGCATTTTACCGGAGCCTTGAATTTGGTACGGGAGGGTTACGCGGCATTATGGGTGCAGGCACCAACCGCGTTAACAGGTATACCATCGGGATGGCCACACAGGGCTTTGCCAATTACCTTAAGAAAACCTATGGTAACGAAGAAGTAAAAGTTGCCATAGCGCATGACAGCCGTAACAACAGCCGCTTTTTTGCAGAAACCACCGCCAATGTATTTGCGGCGAATGGACTAAAAGTATTCCTTTTTGAGTCATTGCGCCCCACGCCGGAATTGAGCTTTGCCATACGTAAACTGGGTTGCAAAGCGGGTGTTGTTTGCACGGCCTCACATAATCCAAAAGAATACAATGGGTATAAAGCCTATTGGAATGATGGTGGCCAACTGGTGCCACCGCACGACAGCAATGTAATCAAGGAAGTAGAAGCCATTACGGATGTGAATGCCGTAAAATGGGAGGGCGGCGCTGCCAACATCACCCTTTTGGGTAAAGAAATGGACGATGCCTATATGGAAATGGTAAAAGGCTTAAGCGTTTATCCGGATGTGATTGCAAAGCAGCAGGACCTGAAGATCGTTTATACGCCCATCCATGGCACCGGTATCACACTCGTGCCGGAAACACTTAAACGTTTTGGATTTAACAATGTACATATAGTAGAGGAACAGTCCATACCCGATGGAAATTTTCCGACTGTGGGGTATCCGAACCCGGAGGAAAGCGAGACCATGGCCATAGGGTTACAAAAGGCAAGGGACCTTGATGCGGATATTTTACTCGGTACCGATCCTGATGCTGACCGCGTGGGAATTGGTGTGAAGAACCATAAAGGAGAATGGGTGCTGATGAACGGCAACCAGACTGCGGTGCTGGCATTTACCTATATGATGGAAGCGCGCAAAGCGAAAGGTATTGCACAGCCAAATGATATGGTCATTACCACCATCGTTACTACGGAAATGATCAACCGTGTGGCGGAGCATAATGAGGTTACCTGTTACAATGTACTAACCGGGTTTAAGTGGATCGCCGAAAAAATTAAGGAGCTGGAAGGCAGTAAGAACTACGTAATTGGTGGTGAAGAAAGTTTTGGGTTAATGATTGGAAACCAGATCCGTGATAAAGATGCGGTGAGCGCTGTGGCCCTGATGTGCGAGATGGCTGCCTATGAAAAAAACCGCGGTAAAACTTTATTCGATAAAATGATAGAGCTGTATATCAAATACGGTTTCTATTACGAAAACCTGATCAGCATTACCAAGAAAGGCATGAACGGGCAAAAGGAGATCGCAGAGATGATGGAAGGCTTCCGCAAAAACCCACCGGCTACAATTGCGGGCGCCAAAGTAACCACGCTGCTGGATTACCAGTTGCAGAAGGGAACCAACCTGGCAACCGGTGAAAGCTGGCAAATAGAACTTCCGAAAAGTAATGTGCTTCAGTTTATCACCGCTGATGGTACCAAAATATCCGCCCGCCCTTCCGGAACCGAGCCAAAGATCAAATTCTATTTCAGTGTGAATACGAAACTGGAACGAAAAGAGGATTTTGATTCGGTGTTTGCGTCGCTGGAAAAAAAGATCAGCGACATAATAGCAGACATGCAGCTAAAATAATGGTTGCCACAGATTGCTCAGAAACCCTTCCGTGTTAATCTGTGAAATCGGTGGCAAACTAAATAGGTGTTGGTAATTTCCGCTGGTTTTTTTTCTATGCACAACTTTCCATCCCTGTGCGCGATAACCTATATTCGTACTGCTTATGAGAAAGTACGAGGACAGCTGGCAACACAAGGGCCTGCGCAGGAAACTGATGGATGTGCTGAAGGAAAAAGGCATAACCGATGAGGCCGTGCTGGAAGCCATGAACAATATTCCCCGCCACTATTTCCTCGATTCTGCTTTTGATAAGATCGCTTACGAGGACAGGGCCTTTCCCATTGCAGAAGGGCAGACCATTTCACAACCCTATACTGTGGCTTACCAAACGCAATTGCTTCAGGTGAGAAAACTCGACAAAGTGCTGGAAATTGGTACCGGCAGCGTTTACCAGGCTACTGTGCTGGCAGAACTGGGGGCATGGGTATACACCATCGAGCGGCAAAAAAAACTGTACGACCTCCAGAAAAACTATTATTTCCGGAACAAATACCCAAATATCAAGTTCTTTTTTGGCGATGGCTTTGAAGGGTTGCCCACTTACGGACCCTTCGACCGGATCATCATTACCGCAGCCGCGCCTTTTATTCCACCAAAACTAGTTGCACAGCTAAAACCCGGCGGACTTATGGTCATTCCCCTCGACCATGGCGAATCACAACGAATGCTCAGGCTGACCAAACAGGACGATGGCACGGTAAAGGAAGAAGCGTTCGATCTTTTTTCCTTTGTACCCATGCTTACCGGTAAGAACCGGTAATACGTATAAAACTCTCTTTCCTTTCCATCAAGGCAATAGTTAGCGATTATTGCCAATGGCTCTCATGCAACCCGCTGGAACAACATTTGTATTCTTTCCATTTTACACAGTATAAAAAGTAAAAAATGGGACGGATAATTTTGATTGCGGCCCTGGTGGTATTCACGCTTTCCTGCGGCAACCGCGAAAACCCGGATTCCTATACCGGGGATTCTACTGCCGGCAAGACAAGTACTGTTTCGGGCCTGCCTGATTCAGCTATGGTAAGCGATTCCGCCACCAGGCTCTCAGACTCTATAAATAAACCCGGACAAAATTGAAGATCATGAGCATTGTATTGGAACAGGTAGAAGCATTTGCCCGTCAGAGTCACGAAGGCCAGCGACGCAAGTTTGCAGACGAGGCATATATTGAACATCCCATTCGCGTGATGCATATCTGTGCCGAGGTGAGCAACAAAACCCCGGTACTGGCTGCGGCACTACTGCATGATGTTTTGGAAGATACAACTGTTACCAGGGTCGGGATGCAGGAGTTCCTGCTCACCATCATGCCCGCACCCGCCGCCAATGAAACCCTGAAATATGTGATCGAACTCACAGATGTATTCACACACCGTGCTTACCCGCAATGGAAGCGGCGCGTGAGAAAAGACAAAGAAATAGAACGTCTTGCGACGAGCAGCCCTTGTGCACAAACCATTAAATACGCCGATATCATCGACAATGCCCGGGATATTGCAGGTTCCGGGTCAGGCTTTACTTACAAATTCCTACATGAATGCCAGAAGTTGTTACGAAGGATACCCAAGGGCGACCAGCAGTTATACTGGCAGGCCAGAAATACGGTGGACCAGTACCTGGCAAAAGAATTCCATACGGCGGCTATCTAGGATTGAGCGTTCCTGTTCGTGAACTGTTAACTTTTTTTGTAACGATGTTTTGTCCGAATACCGCTTTGTAGGTTCGGCAGGTACCGTGGCGCAGTGTGCATTTTTTTCCACGGCTTAACCAGCATTACCAAAATTACTCTTAATTATCCATCCGAACACTTCCGGTTGCTGGGAAGATTTTATAACTTTCGGCAGCAACCATGCCTGACATCTGACCATGCCCGACATATTTTACACTTTCCCGATACACGCCCCGGTAGACAAAGTTTTTGCTGCTATCAGCACGCCGCAGGGACTTGATACCTGGTGGACCAAAACTTCGGCTGGTATCCCGGATCCGGGCCAGGCTTACACGTTGTATTTTGGCCCGGAATATCACTGGAAAGCTGTGGTAACAAAACACGAGCACAACAAATGTTTTGAATTGGAGATCACCGAAGCCCTACCCATCTGGATGGGAACCAAAGTAGGATTTACATTATCAGAAAAAGGATCGGCCACGGAAACTGCTTTTTACCATACGGGCTGGGTGGGTAATACCGAGCATTACCGCGTATCCGGTTTTTGCTGGGCAATGTACCTGCGAATTTTGAGACGCTGGCTTGAATATGGCGAGACAGTGGCCTATGATGACAGGCTAAATAGTTGAGTGGCTTTACTTCAAAAGTAGGTCCTTAACTAACCATGCTGTTCAGGTCAGTCTGAATAAAAGAACTCTCTGCTGTGCCGGATTTAATGAATGATAAATACAGGATTAGGTAGATCAGACGAAAGGAATCCTATTAGATCAATTATTCCCTGGGCCTTAACTCTGTGTAGTTCTGTATATTCTGTATATTCTGTGGCGAAGCCTTCGCACCATGATCGAACTAAGGGCTTCAACACCAAAACACGGATTAGAAAGACAACCATAGAAGCATTTTCTCTATACCGGCTATTCCATTGATGATCCGGGTATTGCAACGCGCAATTGCGCTTAATGAATAAACATGGCTGGAAATTGTATTCACAGAGAGTTGTATTCCTTATTGACTGAAAATAATTACGGTATTCTCCCATTATCCATTTATACCCTTTACTATGCGGCTCATTCACAAACCAACACAGAAAGTTGCTCCTTTTTACCAGGACTATATCGACAAAGTACCCGACGACGGGAAACTATTGCAGCATTTAAAGGATATATTGGTTGAAACAGAAAAATTGCTTTTGCATTTACCCGCGAAAAAATTGTTGTATCAGTATGCGCCGGGTAAATGGACCATCAAAGACATCATCCAGCATTTAGCAGATTGTGAACGCATCATTATCTACCGCGCTATGCGAATGGCAAGACGCGATGCTCAAAATTTACCGGGTTTCGACGAAAATGTTTTTGCAGAGAACGCGCATGCAGAAAAAA
Source organism: Chitinophagaceae bacterium (assembly GCA_031424835.1). GTDB lineage: Bacteria > Bacteroidota > Bacteroidia > Chitinophagales > Chitinophagaceae > Sediminibacterium. Next base: position 24,487 of record JANPIE010000174.1, read on the forward strand.
GAACCATTGCAGACCTGCTGCATGAACTTCGGATTGTGCGTGCGGCAAGTATGTGCTTTATGGAAACCCTGGATGACGATGCACTGGATGGTACCGGTACCGCCAATAATTATCCGCTTTCTGCCAGGCTGCTGGTAAATCATACCTATGCCCATCACAAACACCATCTCGATATTATTAAAGAGCGTTATTTATAAATATAACATAACTGCGCTCCCGTCAATTCAGCGAGAACAGAATCTAAAAGAAACAAAAAAAATCCGCCCAATTTCTTGAGCGGATCAATGTTTAATTTCCAATTATTATTTACTAATTATGAATTACTAATTATCAGAGCGTCTACTGATTTCCCCCCATCATATCAGCCCCGCCACTCTGGTCAGCTTTGGTATTCTTACGTTTAAATAAAGTAGCATCAAATTTACCGAAGCGGTAGCTGAAATTAAGACGTAACACCTGCTGGTCCCTTCTTCTTTCACTGATCTGTGTAAAATAAATGCTCTCTGAATAACTTTTAAATATCTGTGAGCGGAAGATGTCATTCATACTCAGGTTAAGTGATCCGCTTTGTCCGTTCTTCCAGGTCCAGTCTTTGCGAAGTCCAAGGTCAAATCCATAACGCGGGAAGTTGTAACCCTGCGAGGTGGACTGTGGTCCGCCGCCGAACATCATACCACCACCACCGCCGCCACCACGGCCGCCGCCGCCACCTGAACCTGGCGGTAAAACACTTTTGGCCTGGTAATCACCGCTGAACTGGATTGACCATCCCTTGGCCACTTTAAACGTGCTGTTCATTTTTCCAAACCAGCTCACCAATGAATTGGTGAGTGTTTGTTCAGGCGTAGTAGTAGTAGCCTGTACCAGCGCATTGATCTTTGAATAGAAGACGTTCACATTCAATGTAAGGTCCCACCATTTATTAACCGGCATGCGGTTGGTAAGTTCAAGGCCCGTTACATAACTGCTATTGGCATTGATATAGGTATTGAAATACGCCAGGTCGCCGGTAGGTGACAAAGCATTTTTATCCTGGTAGGTAAACCTGGTGATGAGGTCTGTATTGTGTTTGAAAAACAGGCTGGCAAGGAAATTCGCGCCACGTGTATAGGCATTGTTGTAAGAAACTTCAAACGAGTTGGTGAACTCGGGTTTCAAACCTGCATTACCGATATTGATATTCTGGGGATCAGAATAATCAGGGAACGGCATGAGCTGGAAGAAGTTCGGACGGTTCACACGACGTGAATAGTTAAACTGAACATCCTGTTTGTCATCCACCCGGTAGGTTATGAACGCACTCGGAAAAAGACTCAGCGGGTAACTCACATCAAATTTCGCTGAATCCTTACCGGCAGCGGTTAACAGGTTACCGGTATACTGTGAGCTTTCTGCACGAAGGCCTAACTGGTAGTTCCATTTATTTACTTTAAAAGTATAGGTAGCATAGGCCGCATATACCTGGTCGTTAAATTTGTATTTGTTGCTGATGATGGGTACCAATACATATTTGGCGGCAGCATAATCATAACGGTACTGGTCGCTCAGGTTGGTAAAATTCCTGATGGCGGCACGCGCACCCGCTTCAAATTTACTGTCATCCGTTAGCGGGTTCTCGTAATCGGTTTGCATGGTTAGAAAACTGTTGCTTCCATTACCCAATGTCTGCTGAAGGAACGGCTGTCCTTTGGTAGTATTGTCGGGTCTGAAAGTTTGTGTGCTGATGTAAGAAGCGTTATCGTTTTTGCTTGAGTTATAATTCACATCGGCAGAAAGATCATGCCCGGCTTTGGCAAAATTGTGTTTATAGCTGAACTGTGATCCAAAGTTTTTAAACTCAGCTTTACTAACCGTTCCTATATTGTTGTAAGAGGTAAAGGCACCATTGATGGTTGAGTCTACACGTTGTGTCTGCACGTTATCAAACTTTCCGTTTACATAGTTGGCAGCAATGGAAAATGTATTTCGGTTATCAACAAAGTAATCAATGCCGCCCCGTACAAAAGCAAAATGACCTTCGTTGGTACCATCTGTTACATTGTGTACTTTGCTGGCTGGCCCAAAACTGTTGGCAAAGTTGTCCCTGTCAACAATAGCGTTTGAAATGGATTTTCTTTCATTGAAATTACCATTCAGGTTAATGTTGATCTTGTTCTGGCGCAGATTCAGGTCGCCTCCCAGGTTTATTTTTCCACGGGAATCGATGCCGGTACGGATACCACCATTGTAACCGGTTTTCTTGTTTTTCTTTAAAACTATATTCAGGATACCCGCGTTACCACCCGATGCATCAAATTTAGCGGAAGGGTTGGTGATCAATTCTACCTTATCGATAATATCTGCGGGTATCTGGTCCAGAGTAAGTGTTGTTGGCCTTCCATCGATAAATATCTGTGGCGCCGCATTGCGGAGCGTTACATTGCCATCGATATCCACATTCAGCGAAGGGATGCTTTTCATGATCTCGGTAGCGGTTTGTCCAGTGCTGACAAGGTTCTTATCCACATTAAAGATCTTTCTGTCAATGCCCAGTTCAAACTGGGGTTTAGCAGAAGAAGTTACGGTTACATTGCCCAGGTTGGTTGCATCTTCTTCCAGTTTTATGTTGCCCAGGTCCTTATCTGCCATTCCCAGTAATTGCTGCATACCGCCACCTGCTGCGCCACCGCCGGCATTACCGCCCTGTGGCATTTTAATGCCAAAACTGATCGGTTTTTCCAACGGTTTATAACCGATGGCACTCAGTCGAAGCTTATAATTTCCGAAAATGGCCAGGTTATCAAAGCTGAAATCACCATTGGGTTTGGTGATGGATGTGTTCAGGATCGCTTCTTTCATGGTTTTGGCTACAGTGTCAAAGCGGTTGCCGATCAACTGAACGGTTACGCCGTCAACCCCTTTGTTAGCCTTGTCTACGATCTTTCCATAAAAATGGCCAATGTTCATGCTCTGTGGAGCCCCTGTGCCACCACCGGGACGACCACCCCCGGGGAACTGCGAATAGGCCGATAACATTGCCAGGCTAAGAACCGAAACGAATAATAATTTTCTCATGATATGTATGCTTATATATTTTGCAAATTTGCGCTGTCTGCCATTGCCGCCCTACCTTTCATTACACAAGCGGTAAGATGAACGATTAAGTGGGCAAAGGTTCAATCGTAAGCTGATAATTTCCCCATTTTGTCGGTGACGGGCCGTTTTTTGGGGGTAATGAAATGCTACAGCCAATACAATATGGCCAGCTGCACCAGACCCATCACAAAACCCAGTATCGCCCCGGCTAAAGGGAGCATACGGAGTTCTTTTGACATGGCAGATTTAAAAATATGTTCGAGTTTCCGGGGGGGGAAACCTGCCAGCTTTTCAGTGACCAGTTTTTTAAGATCCAGTTGTTCTTCCAGGTTATGGATATAATTACCCATGATCACCGGGAACAGGATCTCAAGTTCGGCAGTGAAAACAGCTTTTAATTCGGCTATGGTTTTGTCGCCGATAAACATACCGATTACCGGCATCTGTTTAGGCAGTTTTACGCGCAGGAACTCGTCAACATGCTCATCTACCAACGGCATGATCTTCTGGATATTTGCCGGGTGTACAATTTTTTCCCTGATATCGCCGAAGGAAAGCAGCTCCCGGCTCACCAGGCCGCCCACTGTGTCCGCAAGCCGCTGCTGGTATTTGGGAAAGACACCCTGAAACCTTATACCCAATATATTGCGGGGACGCTCCGGGCGAAAAAGCAAGCTTATTACCACCCAGATGCTGAACCAGCCGATAAAGGCGGCAGCCAGGGGGATCAGAATCCAGGAATAAGGCATGGATAAAAATTTAAAAACCTATAAGGGTCACTTATAGGTTTTGTCTTGATTAAGGGAGAGCGAGGGGTCTCGAACCCCCGACCTTCAGTGCCACAAACTAACGCTCTAACCAACTGAGCTACGCCCTCCGTTTATTGGTCGGCAAAAATAGGGCAATTCAGGTAGAAGAGGAAGGTTCTATGTAAAATTATTTATGCCTGAAGAAGGGATTTCCTGCAGAAATGTTTGGCGTTTGGTGTTTGGTGTTTGGGGCTGGCTATTCGATTTTGACTAAGAGTTGTTACCATCTTAACCCCAAACTACAAACCCCAAACTCCAAACCCGCGCAAGCTGGAACTCTTTTTGTATGCTTACAGCAAGGCTTGCCGCTTATCAAAACCTTGTTAATTGCACGGGCGATTTGATGGCTTAGCGCGTTTTTCAGTTATTTTTGGTAACTATCATGCAAAAATTCACACAATTTATGAAGAGCAGAAAAGGTTTGTTGCTATTGGCTATCGTTTTATTTGGAGGATTGTTCTTTGCTTTCAAGTCTACCAGCGCCGGAACCGATATCGTCATGACACCCAGGCAGCGGCTACTGGCTGCTGTGGGCACTATACTCGAGGGACACCATTACAGTCCTAAAAATATTAATGACGCTTTTTCAAAGCAGGTATTCAAAAAATACCTGCAGGACCTGGATGGTGATAAAACCCTGTTCCTTCAATCCGATATCAGCAAACTCAGGAAATATGAGGCCACCATCGACGATGAGATTCATGGCACGCCTATAGAGTTTGCACCGGCAGTGAGCGCTATCTATGATACCCGTATTACTGAGGGCATTGCCATGTATAAGGATATATTATCTAAGCCATTTGATTTTACCAAGGACGAGTCGGTAGAACTCGATGGCGACAAACTTGAATACGCTGCTTCTGAGCAGGAACGCCGGGAGCGTTGGAGAAAGAAAATGAAACTCTATACTCTGGAAAGGTTTGTTGACCTCCAGGACCAACGCGAAAGAAACAAAGACAAAAAAGATTTTGTTGTGAAAACGGATGTGGAGCTGGAAAAAGAAGCAAGAGGAAAAGTGCTGAAAGTAATGAATGAAACTTTTGACCGTATCAAGAGTACCTATAAGGAAGAAGAGCGTTTTAATTCATTTATCAATGTGATCACCAACCTGATGGATCCGCATTCGGATTATTTTCCGCCGGTGGAAAAACGTGCATTCGACGAGCGTATGAGCGGCGAGTTCTATGGGATCGGCGCAGTACTCACAAAAGATGACTACGGTATCAAGATCGCTACCATCCAGCCCGGCGGTGCAGCATGGAAATCGGGAGAGATTGTAGTGGGCGATGTTATCGTAAAAGTGGGGCAGGGTGGTGCAGAGCCCGTTGATGTGGCCGGCTATGATACGCAGGACGCAGTGAAACTGATTCGTGGCAACAAAGGTACCGAGGTGCGTCTCACTTTGAAAAAACAGGATGGTTCCATCAAAGTGGTTTCCATCATGCGTGAGAAAGTTGTGCAGGATGAAGTGTATGCAAGAAGCGCTGTGATCACAGAAGGACAGGATAAGATCGGCTATATCTATCTCCCAGACTTCTATGCGAATTTTGAAGACGAAAAAGGCGCGCGTTGCTCAGAAGACGTGGCGAGGGAAGTGGTGAAACTGAAAGCTGAAAATGTGAAAGGAATTGTTATTGATATACGCGGTAATGGCGGTGGATCTTTGTATGAGGTGGTAAGAATGGTGGGCTTGTTTATCAAAAGCGGACCAGTAGTGCAGGTGAAGGAAAGGAGCGGCAAAGTGGACAATACTACCTGGAGAGATAACGACGAATCTGTTTTATACGATGGCCCTCTCGCTGTAATGGTAAATGAGTTCAGCGCTTCGGCCAGTGAAATTTTTGCGGGTGCTATCCAGGATTATAAACGCGGAGTAATCATCGGCAGCAGCTCAACTTATGGTAAAGGAACCGTGCAGAGGCAAATACCTTTCGGCAACCGTACAGATATCAGCAGTTCCAGAACGGATATGGGGGCGATGACACTCACCTTCCAGAAGTTCTATCGCGTGAACGGAGGTTCTACGCAGTTAAAAGGCATTACGCCTGATGTGATCATTCCGGATTTCTATGAATATTACAAGGGCCGTGAAAAAGACAACCCAACTGCGTTGCCATGGGATGAAATTCCTAAAATGCCTTACCAGACCTGGCAGAACAACCTGGGCCTGGAGGCGGTGATACGCAAGCAGAATGAAAAAATCCGCAAAGACTCTGCGTTAAACCAGTTGCAGGCAAACCTGCTGTGGTTATCGAAAAATTCAGAGCAGCCAGCCAGCCTGAACCTGCAGAAATACCGTGAGCGCCAGAAAAAAATCACCTCCACCGTAAACCAGGATAATGCCCTTGTCAAACTGAAAAACGAACTGGTGGTGGAAACAACAATTGTTGATAAAGAAAAATTCTATAACAACCCTGATAAACCCAAAGGAGAACGTTACCAGGCCTGGCTCAAAGGTCTTAAGACAGACAGGTATATTGACGAAACAGTTAAAATAGTTACGGAACTTGCGCGGGCGCAGCAGCAAACTGTTTTGAATTAACCTTGCGATACCCGTATTTTTGGGAGATAAATCATATCTGTAGTGGAACTTGAGAAGAAATGGTATGCAATTTATACCAAGCCCCGCTGGGAGAAGAAGATTGATACTGTACTTGTCAGGAAAGGCATTGAAAGCTGGTGCCCCCTTCAAAAGATTGAACGTCAGTGGAGCGATCGTAAAAAGATCGTTGAAGAACCCTTGTTTAAGTCATATGTATTTGTGCATATCGATACCATCGAACGTTCCAAGGTATTGATGACCGACGGGGTACTCAATTTTGTGCATTACCTCGGTAAGCCCGCTGTAATCAGGGATGAAGAAGTGGCCATCATTAAAAAATACCTTGCCGAAAAAGACGCCAGCATTTCCGTAATCTCGCAGGAAGGTTTTAAAGAAGATGCCAAGATCAAAGTAAATCACGGCGTGTTTATGGGTAATGAAGGCACCGTTTTAAGAGGCGGCAAGAAAAAAGTTTACGTAAAACTCGAAAGCCTGGGGCAGGTAATGGTGGTAGAATTTCCGGCTGAGTACTTATCATCTATTTAGGCGGATGGAGTTAAGATAAAGTAGTTAAATTGGTTAAAGACGTTAAAGTCTGTATTAAGTACATGTCACATAAACATCCTTAACCTTCATAACCCCTCTAACCCCTTATTCCAACCCTACCCCAGCGTCCACTCAACCAATTCATTAGCCCACTCTTTGCGGTAAGGCGTGGTTACGCGGATATAATTATCGGTATATCCCTCCATCATTCCATTCTTTTCAAAGCCTTCAAATAATACTTTTCTTTTTTGCGTGTCATGTTGCCGGGTGAAGTGCTGCAACTTCATATAGGATAGATTGCGCAGGGTTTTATTGCGTTCATTTCGAATGGGTACAGGTATCACAGGTTTAATTTCGAGGGCCCTGGTATGATCCCTTTCAGAATAAGTGAACACATGCAGGTAGGATACATCAATGGAATGTAAGAAATCAAAAGTCTCTTTAAAATGTTCATCCGTCTCGCCCGGAAAACCAACAATTACGTCAACGCCAATAGCGCAATGCGGCATCAGTGTCCGGATCAGCTTTACCCGGTCCGCATACAGTTCGCGCTTGTATCTGCGCCGCATCAATCCCAGTATATGATTGCTCCCGCTTTGCAGTGGTATATGAAAATGCGGCATAAACTTATCGCTGTTGGCAACAAATTCTATGACCTCATTGGTGAGCAGGTTGGGTTCTATTGAGGAGATACGGTAGCGTTCAATGCCTTTTACCTGGTCGAGTGCTTTCACCAGGTCAAAGAAATTTTCCTGGTAAGCGCTGTTTCCATCCGAACCTTTGCCAAAATCGCCCAGGTTTACGCCAGTGAGTACGATCTCTTTTACACCATCCGCCGCAAGTTTCTCCGCATTGGCAACCACGTTGGTAACGGTATCACTGCGGCTTTTCCCCCTGGCCATGGGTATGGTACAAAAGGAACAGTTATAGTCGCAGCCATCCTGAACTTTCAAAAAGGTACGTGTACGGTCGTTTTGTGAAAACGAGGCGTTGAATCCGCTAACTTCATCTATATCGCAGCTGCAGATGCGCGCCGCTTCGCCTTTGGCTAATTCGCCTATATGCCGGGCAATATTGAATTTTTCTGCAGCGCCCAGCACCAGATCTACCCCGGGAATGGAAGCGATCTGCTGCGGTTTCAATTGCGCGTAACAGCCGGTGATTACCACAAAGCTTTCGGGCGACCTGCGTTGTATTCTTCGCACAAGCTGCCGGCATTCCTTATCTGCATTGTCAGTTACAGAACAGGTATTGATCACGTACACATCGGCCTGGTCGTCAAAACCTTTTTTCTCAAAACCCTCATGCTCCAGCAAACGGGAAAGCGTTGAGGTCTCTGAGTAATTGAGTTTACAACCCAATGTATGAAATGCAACTGTGCGTTTTTGGCTCATGAAGCGGCAAAGATAGGAAGAACGGTCTGTAGTCTGTAGTCTGTAGTCTGTAGTCTGTAGTCTGTAGTCTGTAGTCTGGATATTGTGGGGGGGGTGTAAGTTCGTAATAACTATTCACCACCAACCAGCTAACAACCATAGACTCAGGACCACGGACCACAGACTCGGCATACTCAATTATAACATTTTCTTAAAAATCCTCATTTGCACACCCCCATTTTCCTTTTTACAATTATTAAGGTATGTTTGCCAGTCTTAAAACACCAAAACAGATGCAGTTTAAAAAGGTCAACAACATTGCCGGCTGGGTTATTTGCCTGATTGCATGTACCGTTTATATTTTAACCGCGGAAGCGGGGGGAAGTTTCTGGGATTGCGGGGAGTTTGTGAGCAGTTGTTTTAAACTGCAGATACCCCACCCGCCTGGGGCACCATTGTTTGTGATATTGGGGCGTGCTTTTATTGTTCTGTTTGGTGACAACCCGCTTACCGCCGCCAAGGCCGTAAACATCATGAGTGCACTGGCCAGCGGCTTTACCATTCTTTTTCTTTTCTGGACCATCACCCACTTCGCAAGAAGGATAGCCAACGTAGCCACTACGGATACGCTAAGCTCTTCGCAGGCATGGTCTATTATCGGTGCAGGCGCTGTAGGTGCGCTTGCCTATACATTCAGTGATTCGTTCTGGTACAGCGCTGTAGAAGGCGAGGTATATGCTCTCTCTTCCTTCTTCACAGCCATCGTTTTCTGGGCCATTCTTAAGTGGGAGAACCATGCCGATGAACCGGGTGCGGACCGTTGGATCGTGTTTATCTTTTTTATGATGGGATTATCAATCGGTGTTCACCTTTTGAACCTGCTTACTATTCCGGCTATCGTAATGGTCTATTATTTCCGTCGCAAAGAAACCTTCAACTATACGTTACTGCGTAAATGGTTTCTCCGCATACTTATCGTTGGTGGTGTGGTGGGTTTTATAGGGGCGCTGGTAATGGCTTCCGGCGAATCAACGGATAATGTGCCCATGGACAGTACACTGGCCGGTTTGGTTATATTCGGCATCCTGGCAGGCATTGGTCTGCTATACCTGGTTGAGAGTTTCAACAAACCCAAAAAAGCCTATTACGGGGGCATGTATATTTTCTTTGTGATCGGTTGTGTAATCACCGGTATTGTTCAGGTAGGTGTTATTCAATATACCGTAAAACTGGCAGGAACATTCGACCGCTGGTTTGTGAATGGATTCGGACTGCCATTCTTCAGTGGATTTGCTTTCTTCTTTGTACTGGTGGCTGTACTTATGTGGTACGGATTAAAAGTGGCCGGCAGAAAAGGCTGGCCTTACCTGCGCCTGGGCCTGTGGTGCATTGCGTTTATGCTGATAGGCTACAGCACCTATGTAACCACGATGATCCGCAGTAATGCAAACCCTTCCGTGGATATGTATAATGTTGACAATCCCAATAGCCTTGTCGGTTACCTGGGCCGTGAACAGTACGGGGATTTTCCATTGCTCTATGGGCAGAAATTTACTGCCAATCCGCAGGACATAAAAACTACGGGTATGCGTTACCAGAAAGTGGGCAACAAATACGTGGAACTGGGTGAGGACAGGAAATATGTATATGCCGCCGAAGATAAAATGGTTTTTCCCCGTGTATGGGATGCCAGTAATGACCAGAGTCATGCCGATTACTATGCCAATTTCCTGGGCATCGGAAAAACCAAAGAGGGTTATGACCGCGCGCCTAACCAAATGGACAACGTAAAATTCTTTGTCTCCTACCAGACTTACTGGATGTATCTCCGCTACTTCCTCTGGAACTTTGCAGGAAAGCAGAATGATAACCAGGGATTGTTTACCGGTAATGTGCGGGATGGTAACTGGATTACCGGCCTGCCCACGGATAACCTTATCTATGGCGACCAGAGTATGATGCCCGACAGTTTAAAAAACAACAAGGCCCATAACCGTTTATTTGCATTGCCACTGATACTGGGCTTAATTGGGTTGTTCTATCAATTCAAAAGAAAAGGCAGTGATGGTGTTGTCAATATGCTCCTGTTCTTCTTTACGGGTATGGCCATCGTGCTGTACCTTAACCAGGCCGGCTTTCAGCCTCGTGAACGTGACTATGCCTATGTAGGAAGTTTTTATGCTTTTGCTGTTTGGATAGGGTTGGGTGTAATGAAAGTGCGCGACTGGTTGGCCAGAAAACTCAATGCCACCACCGCAGCGATGCTCGCAACCGTTATCTGCCTGCTGGCAGTACCTGTATTGATGGCGCAGCAGGAATGGGATGATCATGACCGCAGCAACAAAGCCCTGCCTCCCGACCTTGCCAGGGATTACCTCGAAAGCTGTGCACCCAATGCCATCGTATTCTCCTACGGCGATAATGATACTTACCCATTGTGGTACGCACAGGAAGTGGAAGGTGTACGTCCAGATGTACGTGTGATAAATTTTAGTTTATTGGGCATTGACTGGTACATCAATGAACTCAGGTACAAAGTAAACCAGAGTGACCCCATCGATGTAATCTGGACACCGGAACAGATCCAGGGTAGCAAACGAGATTATATCCTATACCGGCCAAAGGAAAATATTCCGGAAGACAGGTTCTACGACCTCTACGATGTGATGAAGAATTATGTAGGTAGTGATGATCCTGCCAAAATGGAGGACCGCGGTGGCGGGGAAGCGCTGAATACGTTCCCGGTAAGAAAAATGTCGGTTCCGGTTGATAAAGCCATGGTGTTAAAGAACGGAACCGTTAATGCAACCGATAGCGTGGTAAATGAAATGCGATTTGAAATACCCAAAGGATCATTGGTGAAAAATGATATGGCCCTGCTCAATATCATCGCCGCCAACAAATGGAACAGGCCCATCTATTTCACCAATTCTTCCGCCGACCTTGGTTTTGACCAGTACCTGAGAAGAGATGGTTTAACCTGGCGTCTGGTTCCGGTTGCCAACAGCCGCGTGAATACTGATTATATGCTGAACAAGGCGATGAATGTGTTCAAATTTGGAAATGCACAGACGAAAGGCGTGTATTTTGATGAAGAAAACCGCAGGCATCTCAATACCATCCGGACAGCCTATGCAGAACTTGCAGTTGACCTGGCCGGCAAGAACCGCAAGGAAGATGCGCAGAAAGTATTGCGTAAGGTAGATAGTATGATGCATACTGATAATTTTGGTTACGGCATGGCCAGTCGCGGAAATATGCATAACCGCAACTCGCTTATGTTCCTCGAAGCCTGCTATATGGCAGGTGATGCAGTGCTGGCCAAAAAAGTAGCTGAGTCAATTAAAAAAGACCTTGAACAGCAGATGCGTTACTACAATTCGCTAACGGGTTCCAATGCCGAGATGATGTCTGAAGAAAAACGTGTGGCTGATAGTTTCCTGAAAGGGCTGGAACAATTGCAGACGGTTTACAACCCTGCCATACAGATACCCGGCAAGGCCATGGCCCCGGCGGATTCTGCCAAACCTGGCGCAGATAGCGCGAACAAATAATTTTTTCGATTTTATCGCATGCATAAACAGCCGGACCTCTAAGTCCGGCTGTTTATTTTAGTAACCCCTCATTTTTTACTTACAAACTCATAAGTGGAAGACGCTGAGCCGGGAACTTCTTTCGTGGTACTCCGGATAAATATGCTGTCTCTCGCTGGGTAATACCGCAGGAACTGATAGGGCCTGGCTACTGCCTGGTTCTGGTATTGCACTTCGGTGCCCGTATCATGATCCCAGGTCATGCTTGCCGTAAACACAGTGAGTTCAAAGGGCTGCCGAAAACTGATGCTGAGTGTGGTATCAGGAATGACGCGTGTGATAATAGTTGCCTGCCCATTGGGCTGTAAACTGTGAAAGGTATACACACCGGCGTAGCGCCGGGTACCCGCAAGCCTGCCGTCTCCTTTGATAACCAGTTTATAACTCACCGTTTGCAGCGAACCTTTGAGTTCGGCTTTCAGTGATACATAATAGGTGCCCATTTTCAGGTAAGTATGGGCCGGAGATGCCTGCGTGGAACTGCTGCCATCGCCAAAATCCCACCGATAGCTATCAGGAGTATTGGAAACGTCTGCAGAAAATTTAATTGGGATGCCTGTGAGACTATCGGTGACCGGTTTAATGGATAGCTCCAGCGAAGGAAAAGGCTCTTTGCTGCAACCCGCAATAAAAGCACACACATATAAAAGCACACGCACACTCACACACCGCATACAATGTTGTTTTGTCAGGTTTTACTTGCTGGCACTGGATTAGCTACCCAAAGGTAGGAAATACAGGTAAAACCTTTTGCCGGGTTGGAATGTTAATAAATATTCATCTCACAGGACTGGCTCTCCTTTTTTAGTAGCTTAGGGTATGATCGGACACAGGTTTGTGCATTTTGATCCTAATGAGCATGGCAGGAGCAAATTTGAACAGTTGCTCGACTTTTTCATGCAGTTGCTCACCTACACCAATGGTGACCCTGCAGAGGCATTGGACTGGCTCAACCAGTTGGACAGGCAGTATGGCCTCACCAATGATGAGTATGGAATGGGCGATTTTATCGACGACCTGAAACAGAACGGTTACCTGCAGGAAAATCCGCAGGATGGAAGCCTGTCGATCACGGGTAAATCGGAACAGACCATACGAAAGAAAAGCCTGGAAGAGATCTTTGGGAAGCTGAAGAAAACCAAACAGGGCAATCACCAGACCTTTAAGCCGGGACAGGGTGATGAAGTGAATCCGGATACGCGCCCCTTCCAGTTTGGGGATATGCTTGAGCAGATAGATTTTACAGAGAGCATACGTAATGCACAGATCAATCATGGTATAGATAGTTTCCATATGCAGGAAGATGACCTGCAGATCCGGGAAAGCGATTTTAAAACGCAGACTTCTACCGTGCTGATGATCGATATTTCGCACTCGATGATCTTATACGGTGAGGACAGGATCACGCCCGCTAAAAAAGTAGCGATGGCGCTGAGTGAGCTGATCACTACCAAGTATCCAAAAGATACACTTGATATCGTTGTATTCGGAAACGACGCATGGAGTATTGAGATCAAAGATCTTCCTTACCTGCAAGTTGGCCCCTATCATACCAATACCGTGGCCGGACTTGAACTGGCTATGGACCTGTTACGCCGCCGCAAGAATCCCAACAAACAGATTTTCATGATAACCGATGGCAAGCCTACCTGTCTTAAGATCGGGAAAAAATATTACAAGAACAGTTTTGGCCTCGACCGGAAAGTGGTGAACCGGTGTATCAATCTGGCGGCACAATGTAAAAAATTGAAGATACCTATCACTACATTCATGATCGCATCGGATCCATACCTGCAGAATTTTGTGCAGGAATTTACTGAGATGAACAATGGCAAAGCGTTTTTTGCTTCCCTGGATAAACTGGGGGCGTTTATTTTTAAAGATTTTGAAAGCGGGAAGAGGAAGACGGTGTATTGAGGGGTGAGAGGTGAGAGGTGAGAGGTGAGAGGTGAGACGTGAGAGGTGAGAGGTGAGAGGTGAGACGTGAGTTTTTTTTTGGGGGTAAAGGTACTGTTGGGATTTGAGATGTAACGTTTGTAAACCGGTAATAAGTAATTATTGATATGAACATAAAGAAAATTATAACACTGGGTCAGTTAAAGAAAAGCGGTTACAAAAGCAGGTCGGTGAAGGAAGAGATACGGGAGAACCTGATTGTCAGCATCCGGAAAAAAGAGAATGCATTTACGGGCATACTGGGGTACGAGGATACGGTGATACCGGATACAGAACGTGCGTTATTGAGCAGGCACAACATCCTGTTCCTGGGTTTACGCGGCCAGGCTAAAACACGCATGGCGCGGCAGATGGTTGACCTGCTGGATGAGTACATTCCCATCATTGCGGGATCGGAAGTGAATGATGATCCGTTACAACCATTGAGCAAGTATGCAAAGGACCAGGTAGCGGAGCATGGGGATGAAACACCTGTTCACTGGCTGCATCGCTCTGAAAGGTATGGAGAGAAACTTGCCACACCTGATGTAAGTGTTGCTGACCTCATTGGCGATATTGACCCCATCAAGGCAGCCAATATGAAACTGAGTTTTGCCGATGAGAAAGTGATACACTACGGTATTATTCCACGCAGTAACCGGGGAATTTTTGTGATCAATGAACTGCCCGACCTGCAGGCGCGTATACAGGTTGCGCTGTTCAATATTTTACAGGAGGGCGATATTCAGATAAGGGGATTCAAACTCAGGATGCCCCTGGATATTTTATTTGTATTTACGGCCAATCCGGAAGACTATACCAACCGGGGTAGTATTGTTACACCGCTAAAAGACAGGATCGAGAGCCAGATACTCACACACTACCCCAAAAGCATCGACACATCATTGGCCATTACCAGCCAGGAAGCTGAGATACTTGATGTGC